>NZ_AZQP01000001.1 GCF_000601455.1 Fervidicella metallireducens AeB
AAAGAACTTTAATTTTCTAAAAAAGTACTTGACTATTAGGTGAATACAGTGTAAAATATATAATGTATTCAGTTGATAACGAGGGCCTTTAGCTCAGTTGGTTAGAGCAACCGGCTCATAACCGGTTGGTCCGGGGTTCGAGTCCCTGAAGGCCCACCAATTTAATATGGGGATATAGCTCAGCTGGGAGAGCACCTGCCTTGCACGCAGGGGGTCAAGGGTTCGAATCCCTTTATCTCCACCATAAAGACGGCGTTAGTCGTCTTTTTTATTTGCAAACAATAAATATGGTTCTATGAATAAATTATAGATATATGGAGATTGGTTAATATAAAATGAGCAGGAGAGAAATAGTTTCAGCTTAATTAGAATTATAGTAAATAGAGGCTATAGAGTATGAATTTTGAGGTTAGGAATAATTACTTAACCGTTGTATAATCATTATGTTACAACGATGTTAAGAGGGAGAGCATAAATGGGAACTTTATATAGAGAAACTGTTGCGTATAGGCATAGAAAATTGGCTAAATTTTTCTTATTATTAATTGCCTTAATAGTGTTGATTGATTTTACAATCATATTAAGTGACTTAAAAAGATTCATAAGGGAGTTTATATATTTAGGTTATGGTATAATTCCACTTGCAATAATAATAACCTTTTTAATATGGGTAAAATGTAAGACAAAGTTCAGATATGCTATTATTGATAATGAGCTTATTATTGAAAGGTTTAATGGTAATAAAAGAAAGGTTGAGTTAAGTTTAAATGCTAAACACATATTAAAAATAGAGAAAGTATCTTCAGAAACCAAGAAGTCAGAAATTGACAAAGATAGTATCTTTCTATGTACAAAGAGATTGGCTTTAGCATATAAAGTTACTTACGAAAAGGAAGGAAACATATATAGTTTTTACTTTGAACCCAGTAGTAGACTCATAAATAAGTTAAACCAATTAATTAGTAGATAAAAGCCGCTTAATTTTTAAGCGGCTTTTTTATGATATCAGGGTTCTGGATAATATCAATACCGGTAAGGGCTAATGCACAGGCTGCTTTAAGCATATTTTCTTTAGCATAGCTGGTTATTGTGCAATCAGCAAATTCTTTTGAGTAGTATTGGGTAGGTTCTTCGCATATGCCTATGTAAGGATGTATTGTAGGAATTATTTGACTTACATTTCCAATATCCAGGCTTGCCAAGGAAGTAATAGAACCATGTATGTTTATTATGCCCCTTTCTTTTAAATTATGGCATGCAATAGTTGATAAATCATGATTTGTAATAAGAGGCAGATATTCATGCTCAGAGACTTTATAATCAACCTTGCAGTTATATAATTTAGCTGTAAAATCAGCGCTGTTGATGATTTGATTCAATATATCAGAAATAACTTTTTTATCTGCTGATTTAACCATGAAGCTGCAGCTGACCTCTCCAGGTATCAGACTTATATCATCTCCACCATTGGTTATGATTCCATTAATAAATCCACGATGATGGTATTTATTCTTTAAAGATTCAATCAAGTTGAAAAGCATCACGCAAGGAGTAATAGCATTTATACCTTCCTTAAGATTAAGGGAAGAATGTGCCTGTCTTCCAATAAAAGTTAAATCCACAATAGACATTCCAAGGGAAGAACCGCTTTCACATGTTTTATCCATTGCATGACCACAGATAATTGCATCAACATCTGAAAAAACTCCCTCAGACAACATTACGATTTTAGAGGGATATTTATTTTCTGCAGGGCAACCTATTAATACTACGCTGCCACCTATCTTTTCAATACCTCTTTTCAAGCCAACAGCTGCACCTAAATTTATAGCTGAAGTTATGTTATGTCCGTTAGCATGCCCCATATTTTTAACTGCATCGTATTCACATAAATAAGCTATTTTAGGGGATGAGGAGCCATATTCTGCTTTAAAGGAGTAATTTATATTGGCTACATTTTCAGTAATTTTAAAGCCTTCATCCTTTAGGATGGAAATTAAAATTTCAGAGGATTTTTCTTCATTAAATGAGAGTTCCGGATTTTTATAAAGAGTATCAACAATATATTCAAGTTTATCCTTAAAGTTCTCTACATACCCAGCAACCATGGCTCTAACTGCATTGCTCATAAAATCACCTCATAATCTTTATAACATACTAATATTAGTATTAACTTTAGATAATTTTATATAAGTGAATAATTTGTTTTATATAAGGTAATAATTGGAATAAACAGACCGAGAGAGCAGGTGATAGTATGAGATGTTTTATATGTGAAAATGAAATAAAAGATGGAAATGGTATTAATTTATTAAATGAAAAAATCTGCAGTCTATGTGTTGCCAGTATTGGAGAAATAAAAATAAATCATGTATTATATAATTACTATAAAGATAAAATCAGAGATATTTATAGATTGAATATGAATAGAAATATAATTATTAAATCATAAAAGTAGCAGCCATCAGGTTGCTTTATTTTTTTTATTTGTAAATGTATAATGTATTTATAGTTTTGCTTAAGGGGCTGATAAATTTGAATAAAATGCCTATAGTAGAAGGTTTAATTGATTATATAAATGAAGATATAATTCCTTTTCATATGCCGGGGCATAAAAATAATAAAAGGCAATTTAATGAACTTAATGTGATAAGGGATAACCTTTATAAAATGGATAATACCGAGGTACCTGGTCTGGATAATCTCCATTTACCAGAAGAAATGATTTTACATTCACAAAAACTTGCTGCACAGGCATATAAAGCAGCCAAAAGCTATTTTTTAATTAATGGTAGTACTTGTGGTATATATAGTATGATAACAGGTACAACAAAACCAGGGGATAAAATAATTGTTCAGAGGAACTGTCATCGTTCAGTTTTTATGGCGTGTTTTTTAGGTGGACTAAATTGTGTTTATGTTAATCCAAGAATATTAGATGAATTTAATATTGCTGTATCAGTTGAAACATCAGATTTGATTAAGATAATGGATGAGAATCCAGATGCAAAGGCAATTGTAATAACAAATCCAACTTTTTATGGAACCTGCTGCAACCTAGAGGAAATAGTAAAGGAAGCACACAGACGAAAAATTCTTGTTTTAGTTGATGAAGCTCATGGAGCTCATTTTCCATTCAATGATAATCTTCCTAAATCAGCTATGGAATGCGGGGCTGACGTCTCGGTTGTGAGTATGCATAAAACAACCCCTGCCTTAACACAGACTGCACTTTTAAATGTAAGTAAGGGGGTAGATACAGAGGGGATAGAGTTTATGTTAAAACTCTATCAAAGTACCAGTCCTTCATATATATTGCTTGCATCCATAGATACTGCAAGATATATAATGCAAGAAAAGGGAAGAATTTTGACAGATGAGTTGCTGGTTAATATAAATGAATTTAGAGATAAAATGAGCAGCATAGAGGAATACAGACTTTTAGGAAAGGAACATATTGGTGTAAAGGGAGTTTCTGATGTTGATATAACAAAAATAGTTATATCTTCAAATTTTGGTGGGAAAAATTTAGATAATTTATTAAGACAAAAATATGGGATACAGGTTGAAATGTCAGATGTAAATAACATCACTTTAATCTGTAGTGTAGGAGATAATAAAGAATCCTTTGATTTATTATATAATGCACTTATTGATGTCATAAAAAACAAGGAAAAGGTTAATAAGTCTATTCATTTTAAAAAAAGTATACCAGGCTATAAGATAGCTATTAATATGAGGGAGGCTTATTATACAAAGAAAAGAAGGATTAGATTATGTGAGGCAAGTGGTATGATAAGTGGAGAATTAGTTGCGCCCTATCCCCCAGGAATTCCGGTATTATTGCCTGGAGAATATATTACAGATGAGATAATTAATTATATTGAATTCGTTAAGGAGAATAACATTCCATTAAACGGTATTAATGATGGGACAGCAGAATATATTAATGTACTTGATGTTTAGGAGGAAAATATGAAAAAGGGAATATTTATTTGCATAGATGGACCAGAGGGTGGAGGAAAAACAACTATAATCGGGCTTTTAGGACAATATCTTCAGTCAAAAGGATTAGACTTTTTATTAACTAGGGAACCTGGAGGAATAGCTATTTCAGAGCAGATCAGGGAGGTTATTTTAAATAAAGAAAATACCTCTATGGATGGGAGAACAGAGGCATTACTTTATGCTGCTGCAAGAAGACAGCACCTTGTTGAAAAGATTATTCCAGCGTTAAAAGATGGGAAAATTGTAATATGTGACAGATTCCTTGATGCCTCTTTGGCATACCAAGGACATGCAAGGGGATTAGGTATAGATGAAGTATTGCAGATAAACAGGTTTGCCATTGAAAATTACATTCCTGATTTAACAATACTTTTAGATATTGAACCTGAGATTGGACTTAAAAGAATAGCTGCAAATAAAGGAAGAGAAGTTAATAGATTAGATTTAGAAGCTGTAGATTTTCATAGAAAAGTAAGAGAGGGTTATCAAATATTACTTAATAGATATTCAGAGAGGATAAAGAGAGTTGATGCCAGTCAAAGTATAGAAAAAGTCTTCAATGATGTTTTAGAACTAGTGAGAAAAGAAATAGAAAGGGTCTAAAACAAATACTAATAAATATTAGGAAAAATTAATAATTATTAAAATTGCACATTTTCCTTCCATAAAAAGGATTTTAAAGGGTATAATATATTTAAATATATTGGTTCAGAAACATTAAAATTATTAATATGGAGGGGTTATTATGAAGCTTGTTATTGCCATTGTTCATGACGACGATGCTGGCGAATTAATTAAGAAAATTACCCGAAAAGGATTTGGAGTCACAAAATTAGCTACAACAGGAGGATTTTTAAAGGCAGGAAATACTACCCTATTAATAGGTGTAGAAAAGGAAAAGGTTGAAGAAGTTTTAGATATAATAAGAAAGGTGTGTACAACCAGAAAACAGATTGTCTCTCCACCATCACCAGTTTTAGGAGCTACAGGTGTTTATGTACCTAATCCTGTTGAGATTACCATTGGTGGAGCAACAGTTTTTGTCATAGATGTTGATAAATTTGAAAAAGTATAATACGGAGTGATAGGCTTGTTTGAATTTGCGGGACAAGAATTTGCAAGGGAAGTGTTTGAAAAAATATATAAAAACAATAAAATATCCCATGCATATATATTAACAGGTCCGGATGGAGTTGGGAAAAGTGATTTTGCAATGTATATGGCGGCAAAACTGCTTTGTAGTTCAGAGGTAAAACCCTGTGGTTTATGCAGTCAGTGTTTAAAAATAAAAAATGGCAACCATCCGGACTTTGTTGTAATATCAAGCAAAGGGAAGAGTATTGGGGTTGATGAAATTAGAAATCTTACAGATGAGATTTATACAAAACCATACGAAGGATATAAAAAAATAGTGGTTATTAAGGAAGCGGATACAATAACAGTTCAAGGACAAAATGCTATTTTAAAGACACTTGAAGATCCTCCAGAGTATGCAACAATAATCATGCTTACAGACAATGAAAATACAATATTACAGACAATAAGATCAAGGTGTCAAATTTTGAGATTGGGAAGAATAAATCCAGAAAAGATAAAGAATTTACTTATTAAGGAAGGGATAAATGAAGAAAATGCACAGCTGGCAGCCAGTATAAGTGATGGTATATTAGGCAATGCAAGGAATGCCTTAGATAAATCTTTTTTAGAGCTTAGAAGTAAAACTATGGAGTTTTCAAAGAGAATAATCAGAGAAAAAACAATTGAAGCATTTAAGGATGTAAAGTTTTTAGTTGATAATAAAGATAAGATAGAATTAATTCTTGATATTATGATGGCGTGGTACAGAGATATAATGCTTATAAAACTGATAAAAGACAGAGAAATTATTATAAATAAGGATTTTTATTCTGAGTTAGTTGAGGAAAGCAGGATATTATCTTATAATAGACTAGATAGAATAATTTTGGCAATAAATGATGCCAAAAATAAACTTAAGCAATATGCTAATTTTCAATTAACAATGGAAGTTATGCTTTTGGAAATACAGGAGGTATAGGATGATTACGGTTGTAGGCATCAGGTTTAAAAAAGCAGGTAAAATATATTACTTTGACCCTGATAATTTAGAAATAAAAAAGGGTGATTATGTAATAGTTGAGACCGCAAGGGGTCTGGAGTTTGGAGAAGTTGTTATAGGGATAAGACATGTAAGTGAAGAAGAAATAGTGGCTCCATTAAAGAAGGTTCTAAGGATTGCTACCCAGGAGGATGTTGAAAAGCATGCTGACAATAAATCAAGGGAAGAGGAGGCTTTTAATATATGTCTTGAAAAAATTGCCCAGCATGGACTTCCTATGAAGCTTATAGATGTGGAATATACATTTGATAACAATAAAATAATATTCTATTTTGTAGCCGATGGTAGAATAGATTTTAGAGAGTTAGTAAAGGATTTGGCTGCTATTTTCAGAACGAGAATTGAATTGAGACAGATAGGAGTTCGAGATGAGTCAAAGATGGTTGGCGGACTTGGACCTTGCGGCAGGCCTATGTGCTGTTCTTCATTCATAGGAGACTTTGAACCTGTATCAATAAAAATGGCAAAGGAACAGAATTTATCACTTAATCCAACTAAGATTTCAGGGGTTTGTGGAAGATTAATGTGCTGCTTAAATTATGAGCAGAGCACATATGAAGATATAAGAAAAATAACTCCTTCCGTAGGCTCAATTGTTAAAACAAAGGAAGGACAGGGAGAGGTTATTGAAAATAACATTATTAAAGAAAGTCTTAAAGTAAAAATTTTAAATGAAAAAGATGAACCAATAATAAAAATCTTTTCAATCTATGATGTTGAACTTATATCAGGAAATTATGAACATCAGGAAATAAATGAAGAGGAAATAAAATTAGAATTGGAAGACGTAGATGATATAAAGGAAATTAAAAACCTACTTCAAGAATAGATATATGAAGTAACATGATGAAATTTGGAGAAATTTGCGTATAATAAACATTATAATAAAAATAAATACTTTTCAGATTATAGCTAAAGTGTTAAAATAAGTTTGAAAAGTGTTTTGAGGAGGTGAATCACCTATGGCATACAAAATAACAGATGCTTGCGTTAGCTGTGGAGCATGTGAACCAGAATGCCCAGTTAACTGCATATCAGCAGGAGAAGGAATATACGTTATAGATGCTGCAGCATGTATAGACTGTGGAAACTGTGCAAATGTTTGCCCAGTAGCTGCTCCAGTTCAAGAATAATAACGTACTTAAGGAAGGTCCAAACGGACCTTTTTTATTTTGCTTTAAAGTTGATATATGAAAAAAATATATTATAGATTATAATAATATAATTGAATAAGCATAAAAGGAGAGATACAATGCTTAAGGAAGGAGAAAGAATAGACGATTTACAGCTTAAGGGATTAAAGCTGATTCAAAATCCAAAATGGTTCTGCTTTGGAATAGATGCCGTTCTTTTATCAGATTTTGCATCAATAAAAAGAAAAGACAGCGTGGTTGACCTTGGAACAGGAACAGGAATAATCCCAACCCTTGTTTACGGGAAATATGAGCCAAGAGAAATTATTGGAGTAGAAATTCAGGAAGAAGTAGCAGATATGGCTAGAAGAAGTGTTACTTTAAACAATCTAGAAGAAGTCATAAAAATATATACTGGAGATATAAAGGATTGTTTTAAGGATATAGGGGTAAACAAATATGATGTAGTTTTATCTAATCCACCATATAAAAAGAATAGTTCAGGCATATTGAATCCACATGATAATAAGGCAATATCCAGACATGAAATACTAATAAATCTGGAAGAACTTATTTATACAGCCTCAAAACTGTTAAAGGATGGTGGAAGATTTTATTTGATACATAGGCCAGAAAGGCTTGCTAATATTATTATTGGTCTTGAAAAACATAGGTTTGCACCTAAGAGAATAAGATTTGTTCATCCAAAGGTTGGTAAGGCTCCTACAATGGTTCTTGTTGAAGCTACACGTTTTGGAGGAGATTTTTTAAAGGTAGAGGAACCTCTATATGTATATAATGATGATGGAACATATTCTGAAGAAATAAATAGAATTTACGGAAGGTGTCAAAATGAAGGGGAAAATATTTCTTGTTGCAACTCCAATAGGTAACTTGGAGGATATTAGTATCAGAGCTATAAATACATTAAAAGAGGTAGATATAATAGCTGCTGAGGATACCAGGCAGACGCTGAAACTATTAAATCACTTTGAAATAAAAAAGCCACTGATAAGTTATCATGAACATAACAAAAAGGAAAGTGGAGATAAACTAATAAAAAGGGCATTAGATGGTGAGAGCATAGCCATAGTTACAGATGCAGGTACTCCTGGAATCTCTGATCCAGGTGAAGATATAGTTCGATTAGCTGTTGAAAATAACATAGATGTATTTCTGATTCCAGGTCCTGCTGCCCTTATATATGCTCTTGTGGTTTCAGGTATATCCACATCCAGATTTATTTTTGAGGGCTTTATGCCAAGGGAAAATAAGGAAAGAAGGATAAAACTTCAGGAATTAAAAAACGAAGAAAGAACAATTATTTTTTATGAAGCACCACATAGACTTATAAAAACTTTAAATGATATGTATGAACAATTGGGAAACAGGAAAATAGCTATATGCAGGGAATTAACTAAAAAGCATGAAGAAATATTAAGATGCACTTTGTCAGAGGCAATAGAAATATATTCTGATAAAGAGCCAAAGGGTGAGTATGTAATTGTTATAGAGGGTAAAAATAAATCCGAAATTGAAAGAGAAAAACAAGAAGAACTGGATAAGATACCAATTGAAGAACATATTCAAATGTATATTAATGAGGGACTAAGTAAAAAGGATGCCATTAAAATGGTTGCCAAGGATAGAAATTTATCTAAATCTGAAGTATATAAATTCAGCTTAGAAATATAATAGATATGGTATTATAAAAATAAACCTGTGCATATCGCACAGGTTTTATGTAATTACTCAGATTTAAGTTCAGCCATGCAAGTTTTGCAGATGTTCTTACCCTTAAAGTTTTCAACATCCTTTGCATTTCCACAGAATATACAAGCTGGTTGATATTTCTTAAGGATTATCATTTCTCCTTCTACATATATTTCAAGAGCATCCTTTTCAGCTATTTCCATTGTTCTTCTTAGCTCTATAGGAATAACTACTCTACCAAGCTCGTCTACTCTTCTTACAACACCAGTTGATTTCATTGTGTTACCTCCTTCAACAATCTTCGACATTTCAGTAATTAAAGAATAGCAAATCTACCAATTAAAGTCAATGGGTTAAATAATAAATTTCTATTAAACTTAATTAATATATCAAAAAATTTTGAAATGAATATTTGGAATTAATTTATTTATTTAATAAATTACATTATTGTTATACAATTATAGGTGGGTGAATAATTTTTGTTTTTCGAATTTTAGTTATTTTGTTTTATGTAGTAGTATAATTATTATGGAAGTGTTAATTTTTTATCATAATAAATGCTATGGGTTATTTAAAAACTTATTTGAAGAAAAAGTTGAAATATAGTATGCAGATTATTTTAGGGGGTAATTATGAGAAATTGGATGGATGAAGTAAGAAATTATGCCATTGAAAACAAATTAGATATATATTTGATTGGAGGGGCATTAAGGGATAGATTGCTACAAAGGGATATATCTGACTATGATTTTGTAAGTAAGGAAGATTGTCATAGAATTGGGAAAAATATTGCTGATAATATCAAAGGTTCATACGTTAATATGCATAATGATGTAGCTAGAATTGTAAAGGATAATACATATATAGATATTGCCAATTTAAAAGGAAATAATATTTTGGAAGATTTGGGTCAAAGGGATTTTACTATAAACTCCATTGCAGAAAATATTGTTACTGGGGAAATTATAGATATTTATAATGGGAGAGAAGATTTAAAAAAGCAATTGATAAGAGTTATAAAAGATGATGTGTTTTTAAAGGACGGCATAAGATTATTAAGGGCAGTAAGGCTTGCCAGTGATTTAGATTTTGAAATAGAAAAATCAACAAAGGAAAAAATACAAAGGGATGCTACTTTACTTACTTACGCTGCCGGGGAGAGAATCCTTGATGAATTATATAAAATATTAAGAAACAAAGAAAGCTCAAAATACATTACACTTTTAGATAATCTGAATCTTCTAGAGGTTGTTTTCCCTATTATGAAGAGAATGAAAAATGTAGGTAAATGCAGATACCATGTGGTACATGCATATGAGCATTCTTTATTAACATTAGATTTTTTAGAAAAAAATATAAACGACATATATTCAAGTAAATGGGGCAATAGAATAAGTGAACATTTTAATATGCAGGTGAATGGATACCCTAGGTTTTTAACTCTTAAATTATCAGCTTTTCTTCATGATATTGGGAAACCTGATGCAATTACAATTGAGGGTGATAAAGTAAGTTTCAGGTTACATGACAAAAAAGGAGAAGAGGTATTTCAAAAAATAGCTGAAAGGCTGGCAATGTCAAGCGCCCAGAAAAAGATTATTAAGTCTGTAATATCAGGGCATATGAGGGTATTGGGGTTATTTAAACAGGGAGCAACAGAAAAGGCGATATACAATTTTTTTAGAGATTATGGAGAAGATGCAATAGATATATTTATCTGCTCTCTGTGTGACATTTCAGCAACAAGAAGCTTACTGGATGATAAGGATGAAAGTAAAAAATATTGGAATTTTATAATGGAGCTAATAGATAAATATTATGATAATTATGATACAAAAATGAGTAAAGTTAAATTTATTACAGGTAAAGATGTTATTGAAGTTACAGGTCTTAAAGGAAAGGATATAGGTAAAATCCTTAAAGAAGTTGATGAATTAATTTTTATTGGTAATATTAAAACAAAGCAGGAAGCATTGGAATTTATCAGGAAATATAGGAGGTAGTATTTTGAAAAGGGCATTTGTAGTTGATTTTGACGGAACTGTTACAAGGGATGATATTGGACATTTGATAATAAAAACCTTTGCAGAGGAAGGCTGGGGTGAATGGGAAGAATTGTGGATAGAAAGAAAAATAACCACCCCTATGTGTGCAGAAATGCAATGGAGTATGGTAAATATAGCTCCAGAGGATATAATTGATTTTGTAAAAAATGCTGATTTCAATCAAGGTTTTAAAGAGTTTTATGAATATGTTAGCAGAATAGGTGATAGGATTATTATAGCTTCAGACGGATTTGATTTTTATATTAATCCAATTTTAAAAAACAGTGGGTTTGATAATATTGAGGTAAGGTGCTGTCATTTAGAGTATAAAGATGGATGGAAGTTTTCATATCCTAATCTATCTAAAAAATGTGGACAATGTGGAAATTGTAAAAAAGAGATTGTTGATAAATTAAAGGAAGAGGGTTACAAGGTTTATTACATTGGGGATGGATATTCAGACAGATGTGGCTGTACAAATGCAGATGTAATTTTTGCCAAATCTCACCTAGCAAGATATTGCGAAGATGAAAAGATTCCACATATTAAATTTAAGGATTTTAAAGAAATAATGGCAGCAATATAAGAAAGGCCTGTGGCATTAGCATTAAAGCTAATGCCACAGGCTATTAAATTGCATATTTAAGACTATTTACTATATTCTTTGAACCAATACTAAGTGTGAAGTGATGGTCATCTTTTACCACCTGAAAACTGGAGATTGTATTTTCCATATCAGATATCCATATATAATAGTCAATATCCAGTCCAGCAAAGGTCTTTGTTCTTTGATAGATTATTTTTCCGTATTCACTGAACCATTTCAGGATATATCTACAGTCCTTTTCTTCAGCTACAGGATAGATGTCAAGACGCTGCTTGCAGATATTATATAAGGGAAACTTTTTATGGACATTTCCGTATCTGTTTTTGAAAAGATTGAGATCCTCAAAATATTCCGTCTGACATGAATTATCCTCTGGGAAAAGTTCATATACCCCACAGAAATTTCTTTTTAATACCCTTACATCTCCTTCCTTAATTTCTACGTGAATTGTTCTACCTTTTTTAAGGTTGGCAACTTCGTCGGGTTTAAAAATCATTTCTACACCTCCACATTTTTTGGAGTCACACCCTGATGTCTTTTCCTATGATTATTTTAATTTTAACATACATGATTTAACTTGTGTATTAAAATCATATTAATTTATTAATAATTTTATGAAAAGTTTAATAAATTTTAAAAATGACAATTGACTTCAATAAAAAAACAAATGCTGATAAGGCAAGTATAAATTAGATTATCCTTATCATACATATGATAAGAGGTGATTGAATGATAAACATAATATGGTTTTTTATGATTGTAGTTGGGATTGTTACACTGATGATAAAGGGTGATATTCAGAATATGATGATTATAATGTCGGAGTCCGCTGAAAAATCTATGGAATTATTAATTGCCTTATCTGGAATAATGGCAGTTTGGTCTGGGATGATGAGGCTGTGCGAAAAATCTGGGATGGTAGATTTAGCTGCAAAACTTCTTTCGTTACCAATGAGGATTTTATTTCCTGGACTGGATAAGAAAAATAAAAAGGCATTAGGTAGTATAATAATGAATCTGGCAACAAATATGATGGGCCTGTCTAATGCAGCAACTCCATTTGGAATAAAGGCTATGAATGAGCTTCAAAGTATTAATCCACAAAAGGACAGAGCATCTGACTATATGGTAACTTTTTTAATAGTTAATGCAACATGTGTGCAGTTTTTGCCAACAACTGTAATATCAATAAGAGCTGGTTTAAAATCTTCTAATCCTTCAGATATAATAGTTCCAACAATTATTGCAACAACAGCTGCATTAATATCGGGTCTGATATCAAACCTGTTATTGAGAAAAATTTATAAATGAGGTTAATATATGAGAGTGGAAGTTTTTATTTTACCATCAATTGTTTTATTAATTTTGTCTGTTGCAGCACTTAAAAAAGTTAAAGTATACGAAGAATTTGTGGATGGAGCCAAGGATGGCTTTATATCTGTGTTTAAAATTGCGCCATATTTACTGACAATGTTATTTGCAATTGATATTTTCAGAAAATCTGGGGCAATGGATTTTTTAATTAAGTTTATAAGCCCAGTAACAAAAATTTTTAACATACCTGATGGAGTTATTCCCATGATAATAATAAAGCCTCTGTCAGGAAGTGGGGCACTGGGGATTATGACGGATATTGCAAAAACTTACGGAGTTGACTCAATTGAGGGAAGAATTGCAGCGGTAATGATGGGATCTACTGAGACTATATTTTACACCCTTTCAATTTATTTTGGAGCATGTCAGATCAAGAAAATAAGACATAGCTTGTTATCAGCATTAATTGCTCATATAATTGGGTGTTTAGCAGCAGTATATGTATGTTATATATTTTATAAATAGATAGATATAGCAGATGATAGTTGATATATATCAATCTTAATTGATATAATTAGGAAAATATAAAATGAAAATGGTGAAGCAAATGAAAAGAATAAAGAAATCAACATTAATATTATTTTTACTTATGTCTATTATACCAATGTGCATATTCACTATTGGCAGTGCTGTACAGTCAATAAATTATTTTGCAGATAGGTATATGGATTATGTTAATGATATTGTTAGTCGTGAAGAGAGGCACATCAGCAATTATATATATAATAATTTAAATAGTGTTGCCTTGGTGTCAAATTCTGACAATATCGTCAGTGGAGAAAAACATGAGATAATAGACGTTTTTATAAGATTCATGGATGTTAATAAAAATTTTGAAAAGATGAAGTTTGTTTATACAAATGGCAGGGTAATTGAAGTCAACAGAAAAGGTGAGGTTGCAGATTATCATAAAAAACCTCTAAGCTATGTTGAGGCCACATGCATCGAAAAAGAAAGATTTTCCATGTTATCAGATGAAAACAATGGTAAATACATTGTTTTTTCAGTAATTCATAGAAAAAATGGGATAAAAACAGCCACTGTAATTGGATATGTTCCATTATATAAGGCAGAAATGATAAATAAAAGCATGGATGTTGGAGGGATTGTAGACATATATATTGAGGACAGCAGGGGAAGTTACTTTATGAAGAGTGATTTCAATGGGCTAAATAAAGCCCCAATTGAATTCAACATAAAGGATACTGATTGGAAGTTAAAAGCTGATGTTAATATTATAGACTTAAAGAAAGGCATATACGTAGATGTTTTAACCAGAGTTATTATTTTATTGATGATAATTATAGTTGCCATAATTTTTATATCCATTTACATATCTGATAAAATAGATATGGTGGTAAATAGGATTTTAACTGCTTCAAAATCCTTCACCAGATTAAATGAGAAGGATGAAATTTTTATGGAATATAAGGAGTTAAATGATATAGCCAAGAATTATAACAAAATGGTTGATATTATAAGTCATACTACAGGTTATGTTGATGAAGTTTTGTACCATGATAAGCTTACAGGATTATTCAGCAAGAGATACATGGAGGAAAAACTCAACAACATATTAAAAAATTATGAAAAAAGTAAAGTCTTTTTCATGATTGTACAGATAGATTTGTTTGAAAAGATAAATGATGTATATGGCAGAGCAATAGGTGATATTTTAATATTTGAAGCTGGGAAAATTATAAGAGAAAATATCAGATTTAAGGACATTGCAATAAGGCTTGGCTGGGGTGAATTTTTAATTATTTTAACTGATACTGATTTGGAAAAGGCAAATAGTATAGCTGAAAAAATAAGAAACACCTGTGAAGAATATATAGTCAACACAAAGGATTTAGAGATTAAATTTACTGTGAGTGTTGGTGTAAAAAGCTATAGTGGAGATGCTCAGGAAACGGCTGCTGATTTACAAAGCTGTTTTATAAAGATAAGGGGAACAGAAAAAAACTGTATAAAAAATCTTTAGAGATAATTATTTTAAGGCAAAGTGGGAAATATATGTATGGGTGATTGTATGCGGTACATATTTTTGATATCTCGCTTTGCTTCTTTTGTTATAGATTATCTTTTTTTGTACTTATTTACAACATTATTAGCTAAATTTAACACCATGGGATATATTTTATCTTTAATTTTGTTTTTCCTGTATAGGTATTTAACAACAGCCTTTTATGGGGCTACCTTAGGCATGAAAATACTAAAATTAAGACTTAAATCTTTTGATAAAAGAATATGTTTAAAGCGTGAAATCTATAGATTTGCTTCATCCTTTTTTTATATTGGGTATCTATATGCATTGATAGACGGTAATGGCAGAACCTTTCATGATATCCTTTCTGATACAGCTGTTGTAATAAAGGATGGAGAGATAAAGAAGGATGAAAAAGAGAAATACGTAAAAATAGTTGCAGTTATCTTATTAATTATATCAACAACTAAATGGACAGCAGATTTCATATTAAACGACATAGGCTTTATAGGGTTAAAGAAAAAATATATTTCAGATCTGTATTTCCAAAGTTTTGAAGGAGATAAATTAATAAGTTTGTCTCAGGATGAATTATATATGAAAACTCTTGGTAGGAAATACACTGCAGTTGTGGATATTGATAACAAGCCATCCCTTATAAGGATATCTAATAAATTAAAATATTCAGAAGTATATAAACTGAATTTACGGGATTCAAAAATTGTTGGTGAATATATCTATAAAATAGATCTTCCTATACAATATCTATGCAGCGGTGTTTTTAAAGAAACTAGAGATATGTGCGGAATAAGCCTGAGGGTGACATAGTATTGATAAATCAAAGTGGCAGAATATATGGAAAAAATAAAACACAAATCTCAAATATATTAAGCTTAAAATGTGGAGATATAGATATGGATGGGAAAGATGAGTCTGTCATATTAGGGCGAGGAGGAGATATAGAAATTTTTAAACTTTTGGATTCTAAGCTAAAAAGCGTTTATTTTGGAAAGTTCGGAGAAGATATAATGCCAATAAGTTTTCTAATAGACAGGGGAATTTTTGTATTGGCTAAGGGCTCTGAGAATAATCTTCTGTATTTTTATGAGTATAAAGATAACAAATTTAAATTTAGTTACAAAGAAGAAATTGATATAGATGGTAATGGAAATATATATAAATTTAATGATATGATTGTAGTTTCCAATATCAACAGAAACAATATGACTTTTCGAAGAGGCAAAATACAGAGATTAGATGTATTTGTAATAAAAGACAAAATAAAAAGGGTGTACAATTTTGGGAACAGACCAGGAAGAAGGTATGCATATTTGGTTAGAAATATAGATGATATATATGATATAGATGGAGATGGAAAAACGGAAATAATTTTTAAGGCAGTAGGCAGTGGAGATGTTAATGGCCAAGGATATAAAATTGAAATTTACGGTTTTAACAGATATCTCCTGATTTTAAACAGGGTTTTAACTTCAATTGAAAATCTGATGGATTTCTGATAGACCTCTGGTTAAAATAATATTTATAACTAAAATGAATATTGATATTGACAAGATATAGAATTTTATGTAATATCTAAATAATAAAATGCTGTGAAGGAAAGAGTAATATATTTTTGGCATGTAAAGAGAGCTGGGGCAGGTGAAAGCCAGTCATGCTGGGATATATGAAGATGGCTCCGGAGCATAGTGATTGAAAATAAGTAAGTCACTGCGGGTGCAACCGTTATATTGCAGGGTGATGATAGTCACCTAGTGAGGTTTATGTTGTGAGACATAGACAAAATAGGGTGGTAACGCGATACCTCGCCCCTATATGAAAATATAGGGTGCGGGGTTTTTTGATTGTCTTCATGTCATGAAACAAAAGATATTTTAAAGATAAAAAATTCTTAACATACAAAGAGAAAGGGGTTATAAATATGGAAAATAAGAGATATTACATCACAACTCCAATATATTATCCAAGTGATAAGCTTCATATTGGAAATACTTATACAACAGTGGCTGCAGATGCGATGGCAAGATTTAAAAGATTAACAGGATATGAAGTAATGTTTTTAACGGGAACAGATGAACATGGTCAAAAAATTGAAAGAATAGCAAATTCAAAGGGTGTAACCCCAAAACAATATGTTGATAAAATAGTTGATGGCATAAAAGAATTGTGGAAAATAATGAATATATCCTATGATAAATTTATTAGAACAACTGACGACTATCATGAAAATGCTGTTCAGTTAATATTTAAAAAACTATATGATAAAGGAGATATCTATAAGGGACACTATGAAGGCTGGTATTGTACACCATGTGAATCTTTTTTTACAGAGACACAGCTTGTTGATGGAAAATGTCCTGATTGTGGAAGACCAGTAGAGCTTACAAAGGAAGAAGCATATTTCTTTAGATTATCTAAATATCAGGATAAATTATTAAAGTACATAGAAGAACATCCTGAATTTATTCAGCCTGAGAGCAGGAAAAATGAAATGATAAATAATTTCTTAAAGCCTGGATTGGAAGATTTATGTGTTTCCAGAACAAGTTTTAAATGGGGAATACCAGTATCCTTTGATACAAAACACGTGGTTTATGTTTGGGTAGATGCACTTTCAAACTATATTACTGCACTTGGATATGGAAGTGAAGATGTAGAATTATATAATAAATTCTGGCCAGCAGATGTTCATCTTGTAGGTAAGGACATAATAAGATTCCATACAATTATCTGGCCCATTATGCTGATGGCCCTTGAAATACCATTACCAAAGCAGGTATTTGGACATGGATGGCTTTTAGTTGATGGCGGAAAAATGTCAAAGTCAAAGGGTAATGTAGTTGATCCAGTTGTACTGGTTCAGCATTTTGGAGTAGATGCAGTAAGATATTATCTTTTAAGGGAAATTCCATTTGGTTCAGATGGATTATACAACAACGAAATGTTTATAAAAAGGATAAACTCAGATTTAGCAAATGATTTAGGCAACCTTGTTTCCAGAACCTTGACTATGATTGAGAAATACTTTGATGGAGAAATAAAGAAGGGATTTTTACAGGGAGAATATGATGAATCATTGTCAAAACTTGCCCTTGAAGTCCCAGTAAGAGTAGAAGAGCTTATGAATAAGCTTAGAATAAGCGATGCAATGGATGAGATTTGGAAACTCATTGCAAGGGCAAATAAATATATAGATGAGACAATGCCTTGGGTACTTGCTAAGGATGAAAGGGAAAAAGAAAGACTTGCATCAGTGCTTTACAATCTTTCAGAGACAATAAGATTTATTTCAATATTGATTTCAAGTGCAATGCCTGGAACATCAAATAAAATAAATGAACAGTTTGGATTTAAAGGGGAACTTTTAACCTGGGAAAGCTTAAGTAATTTTGGAGCTATAGCTGATGGAACAAAGGTAAAAAGAGGAGAGTTGTTATTCCCTAGAATAGATGTAGAAAAGAAACTTGAAGAATTTGACAGAATAAGGGAAGAAATCATAAAGAAATCAGCTGAAAAGGAAAAGAAGCCAATGCTTCCATTAAAAGAAGAAATAACAATAGATGATTTTTCTAAGATAGATTTAAGGGTAGTAAAGGTTGTAGAATGTGAAAAAATAAAGGGTGCAGATAAACTGTTAAAGTTAAAGGTGGATTTAGATGGTGAAATCAGGCAGGTTGTTTCAGGTATAGCAAAATATTACAAACCAGAGGAGTTAATTGGAAAATATGTAATACTTGTGGCTAATTTAAAACCTGTTAAACTAAGGGGAGAAGATTCATACGGAATGATTTTAGCTGCCTCAACTGATGATGATAGCAAATTATTTGTGGCAACAATTGATGGAGAACTAGAGACAGGCAGCATAGTCAGATAGCATATAATTTGTGCAAATGGTATAAAATACTGTTTGCACAAATTACTTTTAAAGAAAATATAAACTGAGGTGATGAGATTGATATTTGACTCACATGCACATTATGATGATGAAGCCTTTAAAAATGATTTAGAAGAAGTAATAGATAAGATAAAAAGAGCAGGTGTAAACAGGGTTTTAAACTGTGGAGCTGATTTGAAAAGCTGTATAACAACAACTGAATTAACTCATAAATATGATTTTATATATGGTGCTGTTGGAATACACCCACATTCGGCAGATGAGGTGTTTAACAATATTAATAAGATTGGAGATATGCTTCAGAATGAAAAAATTCAGGCGGTTGGAGAAATTGGTTTAGATTATTATTATGATACCCATGATAGAAATCTGCAAATAAAGGCTTTTAAAGAACAAATGGATTTAGCAAAGCAGCTTGATTTTCCTGTTGTAATACATGACAGGGATGCTCATGAGGATACACTAAAGGTTATTAAGGAATTTAAAGGGGTAAAGGGAGTACTTCATTGTTATTCTGGAAGCTTAGAATTTGCAAAGGAGATATTAAAGGAAGACTATTATCTTGGATTTACAGGGGTTGTCACATTTAAAAATGCCAAAAAAGCCATTGAGGTAGTTCAGCATATCCCATTAGATAAAATCCTGATTGAAACAGATTGTCCATATATGGCACCTGTACCACATAGAGGTGAAAGAAATGACTCTTCATACCTTTTGCATGTTGCAGATAAAATTGCACAAATAAAAGGAATTGGCTATGATGAGGTATGTAAAGCCACTTATGAAAATGCATCAACTTTATTTAGATTATAAAGCAAAGATGAGATATTTTAAGATATCTTAATAAAAGTTGATATAAATTAATTAAATATGGTATAATCCACAATGTTTGGAATCAAGAAATTCAATTCACATTAATATACTATATTGTTAGATAAAAAAATAACCTCCATATGCTGGTAAATGAATAAATGCACTTATAAATGATAATACTATCTTAGTATAACAATATAAAATATATGCCTATTATGGCATTACTATGAAATATTTTAACCAGCAAATTTAAGATTAGGGAAATTTGACATATAATGTCGTATAATGTATAATACACAAGTCGTCCCTAGTCCTAAAAGGAGGTAACATTATGATTGATTTGAAAAATATGACATCAAGGTTGAGACAGTATTTTTCAAACAATCCAGGGTTAGTGATAATTGCCGTTGCAGCAGCAACTATAATTCTTGCTGCTACCACGACTATGGAAAAGAGAATTTCTATAAGTGTTGATGGTAATACAATCAATATGGCAACCTATAAGTCAACGGTAAAGGAGGTCTTGTCTTCAGCAAATATAAAGGTTGGAAGTAAGGACAAGATACTACCTGGATTAGACAGCAGGGTGAAGAGCGGAATGGAAGTGTTCATCAGGAGGGCAGTACCAGTTACAGTCCGGGTTGATGGAAAAGAACTTAAAATATATACAGCAGAAGACACAGTAAAGAATATGTTAAATCAAGAAGGAATAGTCTTGAATGAAAAAGACAGAGTAAGTGAAGGATTAAAAGAACCTATTACTGAAAACATGAAGATAGTTGTTGTTAGAGTGGAGGAAAAGACAATAACTTCCACTGAGAAAATTGCTTACAAGATATTTAAAAAGTCTGATAGCAGACTGGAAAAGGGGACTACGAAGATACTTCAGGACGGACAGGATGGAGAAAAACTTGTGACAATGAAAGTGGTATATGAGGATGGTAAAGAAGTATCTAAAATTAAGATTGGTGAGGCAATAAAAAAATCGCCAATAAATAAAATAGTGGCTGTAGGGACAATTTCCTGGTTTACTCCAGCGAGAGGAGGAAGGGTACCATATACAAGGAAGCTGACAATGAAGGCTACTTCCTATACTGCAAATTACAAATGTACAGGTAAAAGGCCTGGTGATAAGGGTTTTGCAAGAACAGCAACAGGTGCAATAGCCAAAAGGAATCCTAGTGGGTGGAGTACAGTTGCTGTTGATCCTAGAGTGATACCTTTAGGAACAAAACTTTATGTTGTAGGATATGGATTTGCAATAGCTCAGGATACAGGAGGAGCGGTAAAGGGAAATATAATTGACCTTTACTTTGAGCACATGAAATGGGAAAGGGATTGTGGTCTACCCGTAAAACAACAGTCTATGTTTTAAAGTAAAAATAATAAGGTGGTATCAGCCACCTTATTATTTTATATGTGTTATAATAAATGAGATTAAAATATAGAGGTGGTTATTTGTGATAAAGGAAGTTATAGTTGTTGAAGGAAAGGATGATATTGCTGCGGTTAAAAGAGCTGTTGATGCAGATCTCATAGCAACATCTGGCTTTGGTATAAACGACAGAATTATAGAAAGAATAAAAAGTGCAGCCCAAAGAAGGGGAATAATTATATTTACAGACCCAGACTACGCAGGTGAAAAAATCAGGCGAACAATACAGGAAAAAGTTCCTGGCTGTAAACATGCATTTCTGCCAAGGGAGAAGGCAATTAAAGATGGAGATATAGGAATAGAAAACGCCTCTCCAGAAAGCATTAGGGAGGCATTAGCAAAGGTAAAAACAGAAATTGAAGGAGATAGAAAAGAATTTACAATGGATGATTTGATTAAATTTGGATTGACAGGTTCAAATATGGCTTCTTCAAGAAGAGATGAAGTTGGTAAGGAACTTGGGATAGGGTATGGGAACGCAAAGCAATTTTTAAACAGGTTAAACAGATATGGAATAACACGGGAAGAATTTACAAAAGCTATTGAAAAAATAGATGAGGTGAAGATATGAGTTTAAGTTCAAAGACAAAGGAAATAGTAAAGCATTTTGAGTTTAAATTTAGTAAAAATTTTGGACAAAACTTTCTTATAGATCAAAATGTCCTAGACAATATAATTAACGCAGCACAATTAAGTAAAGACACTTGTGCCATTGAAATTGGACCTGGCATAGGAACATTAACACAGGAAATGGCAAAAAGAAGTAGGAAAGTTGTAACAATAGAAATAGATGACACTTTAATACCAGTGCTTAATGAAACCTTATCTGATTTTGATAACATAAAAATCCTCCATGAAGATGCAATGAAGATAGATTTTAACAAACTTATCATGGATGAAGGTCTTGAATCACCAAACTTAGTAGCCAATTTACCATATTATATTACAACGCCGATTATAACAAAAATTTTAACGGAAAATACTGGAATAAATAGGATTGTCATAATGATACAAAAAGAGGTCGCAGACAGAATTGTTGCTAAACCTGATACAAAGGAATATGGAGCATTATCACTTTTATGTCAGTATTATTCTGATGTAAGTAAGATATGTAAAGTACCGCCATCCTCATTTATACCTCAGCCTAAGGTAGAATCAGCAGTGATAAAGATGGACATCAGAAAAGAACCATCTGTTAAAGTAGCAGATGAAAAGTTGTTTTTTAGAATAATAAGGGATTCCTTTAACATGAGAAGAAAGACCTTATGGAACACATTAAAGCAATTAGGGATAGAAGAGGAAAAACTTAAAGAAGCCCTTGAGGAGGCAGGAATAGATCCAAAACGTAGAGGAGAGACGTTATCAATTGAGGAATTTGGAAAGTTATCTGATTGTATAAAAAACAGGATGTAATTTAATTTTTTGGTCACATTTTGAAATACCCCTCATATATTATAATGATGAATTATTTTGGGAGGTAAGAAGGTGACTACTAAGAAAAGTTATAATAGGTATTTTATTATATTTCAAGAAGAAGACAAAGGATTTGGAATTGCAATTGATAAACAACCAACTGGTTATACCAAGATTGAAACACGTAATGGAAAGTGCAAAATAACTGTTTATGTACAGAACCTTATCAAAGAAAAGGGGCCATATAACTGCATTCTCCTTGATGCAACAAAAACACCTGCAGTTTTAGCAAAGCTTGGCGAAATTAAAATAGATGATACAGGAAGAGGGGAAACCTGGTGGGAGTATCCTGAGGATAATATAGCTGACACCAATACAGCCTTTGACAGATTTAATGTAGCAGCTGTTGTTGTTGGGGAAGATACCGTTATTTCACCTCTTTCAGGATATGTTGGTAAGGAAAGATTGATATGGAAGGATAAACTGCCTCAAAAGACCAGAGCTTATGAAACAGATGAACATGAAGATAACATAATAGATGAAGAGATATTGGATGAAGAGGGATTAAAATTTAAAGAATATGAGAAAAGCATAAGGGATAAAGCCATAGAAAATATGGATATGGATTACTTCATGCCTGAAGGTGTACAAAGTGATGTAGTTCGTAGTGAGGATGATGATACAGAAGAGAAAATGGAATATAACGACAATTATCAGGAGGAAATATATGCAGGAAATTTTGAAGATGTGGAAAATAGAAAGGAAAAAAGATTTGCAGATATATTCCATAAATTACTAAAGAACTTCCAAGAGGAAAATCAAGTTATTATGGGAATGAAGAATGTAAGATGGTGGAAAATTCCTTATAATGTTGATATTCCAATGGTTGAAAATAAATATTACCCATATCACTGTGCAATACATCATTTAAAAATGACATATCCTTATATTAACTATATCAAATATTTTAAAAAACACGGACACTACTATTTTGGTTTAAAGTATGACGACAGGGGAGAAATAAAATATATCATATATGGAATAGAAGGCAGGAACATGCCAATGGAGCATCCATATATGGGAATGACAGGTTTTGTAAAGTGGATGCCAGCCAACAACAAGTCAAATGGTATGTGGCTGATGTATTACAATCCATATACTGGTTGTATAATGATACCCAAAAAAAGATAAATTTTAAAAAGTTAGATTAAAATCTATGTTTTAATCTAACTTTAATTATATATATCTACAATTAATAAAAGCTATAAGATATAATAATATTATCAATATATCTTCCATATATTATATGGGAGGTATAAATATGAAAAAAATACATTTTTTATATACAATATTGATAATAATGATTTTAATTACAGCTTCTAAAATGTGGAGAGGAATTTTTGATGCATATACATCAATAAATAGAGAAAATACTTTCCAGACAACTTATAAGCAATATAGGATTTTAAATGGTGCATATGAATTTTCACTTCCTTCAGACTGGAATCTTATGGAGCAAAATTTTGGAGGAGGGGAAATAGAGTATCATGGAGATTTTTTTTCAAAGGATAACAAAACAAAAGGCATTGTTGAAGTTTGGAATATAAATATGCCATTAATAAATTTTTTAAAAAATTCTCAGCTTAGTTCAACTGGGGTAGTTGAGTTTAAGTTTTATAAAATATTACCATACAAAATAGGAAATAATGATGGCTACCTGGTGGAATATTCAAGAAAGGGCACAGATGATAAATATTACAGGGCATTGGAGTACTTTATTCCATCTAAAAATAACAGATTTTTCAGGATGAGTTTTTATATTCCTGAGAATTCTTATAATGAAACACTTAAGCAGTACCTAGAAAATATAGTTTTAAGAACTAAAGTAATTAAATAAATGGGGGAAAAAATAATGGACAAAAGATTAAAAAGAAAGCATTTAGTTAAGGGTATTAAGTTTAGTTTCTATTCTTCCCTTGGGGCATTGATTCTCATATCAATAATAGCTTTAGTATACTCACTGATAAAATCAACTCCAATTGTGAGAAATATTTATATTTCCCTTTATTATTTTGGAGGATTTGCACTAATGACGGCAGTACCTTTTCTGTATAAAAGAAATGAGGATTCAAAAATAAGAAAGATTAGGAGATTAAGCCCATTATATGGTTTTTATGATATGTTTGAAAATCCTTATACAGATAAAGCCATGATGGAAAGTTTTGAAGAGTTTAAAGGTGATGGCTTTACAATGGGGATGTTGATAATACTTTTTTGTGTTTTAGTGATGTTATATGGATTCATAATAGAAAATATTTATTTTATACTGTTAAAGTAGATAAATATTAAATATTTTTAACATTTATCTACTTTATGTAATACAAATTAGGATTAATAAAGATTTTTGATAATAAAACAGTGAAAACAGGAGATAAAATTAACCAAGGTAAAAAATGGTCATTTATCCATATCACAAAACATTTGCATTTTTGTGCTAATTAGTGTTATTATAATATATAACAAAGGAAAATTTAAAGCTCCTGCCTCTCATTTTGAAAAAGTACAGCTTATGCTGTACTTTTTCACTTTATATTGTAAAATATATTGGGAGGCGTTTTTATGTTGATATATGATTTGAAAGACGGACAAAAAATATGCATCAGGAGAGCACAGGAAAGTGACTCAAAGGAGCTTGTTTCAATGTCAATTAAAATGGGTGGAGAATCTGATAATTTAACCTTTGGAATAGATGATTATTATCTGACAGATGATCAGCACAAAATATTAATATCCAATATAAAGCAAAGGGATAATTGCTTATATATAGTTGCAGTTTTGAATAATAAAATTGTTGGAAGTCTGAGCTTTTTAGCCTTTCAAAGAAGAAGAATGATGCATAGGGGAGATTTAGGAATAGCAGTATTAAAAGATTACTGGTCTTTAGGAATAGGTACAGCATTGATGGATTATTTTTTTAAATGGGCATATAGCAATGGAACAATAAAAAAAATAGATCTTCAGGTCAGGGAAGATAATATAACCGCTATAAATCTTTACAATAAATTTGGTTTTAAAATCGAAGGAAAAATTTCAAGGGGAATGAATGTTGATAATAAGTATTATGATATATATTACATGGGAAAAAATATTTGAGAGTAGGTGATTTAGTGAAAAAATTATATATTCTGCCTTTATTGATTGTTTTAATGTTATTTTCATCATGTACTACCAGCAGAGTTAATCAGGATATGATCAATAGGGGACTTGACAAGGCAAATATAGAAAGAATAACCATAACAAATAACAGATATGCCGGAAGATATACAATTGTGGGTGAAAAGAATATAAATAGGCTCAGAAAAAACGTTATAAGAGCTTTAAGGGTAAGTGTTGATAATAAACTTGAGCCTGATTTTGTCATAGACTTCTATGATAATACAAAGAGGCTGTCGACCTTTAAATATATTGCTGGGATTGATGATAAAAAAACCGCAAACCTCATTGACGAAAACGGAAATTTATATCATATAAATCCTTCTATAGAAAACGAATTTATTAAAAGAATGATGAAAAAAAGTGATCATTTACATGTGCCGGAATACTATATATCCCTTATTGAAATACTGATTGACAAGATAAAACCTGAGGATAATTCAACCATTGTAATAGATATCAGCAAGGATTTTTCAATAACCAGATCCATAACCTCAGTAGAACAAAAGAGAATACTAGATGATATTGATAAAAACAATCTTAACTTAAGAATGCCTAAAGAGGTGGAAAAATGGGATTATTCTATAAAAATAATAACTAACACCTATAATGATAAAAAATGTGAAACTGTTGTCACTGTAACTGATAAAAATCAATCGGTGGTAAAATATAAATTTGAGGGTAGCTTTGAAAGAGGCAAATGGTCTTATCATATTAAATTTAAATAATATCTTGAAAAGGGATTTCATATATATAAATGTGAAATCCCTTTTTGAGGTGGATTATGAAAAAATTAAAGGTTACTTTTGTCTTATTTATTTTTATTTTTGCTACATTATCAATTTTATATTTAATTTTTCAGGCAGAAAAGATAGAAAGGACTACAATAGCACCTTTGACTGACAGAATAGGTTTTATTATATATTCTACAAACAAAAATATAGAGGATAAGGATAAAATAGTTAAACTGTTGAAATATGCAAATGCTACATTACAGGAAGCTGGATATGAAGGGGTTATGATAAATAATGGAAAACCCTGCAGCCCAGATGAGGCTAGAAAGAATATAGAGAAAAAAATAAAGGGAGGGTTGAAATATATCCTGCTGGATGTTAATATGTCAAATTTGGTAGTTAATAAAGATACTGTATTGTTAAGAGTTGATAAAAATAATGGGCAAAAATATATAGATAATATAGATTTTGTAGAAACAATAAAAAATAGTTTGGAGGGTAAAGGTTTTAAAGTAAATGTAATAGAGGATTATAAATTTAATAATAACCAGGATTTAGGATACAGAGCATTAAAAATCGATATTTCCAGCAATAATACCTTAGATGAAGGTAAGGAAGCTATTTCCAAAATTATTGAAGTGATTATTAAATAAAACATAAAAAAGAACTTCTGAATATTTGTATACAAATATTCAGAAGTTCTTTTTAAATACACTTTTAACCAGAGAAAATATACCAGGTTTTTGATAGCTTATATACCATTGAATTACCAAATCTCGTAAAACATTATCTCTGCCTTTGTATAGTTTAACTATATTATTTTCCCATAGAGGCTCTGGATTAACTTCAGTTAATTTATCCTTATATTGCTTTAAATCATTCTTATATGCAAAGTCCAATGAATTTTTAAATTTAAGCACAATATTTTCACTAAATTCAGGTTTAGAGCTAAGTAAAAGCTCTATATCTTCTTTGGTGAACTTCTGACTCATAATTTCAAGACCTTCTGCTATTTTTCCTAAAAAGAATTTCTCACAGCTGTTTATTTTTGCCATAATACCACCTAACAAGATCTCTAAGTTTTAAAATCTCATATTATAATATCAGATTTTAAAAAGATTTACCATTCTAAAGTTATAGAAAATGGGATTAAAAATCTTTTTATGGGTAACAATATAACTACCATGATGTGAAGAGGTGATTTGTTGATGAAAGCAAAAGTTGATCAAGATGTATGTATAGGGTGCGGACTTTGTCCATCTATCGCACCAGAGGTTTTCGAAATGAGGGATGATGGAAAGGCACATGTAATTGGAGATTCGGTCCCTGCAGGTTCAGAGGATGCGGCAAGGGAATCAGTTACAAGTTGCCCAGTAGATGCAATATCAGTAGAATGAGCGGTTTAACCGCTCTTTTTTTATTTTCTTTATGAAACATAACAACTGGAAAATAAGGAATAAAAAATATAACTAGTCCATATATTTAGTTAATAGGAAATGATATAAACTAATTTATAATTTTATAAAATTTAAAGTATTTTATATTATTTTCAAATATATATATATAAGGGAATTTTATACCTTGGAATAATATACTTATAATGAAAAATTTTTATAAAGAAGCATTAATAAATATTAAAAATAATTACGTTATTTACATTTTATTAAGTTTTGTGTTAAAATATGTATTACAAAAGTAAATAACAAAATTTGATAATTTAACTAAAAACAATCAATATATGAAATAATAAATTTTAGTACATTAAAGTGGTCATAAAACCATGTAAACCCTAGTAAAACAGTAGTATGTTTAGATTTTTTTAGAAAAATAAGCTAAATAAAGTCAAAAAAAAAATATTCAAAAAATTCCAGGTATAAAAACTCTTGCAAATATACTAAAACTGTTATATTATGTTTACTAGGGATTAATTATCCTATATTTCCATAATTAACTTGCAGATGATTTTTCATCTTATATATCAATTTTGTTTATTTTGAGAGGAGGAGAAACACAATGGCAAACGGCACAAAAAAGATGAGCATGTTCTTAGCAGCTTTATTCACTGCTTTCACATGCATGAGCTACATGCCAGCTAATGCAGCTACAAAGACAACAAAGACAGTTGTTAGTGCTGCTACAGTTAACTACAACGCAGCTGTAAAGGCAGTTGTAGATTACGAAAAAGCTATAAAAGGCTACAAATTAACATCAAAAACTAATCTTGACTTCTGTCAAGCTAAGTACAAGGTTGCTATGGCAGCTCTTGGAAAACTTAACACAAAGGCAGCTTCAACAAAGACTCTTGTAAACAGAGTAATGGCTGCAAAGAAGGTTTGGGATGCAGCATACGCTAATTATTTAGCAGTAGAAGCAAAGAATAAGGAAATAGCTGAAGCTAAGGCAAAGGCAGAAAAGGAAACTCAACAAGCTAAAGCTTTAGTTGAAGCTTATGACAGTGTAAGTGCTTATGAAAAGGCACCTATAACTTCTTTAGAAGAAATTACTAAGGCTGAAGCTTTAAAGCAACCAGCAGTTGATGCAATTGCTAAGGTTGAAGATGAAGCAAAGGTTAAGGACTTAACAGCTAGAGTTGAAAAGAGAGCATCAGAAATAACTGCTAAGAAAGCAGAGTTAGATAAGTTTAGAGTAGTATCAGTTAAGTCAGAAAATGCTCTTGAGGCTATAGTTACATTCAGTAAAGAAGTTGACAAGACTTCAGCAGAAACTCTTGCTAACTATTCAATAGCTGGAAAAACAATAGATTCAGTTAAACTTTTAGAAGATAAAAAATCAGTTAGAATAACTGTAAATACTGCTACAGTTCTTGGTGGAACAATGGCATATACTGTTAAACCAATAGCTTTAGCGGCAGACACAACAGCTAAGACACCACTGTTTACAGCTGTTGAAACTTACAAAGATTCTGTTGCACCACAGATAGTTAAGGTTGAGTATCCAGTACCAACTACTGCAAAGGTTACTTTCTCAGAACCAATAAGTTCATTAGGTCAAGTTTATGGATTAACTGCAGGAACTATTAGTACAGATAAGAAAACTGTAGAATTCAGCTTAGCAGGATTAAAGGAAAATGAAACTAAGGTAGTTACAATAGTTGGAGCTACAGATTTCGCAGGAAATCTTATTAATCCAAACCCAGCTACTGTATCTTTAACATTAACTATCAGTGATAAGACAGCTCCAACAGTAGCAGAAGTAACTGCATTGTCAGAAAATAGAGTTCAAGTTAAGTTCAGCGAAGAATTAAAATCAGCTCCAGTAGTAACTGTTGGAACTAAGGCAGTTACATTCGAAGCAAGTGAAGATAATGTAACATTTGTTGGAACATTTGATGCTACAGGAAGACCAGATTCATACCTTGAAGTAGTGACTGTTGCTGCAGATTTCCAAGATTTAAGTGGAAACAAAGGTCTACAATATACTAAGTTAGTACAATTTGTAAAAGATACAACAAAGCCAGTATACGCTTCAGCAGAAGTTAAGACATTTAATGGAAAACAATACCTTGTTGTTTCATTCAATGAGGCAGTTGCACCAACAGCGACAACAAGAGTGTTTAAAGGTACAAAAGTTGCTGATTACATTACTTATGCATTTACTGCAGGCTCAGCAGTTGATGTAAAGGCTTATACTAAGGCAAATGGATTTGATGCTGATAACAGCAAGGCTATAGTTATAGATATATCAGATGATACAGTATTCGCACCTGGAACATATACTATAGTATTACCAAGTAGTGCTGTTGCTGATAAGGCAAATAATTTAATGGCAAATGATGCTAACATCTCATTTGTAAAGAATAAGACAGTTGCAGTTGAAACAGATGCTCCAAAGGTATCAAATATAGTATTTGCAGCAGATAATTCATATGCTACAGTAACATTTGATAGAGATATGGATTATGCAACTGCATTAAATGTAAATAACTACAAAGTTGGTGGAGTATGCATATTCTCAAATGCAATATTTGACGGAAGTGCTAAAGTTGTTAAATTAACTGTTATTCCTGGTACTGTAGTTCTAACTGGTGACAGATATGTAACTATATCAGGAGTTAAGAGCAAAGCTGGAAACGTGATGACTGATTACTCAGTGGTTAAGAATGTTATTGAAAACGTTAAGGCTTCAATAGCTTCAGCTAAGTTAACAAGTGCTACAACGATAGCTGTTAAGTTTAGCGAAGAAGTTACTATTGATACGGCTGATACAAGTGCATTTGAAATCTATGTAAATGGTGTTAAAGTTGATACAACTAAGTATACTAACGCAGTTGGTAGATTCGATACATTTGTTATAACTCTTGATTCATCAGTTGCTATAACAGATCTTTCAAAGACTATCCAAGTTAAGTTAGTTAAGACAGTTGTAGACAACAATGGAAACAAGACTACTGGTTCAGATTTCGTAACAGTTACTCCATAGTGAGAATATAGATAGAGACAACGCAAATGTTGTCTCTATTTTTTAGTACAAACAATATTTTAAGAAAGAGGATATAAAATTTGAATTTTATATCCTCTTTCTTTTATTTTGAAAATTAATTTAAAGTGTTAAAAATTTTGTCGAAACTTCAAGTACAAATTTCTATAAGCAGAAATTTAAAAGTATTTGCGATTTAAAGTATCTGTTATTTTTTTCTAAATTATAGTATAAATACAATATAAGAATATATATTATGTTAATGGAGGTGAAATCTGGATATTAACATTATAAAAAAGGAGGGTAAATATGAGAAACAAAAAAAGATTTCTCAGCTTATTTTTAACTTTAGTGTTCATTTTCAGCTTATTCAATGTTTCTGTCTTAAAAGTTAAGGCAGAATCAAATACTGCTGACAAAACACAGGCAATTAAAAACATTTTACAAAAATCAGGTAAAAGTTTAAAGGACATCGATATTAAAAGGGCGTTGGCTCAAAAATATGGACAAGAAATTAATGATGACGAAGGGAAAAATCCTTTGAAAAATGACATAAATCCTGAGGATTACGTTAGAGTTATTGTACAATTAAAGGAAAAATCAACTTTAGAAATAGCTAAGGAAAAGCATGTAAGTCTTGATCAGGCTGTAAAATTTGAAGATACTGTAAAGGCTTCTCAGACTGATGCTTTAAGAGCAGTTAGAAAAGTTGGTGAAATAAGACATATTTATACAAACGTTATCAATGGATTTAGTGCAACAGTTAAATATTCTGAAATAAATGAAATCAGGAATATACCTGGTGTTGAGAAAGTAACTGTTGCTAATATCTATTACCCAGATATGTATACAGCTTCAAAGATAACAAATGCAGAAGCAGTTTGGGAAGAACTTGGTCTAAAGGGAGAAGGAACAGTTGTTTCAATAGTTGATACAGGTATAGATTATACTCACAAAGATATGAAATTAACTGATGCTTCTAAGGCTAAATTAAATAAAGAAAAAGTTGAGGCATTAGGTGGACCAGGTAAATTCTATACAGATAAGGTGCCATATGGATATAACTTTGCTGATATGAATGACATTGTCATAGATAGAACAGACAGTATGCACGGTATGCACGTTGGTGGTATAGTTGCAGCAAATGGAACTATAAAAGGGGTGGCTCCAGAGGCTCAGCTTTTAGCTATGAAGGTTTTCTCAAATAACCCAGAGAATAGTGGTGCATATAATGATGATATAGCAGCAGCTATTGACGATTCTGTTAAACATGGTGCAGATGTTATTAACATGAGCTTAGGTTCAACTGCAGGATTTGTAATGCCTGATGATCCAGAGCAGTTAGCTATTAAAAATGCCACTGAGGCAGGAGTTGTTGTTGTTGTATCAGGTGGAAACTCTGCATATATGACAAAGGATGTATATTATCCTTATGCAATTGATCCAGATATGGGTCTTGTTGGCTCACCAGGGTTATATCCTGATTCATTACAAGTTGCTTCATCAGAAAATACACATATTGTTTGCAGTGCATTAGACTATTCTGATGGTACTGAAACTGGAACGATGGCGTATTTTACATCGGATATTGACCCTGTTGGAGTGTTAAAGGGAGAATATGAACTGGTTGATTGTGGTTTAGGTCAACCTGCAGATTTTACTGGAAAAGATTTATCAGGTAAAATTGCTTTAATTCAAAGAGGAGCAATAACCTTCGTAGAAAAGAAATTAAATGCACAGGCAGCAGGGGCTATCGGAGCTATAGTTTACAACAAGACAGGGGATGAAACATACATAAATATGGCTACTGATCCTTCAATAACTATTCCAGCCGTATTTATTAAATACTCTGATGGTAATAAGTTAAAATCATTGATTTCATCCAATGTTAAGATTTCATTTAAAGGAAAGTCAGAAAGTATTGTAAATCCATCAACAGGAAAGATGTCAGACTTCTCATCATGGGGCTCAACTCCAGGACTTGGATTTAAACCTGAGGTTACAGCACCTGGTGGAAATATTTATTCAACAGTGAACAACGATAAATATGAAATAATGAGTGGTACTTCAATGGCAGCTCCACATACAGCAGGAGCTACTGCACTTGTAGTTCAATATTTAAAAACACAGAATTTAAATCTAACTGGCAGAGAATTTGTTAACCTAGCTAAAAAGCTTTTAATAAATTCAACTGTGCAAATAATTGATTCAGCAGTTGCCTTACCTTATTCAGTAAGAAAACAAGGAGCTGGATTAATTAAGGTTGATAAAGCCATTAAAACTAAGGCATATGTAACAGATGACAGTGGAAGTGCAACGATTGAACTTAAAGAAATTGGAAATACAAAAACATTTAAGCTTGTTATAACTAACTTTGGTCAGGAAGATTTAACTTTTAATGTAAAGGATAAATATGGGGTTATGACAAACTATATTTCAAAGTCTGGCTTCATGTATCCAAATACAGCAAAAATAGCAGGTGCTTCCTTAACATTTGACAAAACAGAAGTCACTGTTAGGGATAAAGCAGAAATCAATGTGACATTAAACCTTCCTGAAAATACAAGAAAGAACATATTTGTTGAAGGTTTTATAACATTAGAATCAAAGGATGGTAAGAACCCTGACTTAACAATACCATACATGGGCTTCTACGGAAAATGGAGTGGTCAGGAAGGCCCAAGGATGTTTGATGCACCTTCATGGGATGGAGAAACATTCTATGGATTAACTACATTGTTAGATAGCAATACAAGGTACTTAGGATTAGAAAGCTGGGATGAGGTAAATGATGTTCCAGTAATAAATCCAGATTTAATTTCAATTTCTCCAGATGGAGATGGCTATTTTGATGATGTGATGCCATTAATTTCATTTATGAGAAATGCAAAGGAATTTAAGATTCAAGTAACTGATAAGGATGGAAATGTTCTTAGAGACGTAGCTTATGAACAGAATATAAGAAAAGATTATACTGACAGAAGGACATTATTTGCAAAATATGACCCAGCATGGACATGGGATGGAAAGATCAACGGTGAGATTACAAGAACTTTAGAGACTGCTCCAGAAGGACAGTATTATATTAAACTAAGTGCAAAACCAGATTTTTATAATGCTGAATGGTATACAATGAGTATGCCTGTAAAGGTTGACCTTACTGCTCCAGAGATTACAGTTACTTCAGGTAATAAAACAACTGATATAAACACCTATAGGTTAACATGGGATGCAGAGGACAATCTAACTGCAGTTAAAAAATATTTAGTGTTCTTAAATGGTATTGAGGAAGAAAATCTAATTGGAGAGTTAGAGGGAAATGCAACAGAATATGTTGTAGAAAATCTTCCAAATCAGGTTAATACAGTTATTCTTGCAGCTGTGGATTATGCTGGAAACACTTCAATTAATGAAATTGAAGTAGATAATTCAGAGAAAATAATTGATATCAATACTGAGACTTTAAGAACAAATAATTCAACAGTAAAACTTGAATACAGAATTAACTCTCAAGTTGATCGTGTTGATGTTATAGTTAATGATAAAGCCCCAATCAACAATGAGAAAAAAACAAATATAACAATTGAAAACTTAGAAGAGGGAGAAAATTCAGTTAAACTTGTTGCTTACACTGCTGATGGAAGACAGGCAGCTGTAGCAGAAAAGAAGATTATTGTTGATACTAAATTCCCAACAATGACTTCTAATATTACGAGTGGTTCATACTATACTACGAGAACAATAAAATTTACAGGAACAACAAGTGAAGCAGTTGAATATCTAAAGGCAAATGGAAATGAAGTTGCTGTTGATAGTAATAACAAATTTAGTTCCGATGTGATATTTGAAGATGATGGTGTTCAAAGAATTAACGTTGAGATGAAAGATTTAGCTGGTAATGTGAATGCATATTCTTATAAGATATTTGTTGATGCAACAGCTCCAACATTGGAGCTAAGCGTACCTTCAGAAACAATAAAAGTTGAAAATGAAACAAATAATTATGAAATAATTATTAAGGTTCAGGACAACGTAATGGGATATAAATTGTATGCTGAAGGAAATCAATTAGCTTTTAAAGAAAGCCAGGATTGGAAGGGAACGAAATTAGACACTTATAGCTATGTATACAGTATTCCAGAAGGAAAGAGTATATTGACAATTAAGGCTGTTGATTTAATTGGAAATGAAACAGTGAAAAATATAACTTTCCTAAAGAACGTAAAACCAGAGTTAGAATCTGTGACTCTAACACCAGAAAAGGCAGAAATAGAAAAAGGTAAGACTGTCACATTTAAGGCAGAAGCAGTATATTCAGATGGCAGCAAGACAGATGTTACAGATACAGCTGAGTGGACAACAGATAAGGGAACAATAGAAAAGGGTCTATTTAAAGGAACTGAAGTTGGTACTGCAAATGTAAAGGTAACCTTTGAAGGCAAGGAAGCAACTGCTACTGTTGTAGTTAAAGAAGTACAGATAACACCTCCACCTGTTGTTATACCTGTTGTTTATGTTACTGGAATAAATTTGACAACAAATAAAAATACATTAATGGGCGGAGAAACAGCTGCTTTGAAGGTTGAAATAGTTTATTCAGATGGAACTAGAACTGATGGGTTGAGTGTTGTTACAATAACTGCTGAAAAAGGAAAGGTAGAAAAAGGCGTATTTACAGCACCTACTGATTTTTCAGGAAATGTTACTATAGTAGCTAAACTAGGTAACTTTGAATCTAAGGTTATAATTGAGATAAAACAACCATAACCAGAAGTTAAACCAGAACCAACACCAGAGCCAACACCAACACCAGAACCAGAGCCACAGCCACAGCCAGAAGTTAAACCACAGCCAAAGCCACAAGTAAAACCACAACCAAAGCCACAAGCAAAGGTTGTAACAGTTACTGCAAAGAGTGGATTAAATGTAAGGGTTTCTATGTCAACAAAGGCAAAGAGCCTTGGAGTATTAAAATATGGAACTAAGATTACAGTTATCCAATATATAAATGGCTGGTGGAAGGTAAGTTATAAAGGAAAGATAGGATATATACCAGCAAAATATACAAAATAAATCAGTGATAAAAGCTACCGATTTACGGTAGCTTTTATATTTGAAAAAAACATATGAAGTTTTAATGAAATAAAGTATAATAAATATAAAAATGGAGAATAATTCAATGTTTTAATAAGGGGGGCTATGCAGATGAAAACAAACAAATGGGGAAGGTATATTAAAAATTCATTAAGTCTTTTATTTGTTTTAATGCTTATAATTAATTTTGCAGTAACGAATGTGTATGCAGTAACAAATCCACTTGAAGAAGCAAAGGCATTCATAAAAAACAACTATGTAGGAGAAGTATCGGATGAAGTATTAAATTCTTCAACTGTTGAAGATATGGTTAGCAAATTAGGAGATAAATATTCTCAATATTTTACTGCAAAGGAGTTTGAAGATTTTTTAAACAGTATAAACAATAAATTTATTGGTATTGGTATTCATATTGATATGGTACCTGAGGGAGTAAAGATACTTTCAATAATATCTAATTCACCAGCAGAAGAGGCAGGACTAAAACCTGGGGACATAATTTTAGAAGCATCAGGACATCAACTATCTGGGATGAAGTCAGAGGAGGCAGTAACATATATTAAAGGAGAAGAGGGAACAAAGGTAACCCTTATTATTAAAAGGGGGGAAACAACTTTCAATCTAGAAGTAGAAAGAAGACAGATTTCAGTTCCAACGGTTGAAACTAAAATTTTAGATAATAATATAGGATATATTGAAATTACCTCCTTTGGAGAAGATACAGCTGAGTTATTCGGTAATGCCGTTAAGGAAATGAAAGAAAAAAAAGTTAACGGCTTTATTATAGATTTAAGGTATAATCCAGGGGGTTTTTTAGATACAGCATTGAACATTAGCGGATATTTTATTGGATCAAATAATGCCTTAATTGTTGAAAATAAAAGTAAAAAGAGACAATTTTATTCAGGTTATCCCCATAGCCAGCAGATAACAGAGCCGGTAATATTCTTAGTAAATGAGTATAGTGCAAGTGCTTCTGAGGTGTTATCCGCAGCCGTTAAGGACTACGATAAAGCATTTTTAGTTGGAACAAAAACCTTTGGTAAAGGTACCGTTCAAGCGCCTTTTATGCTATCTGATGGAAGTGTCATAAAGCTGACTATACAGCAATTTCTATCGCCAAAGGGCAATATAATAAACAAAGTTGGAATTTCTCCAGATTTAGAGGTTAAGAACAAGGAGATGGATTCTTTGCTTGTAGCCCAGTTATTGCTTGGGAAATCAACAGATGTAATAAACAAGTCTGGATATTTAAAAGTAAAAATAGGCAGCAGGGAATTTGAAATTGATTTAAATAAAGCCAAAGATGAAAAATATTGGGATGTCTATAGAAATATTCTTGAAAACGTCAATAAAGACGAGGTATATCTTGGTACAGATAAGGGATGGCAAAAGGCTGAGATTAAAGAGGGTTTAATCTCTATAAAAAACAGCAATTCAGTTAATGTCACAGGTTCTAAAGTAAATACTGCAACAAAAAATACAGCAGTTAAAAAAATATTTAAAGTGATTACATGTAATTTAAATGTCAGGAGCCAGGCAACAACAAAGAGCAAGGTAATTGGTGTATTAAAGAAGGGAACGAAAATAGAGGTTACAACATATAAAAATGGATGGTACAGAATCAATTATAAGGGAAACCCAGCTTATATCTATGGTAAGTATGTTAAATAGAAGCCCTTTGACATGTAAAATTAAAATATATAGAATAATCTTCCCTCTATTGAATACAGATATATATTGGTGTATTCTATAAAGGTAGGTTTAAGGAGGGATACTATGATTTTGAAGGCCATTATACTCGGTATAATTGAAGGGCTGACAGAGTTTCTGCCAGTTTCATCCACAGGGCATTTAATATTGTTCAGTCAATATGTAGATTTCAGTGGAGAATTTGCAAATACTTTTAATGTGGTGATTCAGGTTGGTGCAATTCTGGCTGTAATCCTTTATTTCTGGAACAAATTGTTCCCTAAATTTGATAATATAAGACAGGCAAAAGAGGTATATAATCTATGGCTTAAGGTTATAATAGGCGTTTTGCCAGCTGTTGTTCTTGGAGTCTTATTTGAAGACTATATTGATAAAAAGCTGATGGGTAACTCAAGAGCCGTTGCAGCGGCGTTAATAGTAGGAGCAATACTTCTTTTAATTTCAGAGAAGAGGCAAAGAAGGGTAAAAGTAAAGGATACAAATGATATAACGGTAAAGCAATCCTTTTTAATAGGAGTTTTTCAGTGTCTGGCTATGTGGCCTGGAATGTCCCGTTCTGCTTCAACGATTATAGGAGGATTGTTTTTAGGGCTTTCCAGGGAAGCTGCAGCAGAGTTTTCATTCTTTTTAGCAGTTCCAACTATATGCGGGGCAGCACTTTTAAAGATTGTTAAGCTTATAAAGGCAGGTATAGTTATTACATCATTTCAATGGATAGTATTAACAGTTGGAACGCTGGTTTCTTTTGTTGTAGCACTTCTTGTAATTGCAGGATTTATGAGCTATATAAGAAAGAGAAAGCTGGCACCATTTGCATATTATAGAATAATTCTTGGTGTTTTGGTTTTATTGCTGGTATAAAAAAGAGGCACATCCTAAAGGTTGTGCCTCTTAATTATTTTAATAATAGTTTTGTTTTTAGTTATGTTATAGGTATTATCTGAGGTGTTATGGGTTATAACATGGCTGAAATTCAGGGTTCGACAGATTTCAAACAAATCCTGAATTAAAACGTCAGAATCCTTTAAAAATGGAGCGTTAAAGGTTATTATTATGTCCTTTACATAGTCATTTTCAACATTTTTTAACCTCTGAAGGGAGGTTAGTATAGTATTCCTGTTTAAAGTAAATGAGGTTTTATGGCTTATACCGTATCCAGAATAGGTGTAGCTTTTTAAATAAATATCAGCTTTTATAATTAGATTTTTATTATTTATTTTTGGAATGTTTTTAAACCCATTTTCAAATGACAGTGGATGAAGATTTAATATTATTTTAACATCAGGGTAATCCTTTTGAATTTCTTCTATTATCTTAAGAGATTTTTCATAATATATTGTTTCAGATATATCGGAATTTCTTATATTTATGGAAATTCCCATAAAATTAGAATTGTTTATATTTCTCTTTATTGCTTCCTTCACCATTTTAGAGAAATAAAATGCCTCTAATTTATTATTAAATATATTTGAGTTTTTACCATCAATTGAAAAGCCTGGCCCAGATGTAAACTCAATAAAATAATTTATATTATGCTTATTAAGAAGTTTTACATTTCTATTTAAAAGTTTTAAAGCAGAATTATCAGTTCTATAAGGTTTTTTATCGATTCTTATCCCAGGACTAGCTAAAAAGATTGTATTAAATTTTAAGGATTTAATTAATTCAATCTGTTCATTGTTTATTGAGCTTATATATATTCCATGAATTTCATTAATCTTACTTTCATCTGTTTTTTTTGTTTCTATTTTAGACGGTGTATTAACTGGTGATGGAATATTGGTATGGCTTTTTTCTGCTGAGACCATGTTACAGGAAACCAAAAGTAAAGAAATTAAAATATAAATTAAATAATAACGTTTCATTTTGAGCCCTCCCAAGGTTGTATTATAACATAAAATTCTAAAAAAATCCTTCAAAATTAATTGACATATTCTGCAAAAAAGCCTCCAAAGGGAGGCTGAATAAGGATATGTTATTGTACGTTATACCAGCCATGGGATTTTAATGTGTTAAAAAGACTTTCGGCATGATTTTGTTCTTCCTGCTGAATATGCTGAAGCTGTTTTCTTATATTAGTGTCAACTGATTCCAATACACTTGTATTATAGACGCTTGAAACATGTTTTTCTGTATGCAGTGAATCAAATAAAAGCTGTGCATCAGTTATTCCTAAATTCTGTGTTGGTGAAGCATTGTTTCCCTGAGGTTGATTATATGTTTCAAATAAACTTGTTGCAGGAGCATTGTTTTGTGTAAGTATGTTCTTTAAAGTATTGGCATGCTCCATTTCCTTGGTTGCAAGATCTGAGAATAGTTGTTTTATTTGAGGGTCACTGGCCATAGAAGCATATTGTTGATATTTTCTAATACAAAGATATTCAGAGTTTAAATCATCTAAAAGGAGATTTTGTTCTTTTGTTGTAAGTGGCATAAAATCACCTCCAAAAAATAATGTTATTATTATTGTTTCCGATGAGTTAAAAAATATTTAATTAAATTACTCTTTATCATATTCATGATAAACATTACTTGAAACAGCATGTCTAATCTTACGTTATTTTATCAATAGATTGGGTATTATAATCATGAGGTGTGATTTAAATTCTCAATATATATGATAAAAATCACATATAAAAAACATAAAAGATGGTATTATATAATCAAGAAAAAAATTGGAGGTGTTTTTAATGGCATTTAGAAAGATTGTGCATATAGATGAAGAAAAATGTAACGGATGTGGATTATGTATTCCAAATTGTGCGGAAGGAGCACTGCAGATTGTTGATGGAAAGGCTAAGTTAGTTAAGGATATATATTGTGATGGATTAGGTGCATGTCTTGGACACTGCCCTATGGATGCTATTCAAATTATTGAAAGGGATGCAGAGGATTTTGATGAAAAGGCAGTGGAGGAACATTTAAATAATCAAAAAAAGGATGAAGGCTGTGGATGCTCAAATCATCCTGAAGCAAACAATTCAGGACATTTGCATCAGGGGGGGTGTCCTGGAAGCAGAATAAGACAGTTTGGAAAAAATGTTGAAGAAAACAATCCGGTAAAAATTTCTTCAAAGCTTAGACAGTGGCCGGTTCAGCTTTCACTTGTGCCTCACAATGCACCATATTTTAAAAATGCAGACTTATTAATAACTGCAGATTGCGTTCCATTTGCCTATGGCAATTATCACAATGACTTTTTAAAGGATAAAGCTGTTGTTGTTGGATGTCCAAAGCTTGATGATGCAGATTATTACACAAGGAAACTGGAGGATATAATAAAAACCAATGACCTAGAAAGCATTACAGTTTTAAAAATGGAAGTTCCATGTTGCAGTGGAATGTCACAGGCAGCGAAAATAGCAAGGGACAGGGCAGGGTCAGATGTTCCGGTAAAGGTTGTTACAATTGGAATAGAAGGAGATATTATAAAAAGAGAATATCTATAGAATTAGTTTAGAATTAATTGCAATGTATAAAAAATCATCTCATAAGAAAATAAATATGAGGTGATTTTTAATGAGAAAAAAAATAACATTTTTAATTATTTTGTCTATGATTATTACATCAACAGCTTATGCTCAGTCAATTATCTATACTGTAAAACCAGGGGATAGTATGTGGATCATAGCACAGAAATATCAGGTAGGTATTAGTGAAATAATTGCTGAGAATCCCAGTATAAAAAATCCATCACTGATTTATCCGGGGCAGAAGTTAACGATTCCTAATCTGGATGACATTAAGGCTCAGGAAAATGAAGTAATAAGATTGGTGAATGTAGAAAGAAGTAAAAAAGGTCTTCCTGCATTAAAGCAAAATTGGCAGCTCTCAAGAATAGCAAGGTATAAATCCCAGGATATGATTAATAAGAACTATTTTTCACATTTTTCTCCAACCTATGCTCGCCATTTCAAATGATTGAGTCCTTTGGAATAAGATTTTCCTCTGCTGGTGAAAACATAGCAATGGGTCAAAGGACACCCTCAGAGGTTATGAATTCATGGATGAATTCACCAGGACATAGAAGTAACATACTAAGTACATCATATTCAGAAATTGGTGTTGGTCTTGCTAAGGATAAATACGGAAGATGTTATTGGACACAGATGTTTATAAGACCAACAACAAGATAGCCAGGTAAATACTCAGGATGGAATATCACATCCTGGGTATTTTTTCATAATATAAAATATATGTTCTGGAGGGGATTGTGGTGAAGAGCAGATGGTTTTTTATTTTATATTTATTTGCAGCTGCTATTGTATTTTTAGTTGAAAATTTATTTTTAGTTATTGTAAGGGCAATATATTGTATTATAAAAGATTTCTTATATTTTAAATAATATACTGTTAATAAATTGTTCATTTTTTCACCATAAAATTTTCATAATAGATTATTAATATTAAAATAAATAATAAATAACATAGGAGGGAATAACAATGGATGATTTCAACTACAATCATGAAATGGATAATATCGATGAGATTTTAAAAGAGTGTGTAGAGAAGGAAGTTGTTATTCAGAGTGATGAGAGAGAATATAAGGAAGATACAAAAAAAGGGAAGAAACCAAGAAGTCTTTTAACCGCAGTTATTGCTGCAGCAACAGCAGGAACCTTAGCAGGAGGAATAATAGTTGGAGCATTAGGGCTGTACATACTTCCTAAAACAGAGATGTTTAAAAACACAGAGCTGTATAAATCAATTAAAGCTGAATATAATACCAAAAGTTCAGGTACACAGGTTGTTTCAACTTCAGTTTCATTGGGAAATGATTTAACGATACCTGAAATAGCAAAAAAAGTGGGACCTGCAGTGGTGGGGGTGTCAACAAAGAGTGTTGCAGAACTTGGAGGTTATTTTATGGAGCCATTTGAAGAGGAAAGTGAAGGCATGGGTTCAGGCATAATATTTTCAAAGGATGGCTATATAGTAACAAACTATCATGTAATAAGCGGAGCAGAAAAGATTAAAGTTATATTAAACAGCGGCAAGGAGTATAATGCAAAGGTTGTTAATTATAATGCCAATATGGATATGGCAGTTATAAAGATAACTGATAAGGTAGATAATCTTCCAACAGCTGAATTTGGTGATTCCGATAAGCTGGAAGTAGGAGAGCTGGCTGTTGCAATAGGAAATCCGCTGGGAAGAGATTTTCTAGGCTCTGTTACTGCTGGGGTTGTAAGTGCAGTAACAGACAGGTTAAAATTGAAGGAACTACATTAAATTTAATACAGACTGATGCTGCTATAAATCCTGGAAACAGTGGAGGAGCTCTTGTTAATTCAAAGGGTCAGGTGATAGGAATAAATACAGCCAAAATTGGTCAAAGTGGTGTCGAGGGAATAGGCTTTGCGATTCCAATAAATGCTGTTAAGGCAAAGATTAATGAGTTAAGCAAACCTCTTTTGAAGATAGGTATAATGGGTATTGATATTACAAAGGAACTTTCATCACAATATAATCTTCCAATAGGAGTATATATAAAACAGGTACAATCATTCAGTCCAGCGGAAAAGGCAGGTCTGCAGCCGGGGGATGTTATTGTTAAATTTGCCGGAGAAAAAATAAAATCAATTGAGGATATTAATAAAATCAAGGCGAAATATAATGCTGGTGACGTGGTGAATGTTGAGATTGTTAGAGATAAAAAAACAAAGGTAATGAGCTTAAAATTAGATGAATATTAATTTGAATTGGGCAGCTGTCAGCTGCCTGATTTTATTTTAAAAGGCACTCTAATCAGTTCCATAAATGATTTCGGTGGCTTTAATTTATAGTTATATTATATGTTTTAGGTTAAATGGGTAAATTAATAATGGATTTTAGATGCTAATTGGAGGAATGATTATGGATGAAAGGAACGTTATTTTCAATAATATTGATAAACACATTATGGAGGATGTAAAGCCTTCCATATACTTAAATGAGTTAAAGAAGAATGATGTATTTAAGTTTGAATATCCTTTTTCATTGCTATATAAATTAACAGAAACAGAGCAATCCTTAAAACATCATCCAGAGGGGAGTGTCTGGAACCATACAATGCTGGTTGTAGATAATGCAGCGGCAAAAAGAGAGCTCAGTAATTATCCCAGAGCGTTTATGTGGTCAGCTCTGCTACATGATATAGGAAAAGCTTCAACAACAAAGCTAAGAAATGGAAGAATAACCTCATACGACCATGATAAGGTTGGAAAGGAAGTTGCCGAAAAGTTCTTAAGGGAGTTTACAAATGATGAAGATTTTATTAAAGGGGTCATAACAAGAGTTAGATGGCATATGCAGATACTTTTTGTGCTTAAAGGTCTTCCTTTTGCTGATATCAAAGGGATGCTTTCTGAAATTTCTTTAGAAGAAATTTCCTTATTAATGATATGTGACAGAGTAGGTAGAGGTGATATGGATGAAGAAAAAAAATTAGAGGAGGAAAGGGATTTAAAAAATTTTATAGAAAAATGCAGGGAGTATGTTGGACAATAAGTTAACAATAAAATATTAACAAAAAGTTACAAAAAATGGTATAAATTATTTTTTTATTGTTCTATAATATTATTTAAGACGATAATGGGGGGGATCATTATGAAGGTGTACATAAGTGCAGACATCGAGGGTGTGACAGGTGTTACAAGCTGGGATGAAGCAGAAAGCGACAAACCAGAATATATAAGATTTGCTGAACAGATGACCAGGGAAGTTAAAGCTGCCTGTCAGGGAGCAATAAGGGCAGGAGCCAGTGAAATTTGGATTAAGGATGCACATAATACTGCAAGAAACATTGATCCAAGGGAAATGCCTAAAAACTCTAAGCTTGTTAGAGGTTGGAGTGGACATCCCTTTGCTATGGTGCAGGAGCTTGATGAAACCTTTGATGCTGCTCTGTTTATAGGTTATCATTCCTGTGCAGGTTCAAACGATAATCCATTAGCCCATACAATGTCAGGAAAGGTAAGGTATATTAAAATCAACGATAAATATGTCAGCGAGTTTTTACTCAATGCTTATGCTGCAGCATCAGTTGGGGTTCCAGTAGTCTTTGTCAGCGGTGACAAGGGGTTATGCAGTGAAGTAAAGAGGGTTAACAATAATATAATCACATTAGGTGTTAAGGATGGCATAGGTGGTTCAACTATAAACATGAATCCAGACTTAGCTGTAGAACTTATAGAGAAGGAAGTTGAAAAGGCATTAACAAGGGATTTGAAGCTTGGAGAAATCAGACTTCCAGAACACTTTAAAGTGGAGATATGTTTTGCTAAGCATACAGATGCCTTTAAAGCATCCTTTTATCCAGGAATGAAGGAGATGTCTTCTAATTCTGTGTTATATGAATCAGACAATTATTTTGATGTTTTAACTATGATAAGTTTTGTAGTCTAAATATAAAGGGATGAGGCATCAGCAGCTAAAAAATTCTGATGCCTCATCTCCTTTTGAGATGAATTATTTTCTCTTAATTAAGGATGTTCTTATTTTTTTAAATTTAGGAAGAACAAATCTGAATAAGCTGTAAACAAAGCTGTTTATTATTAAATCAAATTCTCCAAGAAACTCTACAAAGTCCCCATTGAAGCCTTTTTTAAATTTGTATAGTCCATATAAAGGATTTTCTGGATTTAAATCTCCGGAAACTCCCCTGAAATCATACATATAACAGTTTAAATCTATACTGTCTTCAATCATTTTCCACTGCATTAAAAAGTTTGGCATAGTGTCCCTTAATATATTATGGGAGGCACCATATAAATACCATGCTTTACCACCATAATATAGATATATGGCACCTGATACATAGACATTCTGTTTATCTTTAAACTCAGATATGCTGTCTATTCTTTCAAGGAAACTTTTTATTTGTCTTTCAGCTTCTGTTATGTTTTTTTCAGTATCAGCAAGCTTTTTTTCAAGTTTCAATATTTTATCAGTTTCAGTTTCACTCTTAAGATTTGCAAGAATTTCATCCTTCTTCTTAAGTAATCTTTCCTTGTTTTTAATCTGAGTATCTAATTTATCCTTAAGTCTGTTGTAATCTATCTGGTAGTTGTATTTTAACATATAGATTTTACAATATGGTGAAAGTTTTTCAAGCATGTTCTTAAAATAGGCTCTAGGTCTTGTAATGAAGTTATCTCTTTCACCAGTTATCACCATAAGCTCATGGAATTTATCAAGTATTTCTTCTGTTATGTTGTTTTTATCATATATTTCAACTGTAAGTCCCCTATCTTGAGCGACCTTTATGTTATATCTTGTTTTACTTGAAAAATTATTAAATATTTCTTTTTTTCTATCATCAATGTTTTTTGACATATCAAAATTAAGTCTGAATACAAAATTAGGCTGAATGTTTTCGAAGTTCTTTGTGTTTTTATGGTTATATCCAAGTGATACAAGCATCTCTTTTATTTTCTCACCATTTTCAATTGTTATTTCATTTTCCTTAAGATGTATATCTGGGTCAATAGAAATAAATGCAATGTTGTTCTTCTTTGAGTAATTTTTCAGAAAATCAGTAAATTCTCCAACAAGGTTTTCATTGTTATAATCACATGTAAATCCCCTAGGGATGTATCCCATGTATTTGTTTAAATAAGGTATTTTTCTCAGTAGTATGGTGCAGGTTAAGACAAGCTCTCCGTTACTAGTATAACCACCTATAAACCTTGATTTCCATTCTCTTTTTACATCTGCCCAATAGGAAGTCTGAAAAATATGTCCCTTTGAATTTTTATTATTAAAGTCGTTAATAATGGAAGAATCTATTTCTTTAAAATTATACATTAACATCACCTTTTCTATATTTTTTTGGAATGCTACTGTCTCCAGCGATAGGAGACATATCAATATTGAATATGGCATCATCTTCAATACCATCCATGTTTACAAGTGTGAAATTCATATTAGGACGGCCTAGAATCCTTAATTGTCTTCCGTTATAGATTATACCGCTGTTGTATTTTAAATGATGATAAACGGCCTTTGCAGCATCATAGAAAATGTTTCGCTTTAAATCCTTTGTAAAACCGAATTTATCAATTAGACCGCAGTCTAGGATTCCAACCTTAGTTGTATTTTTAGTTTTAAAGTAATTACCATAACCTATGAATTCACCCTTATCTACATAATAGGTTTTTATTGCCTTGGCTTTGTATTGATATATTTTTTTACAGAAATGTTTATGTGAATCATATCCATAAATAATGTTTCCAAGCCTTACAGTTGTATCAAAATCTACACTATCGTTGTATTTAATAAATCCATTTGAATTTAAAAGGTGTATTTCATTTATATGTTCTTCTAAATTATCAAGGATGTTTTTAAAAAGATTAATCTGGTTTATGGTATATTTTGTGTTTGCTGTATTATGGAGATGGGTATAAATTCCTTCGATTTTAATATTTTTGTATAATGATTTTATATCACTTATAAAATCATTAACCTTATTTGGCTTTATTCCAAATCTATTCATTCCAGTATCTACATAAATATGTACTCTGAAATCTTTTTCAGCAGAGCTTAGAATATTTAATGTTTCAACATTATCAACTGTTAAAATATAGTTATCTTTAACAAGGGCTATGTCTTCCTCAGTATAAACAGGTGTTAATATAAGGATATCCTTTTCACTTTTTACCAATAATGCTTCATCAATTGTTGAAACTGCGAAATAATCTACTTTATCGTCAAGAAATTCACTTATAGTTTCGATACCAAGTCCATAGGCATTTGCTTTAACAACTGCCATCAGCTTTTTATCAGTTTTTTCTCTGATTTTATTAATGTTATATTCTAATTTATCAAGGTCTACTTCACACCAAAAGTTTCTCATAAACAGTATACCTCCAATGTATCTTAAGCATATCATTAACTTTTAATATCCTTGTCATTAAATATGGGGAATATACATTTCGTTGTAAAAATTTAAGCATTCCCTGATTAGTAGCCATTATATTATACCAAACCAGGGAATGCTTTTCTATTTTTAATTATTAATTAGCTTTGGAAGTTTTTTTGTCTGTTTTGGTTTTGTTTATGTCAGCTGGTCTGATATCTGGGACATCTGGTCTTATATCCTCAAATATATACTTTTGTATCTGTTCAGCTGTTGTTTTTATATCAGGTTTTGGAACAAGAAACCATTTATGATCTATAATCTGACCTTGACTAAACTCATCCAATGGAAATCTGATGTTATCGATAGCTTTAATATCAGAACTTAAAACAGAAACACCCGTCTTTACAATATCAATTTTAGACATACTTGTTTCAACTAAAGGAAGAATTTGAGAAACCAGGGTTGGATATTTTGATACACCAGCATTTTGAACCTTTTCTGTAAGCTGGCTTAAAACTTTTCTTTGTCTTTCAGTACGTTCGTAATCACCATTTCCAACTTTTCTAATTCTAGAGTATGCAACAGCTTGAATACCATTTAATTTCTGAGGGCCTGTCCTTTTGATTAATGTAGGGTTTTTTCCTTCAAGATTTGCAACTTCTTTTATGCGGTAATTCAATTCCTTTATTTCATAGTCCTTTATGTCTGCTTCTATTCCACCTAGTATGTCAATAACCTTTTCAAGACTAAAGAAGTTAACAGTTGCATAATCACGGATGTTTAAGTCAAAATTCTGGTTAAGGGTTTTAATCGCAAGCTCTGGACCTCCATAGGTATAGGCCTCTGTAATTTTTGTCTGACCATGACCTTCAATAGTTACATAGGTATCTCTCATTATGGATGAAAGTTTAATTTTTTTATGTTTTGGATCGATGGTTGCTATTATTATTGCGTCAGAGTGTGGTACGTCACCTTTACTTCTACCAATATCTGTTCCAAACAGGGCAATATTGATTACATCCTTTAGGTTTTCCTTCTCAATACTATCTAGTTGGTTTTGAGGTTTTATTCCAAGTTCTAAGTCAGATTTAGATATTTTATTTGTTTTAATTTTGTTTAATTGGTAATATGCATATCCACCAAGGGATATTGCAAAAAATAGTACCGATAAAGATAATATTTTAAACAATTTTTTTGTTTTTTTCCTCTTTTTACGTGCCATTATATACCTCCTTGGAGAAAGTTTGGTTTCATTTAAATCTCAATATTCGATATAAAAATTGTTATTGTTAGGTTATTTGAAAAAGTTTTACAAAATTCCACAAAATATTATATCATACATTTTTAATTTATGGTTTTCGTAGGATATATAATCTGTTAATTTTATGTTATAAATTATCAGATTGTAACACCCCTTAATTATAAATAGAGGGATATATGTTTGTTGCAGATAAATATATTGTAAAATAATTCATATAAGGGTAAAATTTAAAATTAAGAATATAACTTGGGGGAATGAAAATGAATTTGGAGTTAAACAAAATATACCATGGATTTAGACTACTTGAGGAAAAGGACTTAAAGGAAATTAATTCCACAGCAAGACTTTTCAGTCATGAAAAAAGCGGCGCCAGACTGCTTTATATCTCAAATGATGATGATAATAAGGTGTTTTCAATAAGCTTCAGAACTCCGCCTGAAAATAGTACAGGGCTACCCCATATTCTTGAACACTCTGTTCTTTGTGGTTCAAGAAAATTCCCTGTAAAGGAGCCTTTTGTTGAACTTGTAAAGGGTTCTTTAAACACATTTTTAAATGCCATGACATATCCAGATAAGACAATGTATCCTGTTGCAAGTAAAAATTCTAAGGATTTTATAAACCTTATGGATGTATATCTGGATGCAGTTTTTTATCCTAATATATATGAATGCCCTGAAATTCTAATGCAGGAGGGCTGGCATTATGAGATAGATAATAAGGATTCTGACATTGAATATAAGGGTGTTGTTTATAATGAAATGAAGGGGGCCTTTTCTTCACCAGAAGGAATTTTGTTCAGGAAAATACAAGAATCTTTATTTCCTGATACAACATATGGCTTTGAGTCAGGAGGAGATCCTGATGTGATACCAGAGCTGACTCAGGAAGAGTTTTTAAATTTCCATAGAACTTACTATCACCCATCAAATAGTTACATATTTTTATATGGTGATGGAGATATTTTGGAACATTTAAAATTTATAAATGAGGAATATCTGGATGCCTTCAATAAAATAGATATAAATTCTAAAATTCCTGAACAAAAGCCCATAGGTTCTTTAAAGGAGATGACGGTGGAATACTCAATTTCCAATGATGAGGAGGAAAAGGATAAGACCTTCTTATCTTTAAATACCGTTGTAGGAAAGGCAACAGACCCAGAGCTTTACCTTGCCTTTGAAATATTAGAGCATATGCTTCTTTCAACTCCTGCAGCACCACTTAAAAAGGCATTGCTAGATGCAGGAATAGGGAAAGACGTTTTTGGTGTATTTGACAACAGCATTTTACAGCCGGTTTTTTCAGTAGTAGTAAAGAATTCTAATGAGGATAGAAAAGATGAATTTGTAGAGATTGTCAACAGTACATTAAGGGATATTGTACAAAATGGATTAGATAAAAAGTTAATAGAAGCATCTATAAATATTAAAGAATTTCAAATGAGGGAAGCTAATTTTAATGGTTATCCAAAGGGCTTAATCTATGGAATTAAGTGTATGGACAGCTGGCTTTATGATGAAAATCCATATATGCATCTTCAGTATGAGGATACATTAAAAAAGATAAAAACTGCCCTTACATCAAATTATTTTGAAGTTTTAATAGAAAAATATTTACTTAACAGTAGCCACAGTTCCTTATTGATAGTTAAGCCGGAATGTGGATTATCTGAGAAGAAAGCTGAGGAAGTTAAAAATAAACTAAGAGGATTTAAAGAAGGTTTATCGGAATCAGAAATTGAAGAATTAATAAATAATACAATAAAATTAAGGGAAAGACAGGAAACACCAGATTCAGAGGAGGAACTTGAAAGGATACCCCTTATCTCCCTTGAGGATATAGAAAAAAATGTTGAAGGACTTCCTACAGAAAAAAGAAAAGAGCTTGGTATTGATGTTCTTCATCATGAGATGTTTACAAATAACATAGCTTATATAAATATGTATTTTGACACAACTTCCGTAGAAAGGGAGTTAATTCCATATGTTGGACTTTTATCAGGAATTTTAGGAAAAGTAAATACAGAAACATATAGTTATCAGGATTTAACAAAGGAAATAAATATAAACACAGGTGGTATAGAAAATAAAGTTGAGATTTTTGGAGAAAAGGGAAGTTTTGAGATTTTCCATCCGAAATTTATTGTTAAATCCAAGGTGTTGGTGGATAAATTACCAAGGTTACTTCAAATTCTCAGGGAGATAACATGTGCTTCAAAATTTGATGATAAAAAACGAATTAAGGAGATAATTCAGGAAACTAAATCCAGAATTGAGATGTCAATTATAAATAATGGTAACGTAACTGCTGTTAACAGGGTTTATTCATATATAGCAGCATCAGGAAAATATTATGATCTTGTGAAGGGAGTTGCTTATTTTAAATTTCTTTCAGAGCTAGAAAGGGATTTTGATAAGAGGGCTGATGAAATTTGTAATAATATTGAAAGAACCTTTAATTCAATATTTAATATAAATAACATTGTTATAGGAATTACTTGTGATGAAGCAGGATACAACAGGTTCAGGGATAACTTAGAGATAATTCAGAAAGGACTAAGGACAGAGAGCCCATCATATCAAAAATATGATTTTAGTTTAGAACACAAAAACGATGGTTTAATGACATCTGCTAAAGTTCAGTATGTAGCTAAGGCATATAACTTTAGAAAACTTGGATATGAATATACAGGAAGACTTTATGTTTTAAAAACGATATTGAGTTACGATTACTTCTGGAATAAAATACGTGTCCAAGGAGGAGCCTATGGATGTGGCTTAAGCTTCGATAGATTTGGAAAAATAGCCTGCAGTTCCTATCGCGATCCAAATTTAATTGAAACTATAAAGGTTTATGACGAGACATATAAATATCTACAGCAATTTAATGTAAATGAAAGAGAAATGAGAAAATATATTATTGGCACAATTTCAATGGTTGATACACCTTTAACACCATCTATGAAGGGTGAAAGAGCAGATGCTTATTATTTCAGCAAAGTTACCTTAGAGGATATACAAAAAGAGAGGGAAGAAATATTGAGTACAACTCCAAAGGATGTAAATAATCTTTCCGGCTTAATAAGGGATTGTATGAATCAAAATTATGTCTGTGTTTTAGGAAATGAAGAAAAAATAAAGGAAAACAGGGATATATTCAATGAACTGATAAATATATTCCAGTAAAAGACAGGTTTTGTGGCAGATAAAAAGTTTAATTCAAAATTAATCCCAAGAAGGATTTTATAAGAATGAAATTTAAAATCCTTTCTTGGGATTTTTCTTTAAAGTTTATCTTTGAATATTTAAATATTTTTTTGGATTAGAGCATATTTCAAAGGCTACTTTTGTTACAACATTACATACATTGAATAAATTGTTTTTACTTATTTTTGAGGGAACATCATTATCTGTATGGTAATTATCACAGGGGCCGTATTCAAAATAAACAAAGGGTATACCGGCATTTTCAAAGGGTACATGGTCACTGCTGTCCTGATCAAAGATGGTGTAATTATAACCTGACCTTTTGATACATTCTTCAGAAATATCAGCAACAAAGGAGGGATTTAGAGAATTCAGTGTATGTAAATAAAGGGTATTGCCTACACCTGCCATGTCAATATTTATCATTGATATTATGTTGTTTATATCTCTGGTTGTTAATTTTGATACATAGTAGGTAGAGCCTTTTAAACCGATTTCTTCTGCTCCAAAGGCAATGAATTTAATGTTGCAGTTTAAATTTTCCTTAGAAAGTATACCTGCAGTTTCTAAAAGAACAGCAATTCCCGAGGCATTATCGTTTGCTGCAGGGGTATTAACACCATCGTAATGAGCACCTATAATAAGTGTCTTAGTATCTGTGCTGTTCAAGTTCGCCTTTTTTGTTGCAATAATATTGCTTGAGTTTTTGATAGTGGTCTCTGAGATGACCTTTATATTTATTTTAACTTTCTTATTAGAAAATAAAAGATTTTTTATGTAAGAAGCATCTGGTTCACTTATTGATAAAGCAGGTATTTTAGAAGGACCATAAAGTTCTGCATCAAAGGTACAGCTAGTTTCAGGATCATAAAATATTATTCCCACAGCTCCATATTTATAGGCATATAGTATTTTTGAGTCAAAATAATTTCTGTTACGTTTTATAAGTACCAATTTTCCTTTTATGTCTGCTTCCTGAAAATCCTTTGTAGTTCCAGCATCAATATAACAAACTTCTGCAGTAATTCCCTCAGGTGGTGTAGGAGCACTATAGGTAAGGGCACAGGAATATATATCTTCTTTTTCAGGGGAAATTAACGTAACCTTTGTCTGAGAGCATTTATATCTAATTACAGGGAAAAACTGCTCTTCAACTGTCAGCCCCAATTTTTGAAATTCATTTTTTATATAAGATGATGCTCTTTTTTCTCCATCAGTCCCAGTTATCCTTGCGTTATCTGTATTTGCTAAATATTTAATGTGTTCAAACATTCTGTCCTTCGAAATATTTTTCGAGAAATCTTTAAACTTAATACTGGAAAGGTCAGATTTGTTTAATCTGGCGAAAACTAAATTTTGAGAGGTAATTAGAAGATTTAATGTACTGAATACTATGAGACTAAGGAATAAAAAAATTTTCTTCATAATGTTCTCCCCTTATAACGAGTATAATACCCATATAATTCTATGAATTGTTAAAAATTCCTCTATTCGTTTCCAGTAAAAGTAGAGTAAAAAAATTGATATTTTATGTAAATTTATATATTAATTTGAATATATTTAATTGTATAATGAAAATATAAAAGAGTTAAACAAAGGGGACGGATGTTTAATGGATTTAAAGAAATTTTTTAAGCCATATCTTTATCTAATAGATAGTTTAGGGATATTTTGTATAATTTATAGCATTTTTTTGGAAAAAAGCAGTTTAAATTTATTCTTTCTCATAATAGCAGTATTTGTTCTTATATCCTCATATTTTGATATACTTCCTGCTAATAATGCAGCCTTTAATTTAAGTGTAGCAACAAATACCTTTGTTATTATCTCTTTTGGAATATTACCAGCTATTTTGTTGAATTCTATTGAACTCTCCCTATTATCATATAAACGTTATAAACGGAATGAAACAGAAACATTTTCTATAGTAAAATTAGTTTTTAATATAGCTCAAACTTCAATATGCATATTTGTTGTGTATTCTTTGAAAGAAATTTTAGATGTAAATGTATTCAGTACAAATGGACTCGATATAATAAAGCTTGCTGTCCTATATGTTTCATATGTATTCATCAATACATCATTGGTATCCCTTGTTATATCTTTTTCTACTGGTTCATGGATGATGCAGCTTTTTGATTTAAGGAAATATAAGGCATATTATTCAATGTCCATTTTATTGCTGATAGCTATTGTTTGGCTATATGCTGACAGAGGGGCAGCAGGTGTTATATTAGTTTATTCCATTTCTATACCTCTTCAAAGATATTCTCAAATGTATACAAAACTTAAAATAAGAGAAGAGGAATTGTTTCAGGATGAAATGACTAATATATACAATGGCAAGTTTTTAAATGTGATTTTAAACAATAAGATTTTAAACAATAAATCCTTTTATGCAATTATAATTGGAATAGATAATTACAGATACGTTTACAAAGAATATGGCAAGGAAATTTCCAAGGTTTTTATAAATAATATTGTTAACTTCATAATTTCAATTATACAAGAAAAGGAATATATATTCAGATATAACGAAGATACTTTAATTTTGCTCATAGACGGAGGAAACAAGAAGTTAAAGGGTGCAGAGGTTTCAAATAAAATAAAAGATGGTGTTGGTAATATAAAATTAAAGAAAGATAAAATTTCTATTATTCCAAAACTCAGTATAGGTATGATTTATGAAAATGATACTCAGGGTATAAATTATCCCAAAGTAATAGAGAAATTAGAGAAGGCTTTAGAACTTAGCAGGGAGACCGAAGGACAAAAAATAGGGTACTACAATTAGTGCAAAACTAAGTAAAATGTAACCAAGGGAAATCACCCGGCATATTATGTATATATGCGGGGTGATTTTTTATGGTATACACGGTAATAATGTCTGGTGGACTTGGCTCCAGATTCTGGCCTAAATCAAGGGTAAGCATGCCGAAACAGTTTCTAAAGACAGTAGGAGATAAGACAATGATAGAATGTACTGTTGAAAGAATAATGAATATAATCCCAAAGGAAAGGATTTGTGTAGTGACTAATAAAAGATATGTGCCAATTATTCAAAATTTATTAGGAATTGAAGAGAAAAATATATTTAAGGAGCCTATGAATAAAGAAACCGCATCCTGTATAGGTCTTGCAGCTGTTAAACTTCTTAAAAGAGATTTTGAGGCTGTTATGGTTGTATTGCCCTCAGATCATGTAATTATAGGTCAGGAGGAATTTGAAAAAACATTAAAAACCGCTATAGATGCTGCAAGGGATGGGGATTATCTTGTAACCATGGGCATTAATCCAACAAGACCAGAATCAGGTTATGGATATATTGAAAAGGGAGAAGAAATTGAAACTGGAATTTACAAAGTTAAAAGATTTGTTGAAAAGCCAAATGTTGATGTTGCAAAAAGCTTCATAGAAAAGGGAAGTTATTATTGGAACAGCGGAATGTTTGTATGGAGAGCAGACAGACTCCTTAGGGAAATAAAAAAATATCTTCCAGAATTGTATAGAAGTTTAATGAGAATATATGAGGCTGTGGATACTCCTGAGGAAGATAGGGTAATTGCCGATGAGTATAGTAAAATTGATGGTATTTCAATAGATTTTGGGGTTATGCAGAGAACTCATAGGGCTGTTGTACTTGATACAAGTTTTACCTGGGATGATATAGGAAGTTTTACGGCTTTAGAGAGGTTTTTGAATAAAGATAAACAAAATAATGTCATTTCCAATTGTGAAGCAGGGTTATATGAAGTTGAAAATACAATGATATTAGGGAACAAGAGATTAATTGCAGGCATAGGAATTAAAGATATGCTGATAGTTGATACAGATGATGTTCTCCTTATTTGTCCTAAAGACAGGTGTCAGGATATAAAAAATTTAGTAAAAGAATTAGCTGGTAATGATGAATTTGAGAGGTTTATGTAGATTATTTAGATAGGGCTGTTACATTAGTATTTGTGGATACTAATGTAACAGCCTTTTATTATAGATTCTTTAAAAGTTACCCTTTTGCAATTTCTGCTTACGAAAATATGTATGTCCATAATTGAAAGAGGCTGATAATTAATTATATATTACCACAGCTATATTATTTATTATAAACAAAATAGGTATATGATGGTATAATATGAAATAAAGGTAAATCGATAAAATACCATAATATAAATAGAAAAATAGGGGGTAGTGATAGTGAAGTTAGATAGGTACAAAGGAAATATTTTAGTTAGCATGTTGATATCTATATTGTCTATATTGTGTGTATTCAGAGGTTATACTGTTTCAGCCAATGAAGTTCTACCTAAAATAAACAGGGTTTTTGTTGAACATACACCTTTAATAGAAGGGGAAACCCAATCATACTTTTTAATTAGTAACTACAATGGAAAGGTACAATATGCTTTGAAAATAGACAAAGTAAGTATTGTAAATAAAAAGACGGTTCTAAAACCTTACTATACTCAAAATTATGGAGAAGTTACAGATGGAACTACTGTATATAAACTTGATGGAACAAATAAGTTTGAGCCAGGAAATTATAGGGTTTACATATATGTGAAAAGAGCAGGAGTAGAGGGCAAGCTAAAAAATAAGGATTTTTCATTTGACAGTATCTATACTGTAAATATTAATTGTTATGGCAAAAATGAAAAAGGGTTAATCTATTCAGATGGGAAAATGCTTATAGATAGAGAAGATTTTAGAATAGGAGAAACAGTTGAGATAGGTGGCGTTGAAAATCTTCCTGGACCAAGTAGCACATATAAATATTCATTAAATATCTTTGATATCAATAAAAATAAATGGTTAATGGATGTTTCAAAATATAATGGAAAACTAAAATATATCTTTGACAAACAGGGACAGTATATTTTGGATGTGGCAGTTTCATCTGATAGTACTAAAATTGTGGCACATAAAAATAGATTAATTAATATATGTGATAACTTCAAGGTCAAATCCATTAATTATATTGATCCTACAACAATTCAAGTTAATTTTACAATGGCACCTGATGTAACAGATGTTCAAAACAAAAACAACTACTTTGTAAGTACATCTGAAATAAATACAATAAGCATGGTTGGGGATAAAAGTGCCCTGCTGCAATTAAAAAACCCAATTGCTAAAGACACACTTTATTTTGTTAACAGTATAAAACTTAAGGACAACCCTTTAATTGTTACATATCCATTTACAGAGATAGAAAAAAGGACAGATAATGAGTCGCCCTTTGTTAAAAATATGGGAAATAATAAAAATAGTATTAATGTAACATTTTCTGAACCTCTGAAAAATATCGGAAGTGCATATGTTGTTCAAGGAGAAACAACCATAGATGTTTCAGAAAAATTTGCAAAAGGCACTTCAGAATTGAAGTTCGAACTTAAAGATTTTTCACCTGATGAATCTATAAGTTTAATAATAAAAAATGCACAGGATATGTTTGGAAACACAATAGAACCGAATCCGTATATAGCTAATTTAAATATGATAAAAACAGATTTTACTAAACCAGCAGTAAGTAATATAAAAGTTATATCCCCAGAGAAAGTTGAAGTTACCTTCAGTGAAAAGTTAAAATATCCACCAATTGTTATGGTAGGCAGTAGTCCTGTATATTTTGATGAGTATTCATCATCTGATAACATAACTTTTTTGGGGACATGTTATTACACTCTAGGCAAAAATACAGTTAAAGTTATTTCCTATCAGGACCTTAGTGGCAATTTCGGTGAAAAGGTTGAAAGGGAACTGGATTTTAAAGCAGAGAAAACATCACCAAGACTGACAGGTGTTGAGAAGAAAGTATTTAACAACAAGATGTATCTTGTATTAAATTTTGATAGATATATTAAGCAATTTAATTCATCTTTAATTATTCAGGGAACTAGGGAACTGAAAACCCAGATTCAAACATTATCCTTTCCCTTTGCAGCAACAGTTAATGCAGCAAGTTACCTTAAGGAGAATGGAGCGGATAAAAACAATCTTAAGTCCGTTATAATTGATATATCCAATATTGCTGTGTTCCCTACAGGGACATATAAGGTTAAGATAAATCCTGGATTAATTATGGATTTTTCAAATAATTATTCAAGTGAAATTACAAATGTGACCTTCACCTGTGACGGTTATTATAACGACGGCAAGGAATTATTCATTGTTGGAAGCCCCCAGGTTTCTTGGGATTTTTCCTACATAGATATAGAATTTTCCAAGGACATTAGTGACAAAACAGCTCTAGATGTCTCAAACTATAGAATAAATGGCCAATGTATATTCCAGCGTGTTGAAAAGAGAAGCAATAAAAATATAAGGCTTATTCTTGCTTCAGATCATATAAACTATTCAGGATATAGAACATTAGAGATAAATGGGGTAACAGATGATGCAGGTAATAAAATAGATAAATATCAGTCTATTATTTATCTAGGGGAAAACAAAAAACCTTATATTGATTATGCTGTATTAAAGGGTAAGAACACCATAAGTGTTATATTCAGTGAAAATGTGTATCCAGTAGGCCCTGGTGATTTTGAGGTATATATAGATGGAACAAGGGTTAGTGATAACAAAATAAGTATTTTAAAATACACTTATTTTACAAAGGAAGTAGAAATTAAAGTAGATCCATCAATTATTCTAGATAATGCTACTAAAACAATACAGATAAAACTTAAGGGTTCAGGAATAATGGATATAAGTGGTAATAAAGCTGTGAAGGATGTATATATTAAAGTGCTTAAATAGTGAAATCAGCTGAAGAAATAATGAAATTTTCTTCAGCTGATTTTTAAATTGATGTGTCTTTGCAATAATAAATCTAACCTATCCTTTTCTTCGGGACAAATTGGAATTTTAACATATCTGTATCCTTTCTTTTTCTTTATTTTCAATCTAAGCATATTTTTCTTCCATTGATATTTTACTATATCATTCCATTTCCAATGGTTAATAGAACAGACCATTCCCCTTTTTTTAATATGCAGCTTTGTTTTGCCGATGATTAAAAGATAAATGGAAAACAAAAAGAGGTTTAAGAAAAAAGAAATTTCGTACAGGGTTATCTGGTTGCCTAAATACTTATCCAATAAATAAAGAAAGTTTAAGCTTAAGATTACATAACCTAAATATTTTGTTAAACCTACTTTTCTTGTCTCTACCCTATCTATAACATGTCCCATTTTCACAGAAAGTATAAGTTTATAGAAAATAAGAGATATAAATAAAAGCATACAAGATATATTCATTGAGGTAATTATTGTTTTTACGATATCCATTTTATTTCCTTTCTATTTAATTTCAAATTTATTTAAAAAACTTTGACCATCCATAGTTACGTAATATGGCAGAAAAATTAAGGGGTATTTAATAGAGTTATATAAATTATTATACTATATTTTAGTTGATTAATATCATTGGAATTTTATTACATTAACATGGGATATTTAAGTAAATATAAAAGACATATGGATGTTCAGTAGTGAATAATATATATTAGTTAAACACAAAAGAGGTGTATTTATGATAAATAGATGTAAAGAAAACGTTGAAAAATTAGGATTTGTTGTAAATTATAACAATACAAAAGAATTAATTGAAAATGAGATAATTCCTTTAAGTACATTGCTACAGCAGCTAAGTACTTCCATATACAATATGACCTTTGCAGCTGATGCCATATCAAATATTAATGTAACAGAAACTCATCAGATAAAGGAACTTTTAGAGTTAGCCTATGATTTACGAAGGCTCTCAGAGAGGGTTGAATGTGTGCTAAAGAACAGAACTGATATTGCCCTTAAGGCAATAGATACAGGGGTATATGATTATCAGAATCTTTATTCTGGCATAGAAAAAAATGTGCCAGATTGTCAGGAGACTCAGACAGAGGAAACTATTCCGTCAATAAACCAGTCAGAAGATACAAATAAGGAGTAATCAATATGTTAATTAACATGTTGAATACTCCTTTGTTATTATTTATATCTGATATAGGCCTCTTCATATACATTTAATGTTTTTGCTGCGGTTTTATCCCATGAGAATTCCTTAGAGCGGAGATAACCTTTTTCAGCTATTGAATTTCTTAAATTTTCATCTTCCAAGACATTTTCCATAACGTTTTTTAGTTCTTCTGTATCGAAGGGATTAACCAAAACTGCAGAGTCACCAACAACCTCAGGGATAGAGGATATATTTGAGGTTATAACAGGAGCCTTACATGACATTGCTTCAAGGGGTGGTAGACCAAAGCCTTCATAAAGGGAAGGGTAAACAAAAACGTCGCATCCATTATAGAAATATGGAAGATCTTCGTAGGGAACATAACCGGTAAAATGAACTCTGTCTGAAATTCCAAGGCTTTCAGATAGTTTCATAAGGTAAGTATGCTCATCTTTAGATTGACCTATTATTACTACTTTTAAATCCTTAGAGAGGTTCTTATATATTCTTGAGAATGCAACTAAAATGGATTTTACATTTTTCCGGGGGCTAAAACCTCCAAGATAAAGTATAAAGTCATTATCTATATTATATTTATTTTTCAGGAAAAGTTTTGTTTCTTCTTTGTTAAGTGGCTTAAAAAAGCCATCAGCAGCTAGGTGAGTAACTTTTATTTTTTCTTCCTCCACATCAAATATTCTAATTATATCCTTTTTAGAAAATTCGGAAACGGTAATTATCATATCAGAGTTTTGGATTATTTCAGGCATTTGAGAAATAAATTTTTTGAGATAGCCCCTGCCTACTGTTTCAGGCATTACATAGGGTATAAGATCATGAATAGTTGTAATATATATACAGCTTTTTTTATCAGGAAGACCAATTCCATTTTGAGGAACATGATATATATCGATATTTTTGTTTAATATATTGGCAGGAATAAAATTTTCCTCAAAAAATCGATGATGTTTTTTTGAGGCTATACTAAATGTAACATTGTCGCATATATTAAACTCCTTATAATTCATACCACACCAGTATAAATGATAGGAATTTTCCAAGTCATATTTTGTAATGTATTTAATTATCTGTTGAGTATATGTCCCTATGCCAGTTCCGGCATACCAGTTGGCACCCCTCGCGTCTATGGCAATCTTCATCTATTTCACACTCCATAAATTTAAGTCTATATATTATAGATATTAACGAATAATTATCTTTGTGCATAAAACTTATATAAATTATCACATTTGTTAAAAGATTTCATATTATAAAATAGAATTTATTTTTTACAGCAATGTTTGGAGATGATTATGTGGAAAATTTGAAGGAGCTCCTGGAAGAAAAGTATAACATACAGATTTTAGAAATTGAGAAGATAAAAAATGTATATAAGATAAAAACAACTTCAGGATTAAAATGTTTTAAATCATCAAAATATGATTTAGGACAATTTACATTTATTATGTCAGCAATTAAACATTTAATGGATAAAGGATTTGAATCAGTAATACCATATGAAAATACAGTAGATGGAGAGGGATATATAGCCTACAACGATAGATACGGATTTTTATCTGATTGGGTGGATGCAAGGGAGGCAAATTTCAAAAACCCAATTGAATTAAAAATGTGCGTTGAAACCTTAAGTAAGATGCATTTATATTCAAGGGAATTTGAATTAGAAAATGGGGAAAAGGGGAGAGATTACTACGGAAAATGGGTAAAAAAATTCAAAAAAAGGTGCGATGAACTCCTGTATTTCAAAGCGATAATAAAAGATAAAGATGTACAGAGTGAGTTTGACAGCATTTATCTAAAATATTTTGACAGTCACTACAAACAAGGCATATCCTCTGTTAGAGATTTAGAGGAATCAGAGTATTTTAGAATAATGGAAGATCATAGAAAAACAATGGGATTCTGTCATCACGACACAGCAAATCATAATTTTCTTATTTCTCCTGATTTTAATGTATATATGATTGATTTTGACTATTGTATACTTGATTCCCACCTGCATGATTTAGCAAGTATAATCATAAGAAATTTAAGATATGGAAACTGGGATATGGAATTAATGGAATATATAATTGATATTTATAGTAATAGAATAACTTTGACTGAGGAGGAGAAATATTTAATCTATTGCTTTATGGAATTTCCACAGGATTTCTGGCAGGTTGGACTTCAATACTATGTTGAGAAGCAGCCCTGGGAAGAAAGTATATTTTTAAAGAGATTAAAGAAAACAGTTGAGGATAGCAGGGAGAGAATGGAATTTTTAAAAGGTCTTAAAACAAGTTTAATGGAGGTTTAACATGTCCCACAAACTTGATGAATTAATATATAAAATCGAGGTATTAAAGACAGAAATAGACGATTTGATGGAGTCTTTGATAGCTGAAAGATTTGTTGGTTTTACCAGGGGTATGGAAGATGAAACTTCAAATCAGGTAAAGGAAGTTAATGAGGCTGAAAATAAAGATTATGATGAGTTTGAGGATGAAATTAAGAAACTTAAGGAAGATGTAAAACTATTAAAAAAGATAAAGAGAAGACAGAGAAAATTAGAGAAGTTAGAAGAAAAAAGAGCTGAAATTATGGATGAGATAGAAAGAAGAAAAGAACAGGAGAGGAGGAAGAGACAAAAGACGGAGAAAAAAAGAAAGAAGCATTAATTGGGGGTTTTCTGGATGGAGCTTAAAAAGCAGTATAATACAGACACAAACAATATTTCAGAGACGGATAAAGAATACATTTCAAAACTTTCCCATAAAAACTTTAATTTTATACCAGTTAAATATAAAGAATGGGAGATAACAGCTGCTTTTTCAATAATAGATTATATTTATGGCAATGGTTTTAATAATATCCAGCCTATAATAAAAACGAATGAAGGGCGGATATTTATCACCGATGGAGATAGCAGGTATATACTTACTGAAGAAGTAGAAGGTGATAAACTTCAGCTGAACTGCAGTGAAAATCTGGCTTGTTGTGCAGAAATTTTAGCTGAATTTCACAATGCTGCTGAGGGTTTTGTACAGCCTCCTGGAGTAAAGATTAAGACCAACTGGGGAAAGAGTATAGATAAGTATAGAAATCTGTTTAATGAAACAAGAAAGTTTAAAACATATTTAGATAATGCCGGAACCTTAAATGATTTTGAGAAATACTCAAGGGAACAAATTGATGAAATATTAAGAAGGGGAAAAGAATCCTTGAAAATTATGAAATCCATCAACTATTTAAAACGCCTAGAGGAAAGTATGAGAAAAAAAGAGATATGTATTAATGATATATCCGTTAACTTAGCAAAAATTTCAAAGGGTAAAATAGTTATAACAAAGCTTTTTAATTTAGGGTACAACATGGTTGAAGATGATATAGCTGATCTAGTTAAGCTTGGAATAGAAGAAACGGGAGATAAGGATATTTATAATTATGTATTAGATAGTTACTCTAAAATCAGACATATTGAAAGAGTTTCCAAAGAGATAATAAAGGCCTACGTCTCTTTTCCTTGTTCTTCTATGAAAACCATAGTAAAGTATACTAAAGACAAGGATATAAATAAACTACAAAAATTTATGAAATACATTGAAAGAGAATCTATGACTGATATAATGGAGGTGAAATAGTGGAATATAGATATAGAGACAAGGTGTATTTGTCCAGCTATATGCTTGACACCAGGCTTTTTGATATGTTCGACATAATTGTTGAGGAGGCAACCCCTATAAGGTCAATATATATATTAAAAACTGATGATGGTTTGAAGATTTTAAAAAAAGTTGACTATTCTGAGGATGAGCTGACCTTTATATATAATTCTCTTAATGAGATTAGAAAGACATATCCCTATGTAATAAATTATAAGAAAAGCATATCCGGTAAACCCTTTGTTGAATATGAAGGTGGAAGGTATGTAATTATAGACTTAATTGAAGGCAGGGAATGCATGTATGAAAACCCTCTTGATCTTAAAAATGCAGCAATTGCCCTTGCAAAACTCCATAAGGCAGGAGAAAAATTAAATGTTAATTATTATCCTAAAAATAAACTTGGTATTATAATTGAAGAGTTCAGAAAAAGAGCAGAGATAATGCAAAAATTCAGGGAGATCGCCCTGATGCACAGGAATAAAAATGATTTCGATAAAATTTATCTGGAATATTCAGATTACTATATTATGAATATTATTGATGCAGCAGTTCATCTGGAGAAATCAAAATATAAAGAGTTTTGTAAAGAAAAGGGAACTCTTTGTCATCATGATTTGGCTCATCATAACATTCTTATTGGAAATGATGAAAATGTTTATTTTGTTGATTTTGATTATTCTATTATAGATTTACCTTATCATGATATATCAAATATGATTACTAAGGCAGTTAAATATAATGGTTGGAGTATGGATAATGCCAATATAATTATAAATTCATATATGGAAGAGAAAAAACTGTCCAAAGATGAGCTGGAAGTTCTTTATGGATATTTAATGTTTCCTCAGGATTTTTACGACATTTCTACTTCCTATTATATGAGAACCAGGGACTGGGATGATGCTGACTTTGTTAACAAACTCCAGAGAAAAGCTGGCTATAAGGATGAGAGAGAAGAATTTCTTAAGAATTTCAAAAAGAGTGGATAATGTAAATCCACTCTTTTTTGAAGTTTTTATTTTTTATATTCAGCTATTGTTTTACAGTATGCTTCAATAGTTTCGATTGCGGTTTTTTTCCAAGAAAACATTGTACTTCGTTTCAAACCTTTAAAGGACAGGGAATTTCTAAAATCTGAATCCTCAATAAGCAAAAACAGCTTTTCAGAAATATCCCTAACATCAAATGGGTTTATATACAAAGCATCATCACCAAGAACTTCGGGAATTGAAGTTACATTTGAGGCAATAGTTGGTGTACCACAAGCCATAGCTTCAAGAGGAGGAAGTCCAAAGCCTTCATAAAGGGAGGGATAGCAAAAAATATCAGCAGCATTATAAAAAATTGGAAGTTCATCAACGGGTATATAACCAGGAAATATTACATCCTCCTTTATATTAAGCTTATATGCAAGGTCACGATAGTCGTAATATGAACGTCCCTTTTTCCCCAGAATTACAAGGAAATATTTTTCTTTCAATTTAGGTTTAATAATACTGAAGGCTTCGATTAAACCCATTATATTCTTTCTTGGACTGAAACCGCCTACATAAAGTATAAATTTTTCGTCAATATCATATTTGCTTTTAATCAAAGCTTTACAAAGTTTTTTGTTTCGGGGATAATAAATATCCTCTGCTGCAAGATGGGTAACATATATTTTTTCCAGAGGGAAGTTAAGAGCCTTTGCTATATCTTTTTTAGAATATTCCGAGACTGTAATTATTGAATCACATAAAGGAATAATCTCAGGTATTTCTCTGGTGTATATGTCTAAATACTGTGGTCCAACTGTTTCAGGAAGCTTGTATGGTATAATATCGTGGAGAGTTATAACAAAGGGACAGGATTTTTCTCTTGGCAGACCTATTCCATTCTGGGGTACATGATAGATATCTATTTTTGTATTGGTTAATATATTAGGGATATCAACTTCTTCCCAGAAATTATCTTTTCTATCCTCTGATATCAGACGAATATCTATGTTTTCACCAGGGTTTATGTCCGAAATATTTTCATCAGGTAAAAACAGAAGATATTTATTATATTTGTCCATCAGATTTATATTATATATTAATTGATAGGTGTATGTCCCTATACCTGTTCCTCGATACCATCTTGCAGCACGAGCATCGATTCCGATATTCATAAAAACCTCACAAAATAATGATTCTATATCATAATATGGAAGTTTTTAATCATAGGTGAATAAGTTTAATTACAAAGGTTAATAAATTTTTCAATATCTTCAGCTACAATATTTAAAGAACTTCTCCAAAAATCAATGGAATGTATATCTATACCCATAAGAGAAGTAATATCTGCAATTTTCATTTTTCCAGTTACAGAAAGCAGTCTATCGTAATCTTCAACAAATTCTGCTCCCCTATTTATATATTCAGCATAAAGGCCCTTTGCAAATAAAAGACCAAAGGCATATGGGAAATTATAAAAGTTTCTTTCCGGATAATAGTAATGGGGTTTATTAACCCACATATAAGGATGAAGATAACTGTTGTCTAGTCCATTTCCATAAGCTTCTCTTTGGGCATTAAGCATTATTTCATTAAGCTCATTAACAGATAATGAACCCTTTTCCCTGCGTCTAAATAATTCACTTTCAAATAAAAATCTGCTGTATATATCTACGATAACCTGAGCAGCTCCCTGAAGATCACTTTCAAGTATTGTAAAGGCTTCTTCTTTGGAAGCATCTTTTAAAGCGGCATTTTTGATTATAGTTTCACAGAAAATAGAAGCTGTTTCAGCAATAGGCATAGGATATCTACTGTTTAAATATGTTTCATCCTTGAGACAATATCCATGGTATGCATGTCCAAGTTCATGTGCCAAGGTTGACACATTGTTGAAGCTTCCAGTAAAATTGGCTAAAATTCTGCTTTCCTTAATTGGATGAAGATTTGAGCAGAAAGCTCCTCCACGTTTTCCCTGTCTTGGTTCTGCATCTATCCATTGTTCATTGAATGCCCTTTCAGCAAGATTGGCTAGTTTTTCGCTGAAGGAGCGAAAATTCTTTATAATGAATTCACGTGCTTCATCATATGTAAATTTCATATCTGCATCACCAACAGGAGCAAATAAATCATAAAAAGGCAGGCCATTGTCATGACCTAAAATTTCAGCTTTTTTTCTATAATATCTACGAAATACTGGGAGATACTCCTTAATTGCAGAAATCATTGCATCAAGAGTTTCCTGGTCCATCCTTGAATCCAGCAGAGTTTTTTCCAGTGGTGATTTATATCCTCTTAACTTTGAGATAGTTATTACTTCTCCCTTTATTCCGTTTAAAGCTGCTGCTGATGAATCAGCAATTTTTTCATAGGATTTAAGTTCAGCTTCATATGCTGATTTTCTAATAGACTGGTTCCTATCAAATGCCATATTTCTGACAACAGGAAGAGGCAGATGCTTTAATTCACCATCTAATGTTATATCAACTAAAAGAGTTGAGGTAAGTAGTTCCTGAAGTTTGTTCCAAGCATTAGAACCGGTGTTTTTCATTTTTGATATAATTACTTCTTCCTTTTCACTTAAAAGATATTTATTTTTTTCTAATATCTGCTTTATATAAAAACCATGTTCATTGAGGAATGGATTTTCAGAGATTATATCTTCAATGTTATCTATGGAACTGACCCATTTTTCAAATAACACCAATGGTTTAGTCAGTTCTGTGGCTTTTTCCTCAAGTTCATCCTGGATTTTTAAAGCAGTTTCATTTTTAGCATCTACGCTTAGTGTAAGATGTGCATAGCTTGATAATTTAGAAAAGAGATCATAGAATTCATTTTGTTTTTTAATAAAGAACTGAAGTTTTTCTGATGCAGATTCAGTTGTCTTGAAATTACCTTCGCACCAGTTTCTAATATTTTCAATTTCAGAGTTAAGTTTTTCATAATCTTTGCAGAAATTTTCATCATTAAAATTACTGTAAAGACTATCAAGGCTCCATCTCATACCAATACCTCCTTAATTTACAATATTTTTACTTTATAGTACATTTAATTTTGAATAAAATCAACAAATAAAATTAACTTTTAGGACAATTATCATATATTGCTAGATTAATGCATATAAGATATGGAGGGGGTGATTTTATGGTAAGGGAAACAGAAATATCAACACAATTTGGATTTAGAATAATTGAAATTATACCAATGAGGGGAGTATATTTATTAAAAACAGACAAAGGAGATAAATGTTTAAAAAAGGTTAATTACGGTTTACAGAAATTAATGTATCTATATAATGCAAAAGAACATATAATAAAAAACGGATTTAAAAATATAGACATGTATTTATTAACCCCCACAGGTGTACCCTATGCACTAGTAAATGATGATGTTTACGTTGTTACTGAATGGATTGATGGAAGAGAATGTGACTTCAGAGATGAAGAGGATTTAAAACAGGCATCAAAGCTATTGGGGGAATTTCATCTATTAGCAAGGGGATTTATTCCAGATGAAAGTGTAAGGATGAGAAATGATATTGGAAAACTTGAAAAAACCTTGGAAAAAAGGCTGTCTACATTGAATAAAATGAGGGATATGGCAAGAAAGAACAAGAGAAAAACGGATTTTGATATTATGTATTTATCCAATGTTGACTTTTATATAAAGCTTGGGCAACAAGCATTAAATACTTTGGATATTGAAGCATACAACAGGGTATGTCAGGCAGCTTTAGAGGATAACGTATTATGTCATCATGATTATACTTATCACAATATAATAATGGGTAATGATGGTCAAAATTACATCGTAGATTTTGATTATTGCAAAGCTGAAATTCAAATATACGATGTATCTACTTTGATGGTAAAATCGTTAAAGAGATTGGAATGGAATCCAGAGACTGCAAAGGCAATACTTGAGGCATACAGTCAGGTGAAACCAATAACCAGTGATGAGTTAAATATACTAAAGACTTTACTTGTGTTCCCACAAAGATTCTGGAGACTTGCAAATAGATATTATTATAAAGAATCAAGATGGAATACAGATACCTTTAGTAAGAAGATGTCAGAAATAATAAATGAAAGAGAACAATACATGAATTTTATAGAAAACATTGATAGTATTCTTTATTAAGCATAGGGAATAAATTATGGTTTTTGTGGATATGAAAATAAGAGATTAACACCGATAGAAGTATTCGGTGTTAATTTTTTGAGATTAACATAAAATAACCAGATTCATATAATATAGTATAAGAATAATGCAGGAGTGATTAAATGGAGGAGTACAGTGTGGGGGATGTGGTAATAAGAAAGTCATACGGTGGTGATGTCTATTTTAAAATAGTGCAGATTGTAAAAAAACAGGATGGACAGAATCTTTATATTTTAAAAGGCACCAATTTAAGAATAATGGCAGATGCACCACAGAATGATCTTGAAAAGCCAGGGCTGAATAAAATAAGTGATAACAATGATGTTTTTAACAAAAGAATAAATTCATTGATGAAAAAGATTTTAATGCAGAGGAAGAACAATACATCTTCAAGGGGGGGGCTTATGCAAAAGACAAAAGATGGGTTAGCCTTCGGAAGAGCTGGAAGGGTTCTTCATATCGATGGAGATGAAGAATATATGAATATCTGTGTAAGGGGTTATAAACAGCTTGGTATCGAATGTGTAGGAAAAATGGTTCCTGAAATGCAGCAACCCCAGGTAATTTTAAATCTTTTAAAGGAATATAGACCAGATATTCTAGTATTAACAGGTCATGATGGGATGATAAAGGGCAGCCAGAACTATTTAAGTCTTGATAGCTACAGAAACTCTAAATATTTTGTAGAGGCTGTTAAAAAGGCCAGAGAATATCAATCCTCCTATGATGAGCTGGTAATATTTGCTGGAGCATGTCAATCAAATTTCGAAGCATTAATTGAAGCTGGTGCTAATTTTGCAAGTTCTCCACAAAGAGTATTAATACATGCATTGGATCCAGTTTTTATTTGTGAAAAGGTTGCCTTCAGTAATATATCTAAATTTGTATCTCCTGATGAGGCACTGGAGAATACAGTAACTGGAGTTAAGGGACTTGGTGGGTTGCAAACAAGAGGAAAGTTCAGAGAAGGTATGCCAAAATCTGCATACTCATAGAAATTTAAAACACTGAAAAGCCCATATAATCCTAAAAAGCCAATAAAATTTTCTTTAATTTGAATGATTGGCTGATAAGGTTATGGGCTTTAATAGTGTTATCCTATAATTTGAACAAAACAATACCCCTTAAACTATTGTTGATTCTTCATTTATTGGGTTTTATAAAAAATCAAGTTGAAAATGAAGTAAAAATTTAATAAAAATAAAAGATTTATAATACAATCAGGCAATTAACATTTTATTTACATTGTATACATAAAATTTTAATATTGACACTTTGAATAAATACTGATAAAATATAATATTTTTATTGACTAATTAGTTTTTTTGGTGTAATATTGTATATGTGGAAAGAGGGTGTTTGTATGAGAGGAAAAGAAGTTTTAAGTGCCATAAAAAATGATATTGAGGGGCACATAGGAGAAAAAGTTCTTCTTAAGGCAAATAGCGGACGAAGAAAGGTAGTAGTTAAAGAAGGCATCCTTGAAAAGACATATCCTAATATATTTGTTGTAAGGGTCGAAGGAAATGACAATAGCTCAAGAACTATTTCATACAGCTATTCGGATATTTTAACAAAAACAGTTCAATTAGTGTATAAAAAGGGTAATGTTGCAATAGGATAAACCGATTTATTCGGTTTATTTTTTTATGTAAGATTTTAAATAAAAAACAAAACCGCCAACGGGGCGGTTTTGTTTTTTGGGGTTATGGGTTTGGCAGCTTATTTTTCTTTTAATAGGGGGATAAAAGAAATATAAACTAACTTTTGGGTATTGAGAATTTATGAGAGGTTATATGGTCATCAACAATTCAATATGATAAAGCATAGCTGTATTAAAGTCAACATAAAATCAAAAAGAAGTAATTTTAAGTATAAATTTAATTTTCAGAAAAATTAAATTGGTAATTTAATAAAGAATTTGGTAATATCAACGTTTTTATTAGCATATTTTTTATAGAAAGCTAATAAATTATATTAGGTAAAATGGGTGGGAGGGATATAATGCCTGTAGAAATAGTAAGAGATATGATAAATTATGAAAAACTGGTTGGGGAAGGCTCAAGCCAAACTATCGTAAAGGGTGATATTGTATTAGAGGATAGAAACCCTGATATGGAAAGAATATTATGCATGGACGGTAAAGCTAAAATTGTCAGTTCAGAAGTAATGGAAGATAAGGTTATAGTTGAAGGTAAGGTTAACTTTGAAATCTATTACACAACTATGGATGAGAATAATGAGGTTTATAAGAAAACTGCATCATCAAATTTTAGTCACACTATTCAGGTGCCAGGTACAACTCCAAAATCCTATTGTAAGGCTGTAGCAGATATTGAACATATGGATTTTGAACAGGTTAACAGTAAAAAAGTGAACGTAAGTGCTGTTATTAACATAAGAGCTGCTGCTTATGATATGGATGTTGTAGAAGCAGTGTCAGACATCAGAGGGGATAATGTTCAGCTGCTTAAGGATTCTGTTGAGGTAGATGAACATATTGGTCATGGTAGTGGTCAATCAATTATAAAGGGTAAAATTCAATTACCTGAAGATATGCCAGAGGTTAAGAGCATACTGAAACCAAATGTACATGTTCATAAAAAAGATATAATAGTACAGGATGGAAAAGTAATCATTAATGCCTGTGCCCTTATTAAAGTTATGTTTATAACTACTGAACAGCATCTTATGAACATGGAACAGGATGTTGCATTTACCCACGAGTTGAACATACCTGAAGTAAAAACTAGTATGAAATGTGACGCAAGGTTTGATATTGAAGATATTTATGAAGATATAACAGAAAACGAAAATGGAGAAAGAAAGAATATCGATATAGAAGCTGTCATTGGAATCAATGCAAATGTATATATGAATAGGGAAATACAGACCATAGTAGACGCCTATTCACCTGAAGAAAGATATGAAATAGAAAGAAGAAGTATTAAGTCAATTGGATTCTATGCTGAGGGAACAGATTCACAGACATTAAAAGAAAGAATTATTCTTCCGGAGAATGCTGAAGGAATAGACAAAATTAAGACTATGATGGTAAAACCTTCAATAACTGATTTAAGTATAATTGAGGATAAACTTTTAATTGAGGGAGTTGTAAATTGCTGCAGTATCTATATGGCAGCTAACCAGGAGGGTGGAGTTTTCTGCTATGAAGAAGAAATTCCTTTTAAAGCAAGTATTGACATGCCAGGAACAAAAATAGATATGATGCCGGAAGCGACAGTTAATATTGAACATGTATCATTTGAAAAGATTTCACCTAGGGAAATAGAGGTTAAGGTGATTTTAGAATGTGAAGGAAAGGTTTATAGAAAATCCTTTGTTGACGTTGTTAAGTCTGTTCAGGAAACAGAACTGCCTGAGAACATAAAGAACATGCCAAGTTTAATAATCTATAATGTTCAGCCTAATGACACACTTTGGAAGATTGCGAAGAAATACAATACAGCTATGGAGGATATTTTAAAGATAAATGATATACCAGACCCTGATGAAATTCAGCCAGGATTTAAAATTTTAATCCCAAATAAAAGGTTTATAAAGTAGTGTATATCTGGGGCTGTGGTAATAGTAGTTAAAAAGTGCTAATACCACAGCCCTTATTTTGCAGATTGTTTATCATGCTATGATATAAGAACGTCATAATAATTGCATAAGTTTTAGACCATTTCATCAAGTAAGTCTAAATTTTTCTTTGATTTAAAAACCTTACATTTTCAGATAATGTATGTCAACAATCTCACCTCCCAAAAGGGAGGTTTTTTGTATAAAGGTTTAAAAATTGGAAAATATAATTAATAAACTGATTTTCTTACACTCCTAATAAATTTTGATAAGGTGGATAAGGATGAAAAAAAGCTGCGGAAATTTAATTATAATTGGTGGAGCTGAGGATAAAGAAAAGGAATGTGAAATCTTAAAAGAGGTTGTTAAAAGGTCAGGCAGAAAAAAAGGTGATTTTATAGTACTTACCGCTGCAACAGAAGAACCAGATGAGGTTGGTGCTCTATACAGGAAAACCTTCAGCAGACTTAATCTAAAGGATATAAAAATCATTGATATCAAAAATAGAGCAGATGCAAATAGAGAGGACTATAATAGACAGGTTCAGGAAAGCAGATGTATTTTCTTCACTGGTGGAGATCAGCTTAAGATAACAAGCTTAATCGGTGGAACAGCAATTTATACCAGTCTCAAGACAGCATATGATGCAGGTACACTGATTGTAGGTACCAGTGCAGGTGCATCCTGTTTATCCTCTACAATGATCGTTTCAGGCATAGATGACGAGTCACCAAGGAAATGTACGATTAAAATGGCTCCAGGGCTTGATATTCTTAGAGGCATATTAATAGATCAGCACTTTGCCCAAAGAGGCAGAATTGGAAGACTGCTTAATGCAGTGGCACAGAACCCTGAAATACTTGGCATTGGAATAGATGAAAATACTGCTGTTTCCATAGAAGAAAGCACTGAATTTAAAGTTTTAGGTTCAGGGGCAGTCACTGTTGTTGATGGGAGCAGTATATCTCATACAAATGTATCAGAATTATCTCCAGATGAGACCTTAGCTATAACTGATATTAAGCTTCATATACTGCCTAAGGGATATAGATATGATATTGAAAACAGAATCACTTTACATGAGAAAAAAGAAGAGGGGAATAAGAATGAAGATAATTGAAACAAGAGTATATACTGGCAGAAATATTTATAGCCATAAGCTTTGTGTAAGGTTTACTGTTGATGTAGAAGATAAGGCTGATACACCAACAAAAGATATAAAGGGATTTAATAAAAAACTGGTTAATGCATTACCTGGGTTAAAAAAACATAAATGTTCTCTTGGTTTTGAAGGTGGTTTTTTAGAAAGGTTAGAAGAAGGAACTTACCTTCCCCATGTTTTTGAACATATGTTAATAGAAATGCAGAATTTACTTGGTTTTACAGAAGTGAGATATGGAAAGGCCAGATGTGTTAAAGGTTCAATTTATCATGTTATTTGCCAGTATGAATTAAAAGAGGCAGCCTTATTATGTGCAGAATATGCCTTAAATTGCGTCAATGCCTTCATAGAAGATAAGGAATTTGATTTAAATGATGCTATTGGGAACATAGAAAGACAAATCGTTAATATAAGATTAGGACCAAGTACAAAGGGAATCTATGATGAGGCTGTAAAAAGAGGTATACCTGTAATCAGACTTGGAAATGAAAGTATGCTTCAGTTAGGCTATGGAAAAAAACAAAAACGCATTGAGGCCACATTAACGGAAAATACTTCATGTATAGCGGTGGATATATCCTGTGACAAATCACTTACGAGAGAGGTTTTAAAAAGTGCCTGTTTACCAGTTGCAGATGGTGAATGCGTTGAAAATATAGACGAAGTACTTATTTCATGCAGGAAAATAGGGTATCCTGTTGTGATAAAGCCCATGTATGGAAGCAAAGGCAGTGGTGTAACAGTTGGCGTCAAAGACGATAAATCTGCCATAGAGGCATATAAAATAGCCTCAAAAATAAATAGGAAAGTTTTAATTGAAAGATACATAGAAGGCAGAGATTATAGGGTATTGGTAGTAGGTAAAAAGGTGATTGCAGTTTCCTTAAGGATTCCTCCATATGTTACTGGTGATGGGGAATCTAATATACTTGAGCTTATAGAAAAGGAAAATGAAAACCCTAAGAGGGGTTATGACCATGAAAAGCCTTTAACCAAGATACCAATTGATGATATTACTATAAACTACTTAAAGAATAAAGGACTGAGTTTATGTCATGTACCTAAAAAAGGGGAAAGGATTACTTTAAGATTTAATGCAAATATTTCCACAGGTGGAGTAGCAAAGGATTGTACTGATATTATTCATCCAGACAATATTGAAATTGCCATAAGAGCAGCAGAAGCAGTTGGACTTGATGTAGCAGGCATCGATATATGTACAAAGGATATCTCAAAATCTATGAAAACAAATTCAGGAGCTATCCTTGAGGTAAATGCTGCTCCGGGAATCAGGATGCATATGTACCCCTCATTAGGTAAGGGAAGAGATGTTCCAAGTTACATACTGGATTATCTGTTCCCTAGTAAAAGTGAATACTCAATCCCTGTGATATCAGTTACAGGAACAAATGGTAAAACAACAACAACCAGATTAATAGCACATATTATGTCCCTTAAAGGTTTATGTGTGGGTATGACTACAACCAGCGGGATATATATTAATGATAAATGTATTATAAAGGGAGATACCACAGGACCAGACAGTGCAAAAACCATACTTATGGATAAAAGAGTAGATATAGCAGTACTAGAGACAGCCAGGGGAGGAATTGTAAGAAGGGGTTTAGGGTACGACTTAGCTGATGTTGGAGTTATTACAAACATATCAGAGGACCATTTAGGTATAGATGGGATAAATACAATGGAGGAATTAGCAGATGTAAAATCCCTGGTAGTTGAAGCAGTAAAGGATTACGGCTATGCTGTGTTAAATGCTGACGATGAAAGTGTAAATTTATTAAGTCAGAGAGTCAAGTGTAATATAATATATTTCTCCAAGAGTGAAGATAATCTTATTTTGAAAAAGCACATTATGGATGGTGGTATAGGTATATTTATCAGGGACAATTTTATTTGTCTGGCTGATGCTGAAAGGGTAGAACCTATTATTGACATTTGCCAGATACCATCAACATACAATGGAAAACTTCAATATAATGTTGAGAATTCAATGGCTGCAGTTGCAGCTTGCATAGGCCTTAGAGTTGATGTAGAAACTATAGCAAAGGGACTTAAGACATTCTATTTAGATGCCGCACAGAATCCAGGCAGATTTAATGTGTATAATGTTGATAACTTTAAAGTTGTTGTTGATTACGGTCATAATATAGGGGGATATACGGCAGTTATAGAATCCTTAAAAAAGATGGAATTTAACAGACTTGTAGGTGTTATAGGTGTACCAGGAGATAGAACCGATAGCAGTATTATTGAAGTAGGAGGAATATGTGGAAAGGGATTTGATTATATTTATATAAAGGAGGATGCTGATAAAAGGGGGAGAAAAGAAGGGGAAGTTGCAGCGCTTCTTGAAATGGGAATACTTTCTGCCCATAAGGAAAAAGAAAATTATAAAGTAATATTGAGTGAAACTGAGGCATTAAAGACAGCCCTAGAAAATGCAAAAGATGGTGACTGCATTGCTGTATTCTATGAGGATTATGATGGGATAATTAAAATAATCAATGACTTTAAGGATAATAAAGGAGCAATAAAAGAAAAATTAGATGTAGTTTAAATATATTAATTATTGAGTTGTTTTAAGAGGCAGATTATAAGCTATAAGAGTCATTTTAGATATAGTCTGCCTTTTACATTGGAAGGGTAAAGATATATACTGCTCTAATTCTATTTGAAGTATAATTGACTTTGGTATATAATAATACATAAAAAGGAAGAGGTTGGTAAAAATATGGACAAAGTGACTATTAAGTGCCCGGCAAAAATAAATTTATCCTTAGATGTAATAGGTAAAAGAGAAGATGGATATCACCTGTTGAGAATGATAATGCAGACTGTGTCTTTATTTGATAATGTTACAGTTCAAAAGGGCTCAGAGGGTATAAATATATATTGCAATAAGAGCAGTGTACCATGTAACGAAAATAATTCTGCATATAAGGCAGCAAAGCTTATTTTAGATAAATTTCAAATTAAAAGCGGCGTAGATATATTAATAGATAAGGAGATTCCAGTAGCTGCGGGGCTTGCTGGCGGAAGCACAGATGCCGCAGGAGTAATAAAAGCCATGAATGAAATATTTAAACTCCATATGACAATGGAGGATATGATGGAGATAGGATTGAAAGTAGGTGCAGATGTTCCTTACTGCATAATAGGTGGAACTGCTTTAGCCGAAGGGATAGGTGAAAAATTGACTGTGTTAAAACAATTTAAAGAAACCTGGTGTGTATTGGCAAAGCCACCGATTTCAGTATCAACAGCAGATGTATATGGTAGTCTTAAGCTCGATGAAATCGTAAGGCATCCTGATACGGAGGAACTTATAGATAATATTGAGAAAGAAGAAATTGATATCCTTGCAAAGGGAATGGTAAACGTTTTAGAAACAGTAACCATTAAAGAGTATCCAATTATACTTGAAATTAAAAATATTATGAAGGAATTCAATGCGCTTGGAAGTCTTATGAGTGGAAGCGGACCTACAGTCTTTGGTTTGTTTAGGGACAAGGCTGAGGCTGAAAAGTGCTATCACAGGTTAAGAGACTATTTAAAGGAAGTATATCTTGTGAAAACCTTATAAAAAGGAGTGTTTCTTATGGTAAATGCACTTATTCTTTCAGGGGACAGGGGAGAGGATGGAAAATCAAAGGCTCTTTTGAAAATATCTTCAAGGTATATGGTGGAGTATGTAATTGACTCTTTGAAACAATCAGGATGTGTAAACAGGATATTTATAGTAGGAGATGAGGTTTTAAAAAAGGAGATAGGACATCTTGTAGATGGCATTGTAGAACCAGGAAACAGTATAATTGAGAACATAAGAAAAGGTATAGAAGAAATAGGGGATTATAAAACACCTTTGATTGTATGTACTTCTGATATACCTATGGTTAATGGTGAGGCAATAAGAGACTTTGTAGACAGATGCAGAGAAAAGGGATTAGAGCTTGGATATCCAATCATTGATAAAAGACTTAATGATGAGAAATATCCAGAGGTTAAAAGGACTTATGTAAAAATGAAGGAAGGTACCTTTACTGGGGGAAATATTCTATATATGCACCCAAGCATTGTTGAAAGATGTACTGAAAAGGCTGATAAATTAGTAGAATATAGAAAAAAACCATTTAAAATGGGGAAGGTATTAGGTTTTACTTTTCTTTTAAGGCTTGCAATTGGAATGCTGTCAATACCAGCCGTTGAGAAAAAGATATATGAAATGTTTTCTGTAAAAGGAAGTGCAATAGATACACCTTATCCTGAGATAGGAAATGATGTTGATAAAGCAGATGACGTTGAATTTGTACTAAAACATATAAATAAAACTGCATAATAAGGGAGTTATATAGCTTAAAAATTGATGTATAATTCAGTTTGTCGAATTTAGGGTATTATTTTTTGAATAATACCCTTTTGTTTTGCAAAAATTAACTTTAAACCAGTCTGGAGGTGTTGATATTGAACTTATTAATAAGATTTATTGTTAAATATTTTGACACAACTGTTTTGTTTTTGTTTTTGCTCTCCGGTATATTGTTGATTTTTTTAGACAGCAGAGAATACAAAGGTAATAATTTAACTAAAGAATTTAAATTTTCAAGGTTTCTTGGTTATACTTACATGATTATAGGGATTACCTTATTCATTATTGCAAGATATATCAGAGTTTAGGAGTTGATATCATGAACTTATTTGGAAACAACAAGAAAAAGCAGTTAACTTTTGAATATATCCCTGACGCAAAGAATCCAATTGAGGAAGATATAGATGAAAATATAAATAAAATAAAAAGTGTTCTGGAAAACTGTAACGACATAGTTTTCAGGGATTTTAAAATTGGTGGTGTAGAGGGTAGGAGATCCTTCTTATTTTATGTTGATGGAATGGCAGATAAGGTTTTAATAAATGACTTTGTTCTTGAACCTTTAATGTTGATTTCAAGGCAGGTAAGTCCTTCATATGAACAGATAAAGAACTTTTTAGTGGATGCAGTAAAAAGTTCTGCCTTAGCAGTAACTGAAATAAGAGAAGTAGAAACCCTGGAAGAAGCATTAATGGCTGCATTATCAGGGGATACTGCTCTGATGATTGATAAGCATAATAAAGCGATAATTATTTCTTCAAGAGCTTGGCCAGCAAGAGGGACATCTGAACCGAGTTCAGAAACGGTTATAAGAGGGCCAAGGGATGGATTTGTTGAAACTATAAGGATGAATACTGCACTTATAAGAAGACGTATAAGGGATCCAAGACTTAAGGTGAAACAGACACAACTTGGTATCAGATCACAAACAGATATAGCAATACTTTATATTGATGACATAGTAGATAAAAGGGTATTGGATGAGCTTGACAAGAAACTTAAAAAAATAAACATAGATGCAATTTTAGACAGTGGATACCTGCAGGAATTTTTAGAAAACAGAAATATAACTCCTCTTCCTCAGGTTCAGGTTACCGAAAGGCCTGACGTTGTTGCAGCTGCTTTATATGAAGGAAGAGTAGGAATTCTAGTTGACAATTCCCCCTTTGCACTGATTATACCTGTTACTATGACAGCATACCTTCAATCCCCAGAGGATTATTATGCAAGACCGATGATTGCAACCTTATCCAGATGGATAAGAGTTTTTGCAATGCTGGTTGCTATTATAGCACCAGGATTATATATAGCAATTGTATCCTTTCACCCGGATATAATACCAAGTAAGCTTGCAATATCTATAGCTGCAACAAGAGCAACAGTGCCTTTCCCTGCATTTATTGAAGCGATAATTATGGAAGTAACCTTTGAGCTTATAAGAGAAGCAGGTATAAGACTGCCAAGGCCTATTGGTTCAACAATTGGTATTGTTGGTGGTCTTGTAATTGGTCAGGCGGCAGTTTCAGCAGGAATTGTTGGACCTTTCATGGTAATAGTTGTTGCCATCACAGCTATTGCATCCTTTGCAGTTCCAAGCCACGAAATCACTGCAGCTGTTAGAATCTTAAGGTTTATTTTTATTATCGGAGCCTCAATCTATGGTTTATATGGAATTATGCTTGTTGGTATTTGTTTTGCTATACATCTTGTAAGCTTGAAAAGCTTTGGAGTTCCAGTTATGGCTCCCTGGGCACCCTTTGAATGGAATGATTTTAAAGATGGCTTAGTTATGAGAATCTCTATGAAATACATGAGAAGAAGACCGGAGCATTATGGACCGAGGGATATTATTAGACAGGGAGGTAATAAAGATGATTCCAAATGATGATAAGATTTCTGGAATACAAGTTGGTATTTTTATATATTTAACTGTCTTAGGTGTTGGAATATTGACTTTACCTGCATCTGTTGTTAAAGCTGCTGAAAATGATGCCTGGTTAGTTACATTAGTATCTGGACTTTTGAGCCTTATTTTCATCTATTTGATGTGTAAAGTAGGTGAAAAATACAGTCAATATGGATATGTTGGTACACTGAAAAAACTCTTTGGCGGTTTTTTAGGAACATTAATAGGGCTAGTTACATTTGTTCATTTTTTGGTTTTCACTGCAATAGAACTTAGAATTTTTGGTGAGACAACAAAACTCTACCTCCTTACTAACACGCCCCTTGAATTCATCATTCTACCGCTGCTTCTGATTGCAGCTGTACATGCAAGAGCAGGCATAGAGCCGATTGTAAGATTTTTTGAGTTTATAACTCCAATGGTTCTATTTGTTCTGATAATATTCATACTATTATTTCTTCCTAAAAGCGATTATAGCAATTTAAGACCCTTTTTTTCACAGGAACCCATCAAATACCTAAAGAGCATAGATCAAACTATCTTTGCCTATGCAGGATATGAAATACTTATGGTTATCTTTCCTTTCATAAGAAAACCAAAGGAGGTACGAAAGCCTGCAATTATAGCTATGCTTTTTATTACACTATTATACACTTTAGTTATCATTCAGGTTTTAGCAAGATTTGGGGTAAAGGAAACGCAGTCACTAATATATCCAACAATGACATTGGTAAAGAGTTCAGACGTACCTGGTGCCTTCATAGAGAGAACTGAAGGTCTTATGATGGCTCTATGGATTTTGTTTATTTATACATCGGTAATATCCTTTGTATATGGTCTATCAGTTGTTGGTGCAGATGTATTAAAACAAAGAGAAAGAAAACATATAATATCCTTGTCCTTGCCATTGGTGTATTTAATAGCACTTCAGGGAGATAGCGTTGCAGATGTTTTCAAAATAAGTGATTTATTGACAATGACATCGAGCCGCTTTATGTTCATGATTCTGCCCTTATTAATGTTTTTGATTTCAACTATTAAAAAAGGGAGGAACAGGAGTAATGAAGGTTAAAGGTGGGTATCTTTCCCTTATACTTATTTTAACTGTTGTCTTTACTGGCTGTTGGGATATGAGGGAGATTGATCAAAGGGCAATAGTTGATGTAGTAGCAGCTGATTCCTTAGTAACTGGAGGGGAAAAGGATAAAAATGTTAATAATGCCTATTTTGAAAACCAGCCTAAGAAGGTCAAATATATACTACAAGCAATATCCCCAGGGAAAATTGCAAAAGGAGATCCTAAGCCTTATACAAGGGTTGAAGGAAATGGAATTTCAATTGCTGATGCTATTAAAAGGATAAGTGAAAAATTCGGTAATTTCCCATTTTATCCCCATGCAAATGTATATATCTTTGGTGAAAAACTTATAAGTAATAGAGAGGTATTTAAAGGAGTAATAGATGATTTAGAAAGATATCCTCAGTTTAACAGACAGATGAGGATAGTGGTAGCTAAAGGCAGTATAAATGACATTCTAGATTCAAATGTTAAGATAGAAAATCTATTAGGAGCATATATAAAAACCATTGTTGATAATTCCCAAAAGCTTGGGAATTCCATAAGTGTTAAAGCAGGTGATTTGCTCATTGGATTGAGAAATGAAGGAAAGGCAGTAATACCTTGTATCAAAAAGGAAAAAGATGATATTGTATCCGATAAGATTGCATTAATAAAAGATTACAACCTGCTTACATATATGGATAAAAAATATGTAAGAGGATTTCTGTGCTTAAACAATAAGCTTGAAAAAGGGAGAAAAGTTATTGTATCAGGAGATAAATATATATCCTATGCAATAGTATCATCAAAACGAAGAATCTGGCTTACGGACAAAGAAAATTTAAAATACACTATTGCAGTTGAAATGGAAGGGGATATTTATCAATACAGGTTTAATGACAAACTGATAGGTTCTGATAAGATTGAAGAAATAAAGGTAAAGCTTGAAGAATCAATGAAAAAAGAGTTAGAAGATACCATAAGGTACTTTCAGAAGGACGTTGGTGTTGATTATTTAGGAATTGGTGAATACACAAAAAAATACCATTACGATTTATATAAGAAATATCAAAATAATTGGGATGAGATGTTTAAAAAGGCTGAATTTGATTTTGATGTTGAAATGTATATCAGAAGGGTAGGACCAGCAAGATAAGTAATTGGGAATGGTGGTGAGATGATGAAAAAAAGGTATAAATTACTATCGATATTACTTCTTGTTATTATATTTTTTACAGGGTGTTGGGATAAGGTAGAAATAGAAAATAGAGCATTTATAGTTTCTATAGCAGTAGATGCATTAACAGAAAAAAATCCAAATGCCAGCACAACACAGGGAATTTATGAAGATACATCCCCAATTATGAAGGGCATTTTTACTGTTATTTCGCCTCAGAAATTAGCATCAGGAGATCCAAAACCATATGAAGTCTTGAAAAGCCAAGGATTGAATCTTTCAAATATTGTTGTAAATTTAAGCAACAAATTTGGAAGGAGTCCATTTTATGCACATACAAGGGTATTTTTACTAGGTGAAGGATTGTTAAAAAATGAAGATGCTTTTTTAGGAACTTTAGATGTAAATGCCAGATTTCATGAATTTAACAGGCAGATGTATGTTGTTGCAGTAAAGGGAAACATAGATGAAATTTATAACACAGACTTAAAACTGGATGATACCCCATCTGAACATATTAAAAATATAATAGACGGAGCCGAAAAACTTGGTTCATCAATAAAATTAGATTTGTCCAGTTTCCTTTCAAGCTTACGAGACAATGGCAGTGTACTTATTCCGTGTATTGAAGTTAAAAATGGTGAGATGACAGCTAGTGGCTTAGCAATAGTAAGTGACTATAAATTTCAAGGGTACATCCCTGATAAATATATCAGAGGATATGCATGTTTAATCAACAGGTTAAAGGGAGGAAGAAAGGTAGTTGAAGATGGAAACAAAGAATATTCCTTTTCTATATCTTCATCTAACAGAAGAATCTGGCTTGTTGATAAGAATAAACCCAAATACAGGATAAGTGTAGAAATGGAGGGGGATTTATATCAATACAGTTTTAATGAAGAATTAATGAATCCAGAAAAAATTGAAGATGTAAAAAAACTTCTTGAAGATTCCTTAAAACTTGAATTAGAGGAAGAAATAAAGTATTTTCAGAATGATGTAGGAAAGGATTTTTTAGGAATAGGTGAGTATACTAAAAAATATCACAATAAATTCTTTAAGGAACATGAAAAGGATTGGGATGAGACCTTTAAAAATGCAGAATTTCAGGTGGATGTAGAAATGTTTATAAGAAGAATAGGCCCTTCAAGATAGATTTTTAAAAATATATTTTTGATTTGACATTTTACTTACAGATAGATTAATGGTTCCTTTTATTCAAAATAAACTCTTATGCCATGTTTAAAAATAATTATTTTGGAAACAATTATAAATGAGATACAGAGTTGTATTTTACATGGATATTTGTAACAAAATAACATATAAGAGTTTAGGGGGAGTACCATGAAAAAGCTGTTTTTTTCAATAATTACTATTTTGCTGATTTGTGGCATTGTTTTTACCACAAATAAATCAACTGTTCAGGATGATATAAGCCATAAACTTATCAGATTTCATGTTGTAGCTAACAGTGATTTAGATACTGACCAAGCTACAAAATTGAAGGTAAGGGATGAAATTCTTAAAAAAATCGGACCTGATTTAGCTGAGAGCAAGTCATTAAATGAATCTTTAAATATTCTGAACAAAAATTTAAATGAGATAAAAAGTATTGCTGATGATGTTTTAAAAAGGGAAGGTAAAGATTATACTGCCACTGCGGCAATTGGTCGGTTTAACTTTCCCATTAAAAAATATGGAGAGATAACCCTTCCAGCTGGGGAATATACAGCTTTAAAGGTTGTACTAGGAAAGGGTGAAGGGAAAAATTGGTGGTGTGTAATGTTTCCTCCACTTTGTTTTATTGATATTACAAAGGGATTGACGACAGAAAAGACAGATATAGAACTGAAAAAAGTGTTAGATGAAAGTGAAATAGAGAGTATAACAGCCTTTAAGCAATATGAAAACCAAAAGCAGCTTAATAAAACTGTGAAAGCTAGCAAAATTCAGGAAAATAAAGCTAAATCCTCGGAACATATGAAGGTTGAACTTAGATTCAAGTCTTTAGAGATGATAAAAAAGGCATATCAAAGTTTAAAGAACATAAAGGTTGAAATATAAAATTAAGGAATGGGATAAATATTTCCATTCCTTTATAAATTATTTCTCTCTGCTAGCCTCATGAGCAGATTACATATATCTTTTGCTGCATCAGGTTTTGATTTTTCAGCAGCGCTTTGACGCATTTGATTTAATCTATTGGGGCTGCTTGTAAGCTGGTTCAGTAGAGGAACTATATTTTCACTGTTTTTAATTCTTGCCGCAATTCCGCTGTTTAAAAGATAGTCTGCATTTCGTTCTTCCTGACCAGGTATTGGACTGATAATTATGAATGGAAGATGTTTTATCAGGGCTTCAGTAATAGTTAATCCACCTGGTTTAGAGATTATAATATCTGATACAGACATCAATTCATTTATTTTATTTGTAAAACCCAATACAACCGTCTTTTTATTGCAGCGGCTGCTGATGTTATCAAGCTGATTTTTGAGCTTAGTATTGCTTCCGGTACAGGCAATTAACTGAATATCAAGGGAGCTGAAGGCTAAATTTTCAAAAATATCCTTTATACTCCCAATGCCAAGGCTTCCACCCATCAGCAGTAATGTAAGTTTACTTTTATCCAGATCAAACTCCTTATAGACATTATCGACCTCAATTGGATTTAAGAAATCCTGATTTACAGGTATCCCTAGAGGATATATGGCTTCTTTTGAAATACCCTTCTCAATTAAATCAGTTACAAAATCCTCATGGGGAATAACATAAGCATCAATATAACTATAAAACCAAAAGGAATGCGGTGCGTAATCTGTTAATATGGCAGCAACAGGAACAGTTGTTTTTCCTTTTCTTTTTAATATAGACAGCATTTCTAATGGGAATGGATGGGTACAAAGGATAACATCAGGATTGAACTCGTCAATTAATCCTTTAAGTTTAAGGGAAAGGACGTCATTAACTAATCCTGAAAATGTTGAAATTGCATCCTCTGTTTCAGCATATTTATAAAGTTTTGCATAGATAAATGGAGTTTTTTTCAGTGTTTTTAAGTAGCTGCCTACCACTAATTTATCTACAACTGGATTTATATATTTTAAGGTATCTACTATCTGAACTTCTACATGGGAATAGTATTTTTTGAAATAATCTTCAACAGCCTCAGCTGCTTTACTATGTCCATTACCTGCAGAAACTGTCAGTATTAATAATCGCACTTTATCACCCCTGTTTAATTAATTGCACCACTTAATATTATAATCAAAAATTTTCCTCCTGGTCTATTAATAACCTAAGATTAACATATCATTTACAAATAATAAATATTTTCATCTACTTATTGATAAAAATTAAAAAAACAAGAATAAAAAGCAAAATATTACAGAAAATAATTTCTAGCATTGGTGGTTTGGAGGTGGATTATGAAAAAAATTAACACTATTTTGATTCCATTATTTATTGTGTATTTTATTGCGGATATTATTACTCAGTCTTTATTTTTAAAGTCATATTCAGCAGTTATTTCATACAATGTAGGTTCAAACAACTCAAAAGTTAAACAAATTGAATCAAAGTTAAAGCAGCTAGGTTTTTTCAAAGGCAATCCAGATAACTATTATGGAACCGATACAAGGGAGGCAGTAAAAAAATTTCAAAGATCAAGGGGATTAAAAATAGATGGTATAACAGGCAATGCTACTTTAAAAGCTTTGGGATTATCAGATAATCAAGGAAATAACAATTCCTCATCAAGTAAATCATCTCAAAAAACTGCTCAAAGTGCAGATATAAATTTACTTTCAAGGGCTATTAATGGCGAGGCAAGAGGAGAACCTTATGTAGGTCAGGTTGCAGTTGGAGCAGTTATAGTAAACAGAACAAGAGATCCAAGGTTTCCAAGAACCATTGCTGGTGTTGTATATCAACCGGGGGCCTTTACAGCTGTTTCAGATGGACAAATTAACGCGAAATTAGAGGATAGCTCTTTGAAGGCAGCCAGGGATGCTGTTAACGGCTGGGATCCAACTTCAGGCTGTGTGTTCTATTATAATCCGGCAAAAACTACAAACAAATGGATATGGTCAAGACCAGTTATAAAAATTATAGGAAAACATCATTTTTGTAAATAGAGGTGAAAACATGTTTAAAAAAAGAGCGGTTCTTGCAGTCATTGTTTCTTTGATTGTTGTTGGTTCTTCAACCTTTGGAACACTGATGTATTTAGATAGACGTGATTATAGAAATTATTTGCAGAATCAGTATCAGAAAAACCTGTATGATGTAATAAGTAATGTTGAAAATCTACAGGTGGCACTATCTAAGGCAACAGTAACAGCTTCTCCAAGGCAGAGCTTAATTTTGTTTGGTGAAATATGGAAAGAATCTAGTGCAGCCCAGGACAAATTAAATGCACTGCCCATAACTCATGTTGCCATTTCTCAAACCAGCAAATTTTTATCTCAGGTAGCAGATTTTTCTTTAGCTTTGGTCAGGGCTAACAATAGAGGACAGGAATTAACTGATGAAGAATGGAAAAACGTTGAAAAACTAAAGGACTTTTCAGGGTACTTAAGTATGCAGCTTAAAGCTCTGCAGCAGGAAGTATCAGATGGTAAAATCAAATGGGGAGAAATAAAACACAAAGGAAGAAAACTTTTTGCTGGAAACATTCAAAATACAGTAGATGTAAAGTTTGAAGGTATAGCAAGTGAGATGCAGCAGTACCCAACTTTAATTTATGACGGACCATTTTCAGAGAATGTTTTAAATATAAAACCAAGAATTTTGAGTGAAAAGAAAATAACTTTGGAGGAGGCAAAGAAGATTGCGGCTCAAGTAATAGGTAAGGAAAAAGTTCAGGAAACCAGCCTTTACAGCAATAAGACAGGTGAAAAAATACCTTGTTATGCAATAGCTGTAAAGATAAAAGGAAGAAAGGATTCTGATATAAATATAGATATAAGTAAAAATGGCGGCAAAGTTATATATATGCTTGACTCAAGAGAAGTAAAAGAAGCTAAAATTAAAATGAAAGATGCCATTGAAAAAGGTACAAAATTTCTTGAGAAATTAGGATATAAAGACATGATACCAACATTTTCACTAAGATATGATAACGTTGCTGTTATAAATTATGTGTATGTAAAGAATAAGGTTGTGGTATATCCAGATCAGATAAAGCTTAAGGTTGCACTGGATAACGGTGATATAGTGGGAATTGAATCACAGCATTTTCTTATTGCACACTATGACAGAAAGATACAATCACCTAAAATCACTTTAAAGGATGCAAAGAAAAGTGTCAGCAATAGGTTGAATATCAAAAACATAAGGCTATGTATAATACCTATGGAATCTCTAAGGGAAGTTTTTTGTTATGAATTTTACGGCGATTATAATGGAGAAAAATACATCATATATATAAATGCCTTTGATGGAGAAGAGGAAAGAATCCTTAAAATACTGGAAACCCCAAATGGTGAACTGACAATGTAATATTTACATGTTATAGACTTAGTTTTTGTGGTTAAAATATAACTACCGACCTGAATTATAGTGTGAAACTCTAATCCTTTTATAACCATTTAATAAAATGAATTTTAATGGTTCTCTACAGGATTATTGGGATTATCTACATTATATTTAAGGGAGGGGTTATTGTGAGCAAACATCACAGTATAATGTCTGAGGATTTTAAGTACGAACTTGCAAAAGAACTTGGGGTCTATGATGTGGTTAAGTCAGAAGGATGGGGTTCAGTTTCTTCAAGGCAATGTGGAAACCTTGTAACTGCTGCCATAAGATATGCTGAAAAGTTGTATGAACAACAGAATAACGGAATGCACTAAAGGCCGACCTATTGGTCGGCTTTAAATTTTACATAATCAAATTTATACATGAGGAGTACTGAGTTTACAAACAATATATATTAGTTTATTATATTTTAGATAGGAATTTTAATAAAGGAGTTGGAGATAATGACAAGAGCACTTGCACTTGTTTCTGGAGGATTAGATAGTATACTAGCAGCAAAACTTGTTAAGGATCAGGGAATTGATGTTATAGGGATATGTTTTAAGTCAGCTTTTTTTAGTCATGAAAATGCAGTTAAAATGACTGAGCAGATAGATATACCTTTAAAGGTTGTTGATTTTACTGAAGAACATTTTGAAATGGTAAAGAACCCTAAGCATGGTTATGGGAAAAATATGAATCCATGTATAGACTGTCATGCAATGATGATGAGTTATGCAGGAAGACTATTAGAGGAACTTAATGCAGATTTTATTATTACAGGTGAAGTTTTAAATCAACGTCCTATGTCCCAAAATAAATCAGCCCTTGATATAGTTAAGAAAGAATCAGGCTTTGAAGATAAAATATTAAGACCACTTTGTGCAAAGAATCTTGAACCAACAAAGATGGAATTAGAGGGTTTAGTTGACAGGGAAAAATTAGAGTCAATAAGCGGTAGGTCCAGAAAAAGGCAGATGGAGCTTGCTAAGGCTTGGGGAATAGAGGAATACCCATCACCAGCAGGAGGGTGCAAACTTACAGAACCTAATTTTTCTAATAGACTTAAGGATTTATTGATGCATAACAAGGATGCAAAGCCACAGGACGTGGAAATTTTAAGATATGGAAGACATTTTAGAGTAAGTGAAAGGGCAAAGGTTATATCAACCAGGGAACAGAGTGAGGCTGAAATCATTAAACCACTTATAAATAAAAATGATTATGTATTTATAGCTAAGGATTTCACTGGCTCTATGGTAATCCTTCAAGGAAGTCCTGAAGAAGAAGATATTCTTCTTGCAGGAAGAATATGCGGAAGATATAGTAAAGGTAAAGATCAGGATGAGCTGGAGATAAAATACAAACAAAATTCAGATAAAACTTATAATATATTAAAGGTTAAGCCAGCAAAGGATGAGGATATAGTTCAATTTTTAATATAAACATAAGGATGATTTAATTTATGGAAGGAGGAGATGGAATGGGGAAAAGGGTTTTAATTTCTGTTAAAACACTTCAGCTAATAGATGACAAGCCTGAGGAGATAGAACTTATAACAGAAGGCGAATATTATAAAGAAGGCAACGAGTTTTACGCAGTTTACGATGAAACAGAGATATCTGGTATGGAGGTACCCGTACTACTTTGAAAATAAAAGAAGATGCCTTAACCATTTTAAGACAAGGGACAACCAACTCTGAACTTTATTTTAAAAAGGGAATTGAACATGTAAGTTTTTACAGTACACCCTATGGGGCTTTAGAAGTAAAGGTAAGCCCAGATAAGGTTCACATAGATGTTAATGAAAATGGAGGAAGGGTAGAACTTAAGTATAAAATGGAGGCAATTGGACTTTATCCCATTGAAAATAGTCTGGAGCTTAATATTAAACACTTAGACAATTAATTGCAATTCATATATTATGGAAAAATACTTAAATTAAATTTTAAATTAAAGCCTGCAATCTATCTGGTTACAATAAATATTAATGACTAGATAGATATCAGGCTTTTTGATTTAAGGATTAACTTTAACTGCTTTACCTTCACTTAAAGAAGTTAAAGCAGTTACTTAAACCTCTTAAAGTAAATAGTTAAACTTGCTTTAAGCACATTTTGGGCTTTGCTTTAAGTTACTTTAACTCCTAAAGCAAATGACAGATATTTACATTAACACATTGATTAATTAGGAGATTAACATCTTATATTTCTCCATTGAATAACATAAGAAAATAAGATATCATAAAAATATGCAGAAAATTTTGCATATATCGCCGAAAAACAGGCAAGTGGGGTGAAGGTTGTGTTTGATGAAAATATACTTGAGATTTTAAACTACCTTGATGAAGGAATTACTGTAATTGATACTAACGGTAAAATAGTTTTCTGCAATCAAAAGGCAGCTAAAGTAGATAATATAGATAGAAACACTGCCATAGGAAGACATATTCTTGAGGTTTATCCATCATTATCAGAGAAAACCAGTACACTATTAAAAGTATTAAATAGTGGAGAAGCAATAATAGGGAATTTTCAAAGCTTTAAAAATTATAAAGGTGAAAGTATAACAACAATTAATTCAACAATTCCAATAAAAAAGAACAAAAAGATTACAGCTGCTCTTGAAATATCAAGGGATATAACTGAAATGCGAAAGCTATCTGAGGAGCTGGTTGAACTTAGAAACGAGCTTCTAGATATTGAAAGGGAAAAAATTGAACCACAGAAGAAATATACACCTTCCAATACATTAAATTCCAACAAATCTAAACTGTATACCTTCATGGATATCATTGGACAGAGCGACGTAATGTTAAGACTTAAGGCATATGCGTTAAAGGCAGCTGCTTCATCTTCACCAGTGCTGATTTATGGGGAAACAGGGACAGGTAAGGAATTATTTGTACAGGCTATACATAATTCCAGCAGTCGAAAAAATAAACCCTTTATAGCGCAAAACTGCGCTGCTCTTCCCTCAACACTACTGGAAGGGATTTTATTTGGTACTGTAAAAGGAAGCTTTACTGGCTCAGAGGATAGGCCTGGTTTATTTGAGCTGGCGGATGGAGGAACCCTTTATCTTGATGAGCTTAACTCCATGCCTATGGATTTACAGGCAAAGCTTCTTAGAGTTCTTGAGGATGGAAAGGTAAGAAGAGTAGGGGATACTAAAGAAAAAAATGTAGATGTCAGGATAATAGCATCTGTAAACAGTGAACCACAAAAATGTGTAAAAAATCAGGTTATAAGGATGGATTTATATTATAGATTAAATGTAATAAGTCTGACTATCCCAGAGCTTAAGAATAGAAAATCAGATATTCCAATTATGGTTCAACATTTTATAGAAAAGTATAATAGAAAGTTAAATGCTAAAATTAAAGGTATTTCAAGGGAAGCAATGGAAAAATTACTTGAGTATGATTGGCCGGGAAACATAAGAGAATTGGAACATGTACTGGAAGGAATAATAAATCTTAAGGAAAGTGAATATATAGAATTAAGTGATTTACCGGAGTATATAAGGGAAGACAAAAACAAATCACTTAATGAGATATTAGATGAAACAGAAAAAAGAATAATTTGCGAAACATTGAAACTGATGGACTATAATATTTCAAAAACAGCAGAATATTTAAAAATACCAAGACAGACACTTCAATATAGAATGAAGAGATTTAATATAAAATTATAGTGCCGAAAATTAGGCGAAATCAATCTAAGAGATAAAAAATCCTGTTCAAAATTACAGGATTTTTTATATTTGGTAAAACGCTTATTTTTATACAAGCTAGAATATTCAGAACCTTTAATTTAATTATGAAAAATTCAAAACAAAAAATAAATAAATTTTCTACAATTTAGAAAGTTGGCATGATTCTTGCTTTATATATTAGCGTCGAAAAACGTAGCAAAAAAATTTTTGATAGGGAGGAATCATTCATGAAAAAAGGATGTCCATACGGAACACATAGGGTAATTGAGCCAATTGGAGTACTACCACAAACGGCAGTAAAAATTGATAATAGCATGGAGATTTACGACAATGAAATATTAATTGACGTAAAGACACTTAATATTGACTCTGCCAGCTTCACTCAGATTGAGGAACAAGCAGGTGGAGATGAGGCTAAAATAGCAGAGATAATGATGGGAATTGTAAGAGATAGAGGAAAACATCAAAATCCAGTTACAGGATCAGGTGGTATGTTAATAGGGGTTATTGAGAAAATAGGTCCAGCCTTAGAAGGAAAAATAGATTTAAAAGTAGGAGATAAAATAGCAACACTAGTTTCACTTTCTTTAACTCCTTTAAGAATAGATAAAATTCTAAATATTAAAAAGGACATAGACCAGGTTGATATTGAAGGAAAGGCTATTTTATTTGAAAGTGGTATTTATGCAAAATTACCTTCAGATATGCCTGAAAAACTTGCTTTAGCTGCACTAGATGTTGCAGGTGCACCTGCCCAGACAGCTAAACTGGTAAAACCAGGAGATTATGTACTTATACTTGGTGCGGCAGGAAAGAGCGGAATGCTTTGCTGCTATGAAGCTAAGAAAAGGGCAGGAGTTACAGGTAAAGTTATAGGCTTTGTAAGAGCAGGTAAAGAAGCAGAAAGATTAAAACAAACAGGTTTCTGCGATATAGTTATCGAAGGAGATGCAACTCAGCCAGTTGATGTTTTAAACAAAGTATTAGAAGCAACTGGGGGAAGATATGTTGATATATCAATAAACGTTGTTAATGTTCCAAACACAGAAATGGCATCAATACTACCAGTGAGAGATGATGGAACAGTTTATTTATTCAGTATGGCTACAAGCTTTACAAAGGCAGCTTTAGGAGCAGAGGGTGTTGGTAAAGATGTAAATATGATTATAGGAAATGGTTATACTAAGGGACATGCTGAAATAACTCTACAAGTTCTAAGGGAAAATGAAACACTAAGAAAAATATTTGAAGAAGTATATGCCTAATGAATTTTAATGGGGGGAAAAACGATGAGAAACTTTAAAGAAATTGAACTTTGGAAAGATGTAACTGATGAACAGTGGAATGATTGGAAATGGCAGACTAGAAACAGAATAACAAATGTAGAAGATTTAAAAAAGGTAATTAACCTAACTCCAGAAGAAGAAAATGCAATTGATAAGGTACTTAAAACTTTAAGAATGGGAATAACTCCATATTATGCAACTTTAATGGATCCTAACGATCCAAACTGCCCAGTTAGAAAACAAGCTGTTCCAACAATAGCAGAGCTTAATTTCTCAGATGCAGATATGGCAGACCCTCTACATGAAGATGGAGATTCACCAGTTCCAGGACTTACACATAGATATCCAGACAGAGTGCTTCTTTTAATAACAGATATGTGTGCTATGTACTGCAGACACTGTACAAGGAGAAGATTTGCAGGACATACAGACGGTTCAATGCCAATGGAAAGGATAGATAAGGCTATAGAATACATCAGAAACACTCCTCAGGTTAGAGACGTTTTATTATCAGGAGGAGATGCTTTATTAGTTGATGATGATGTTTTAGAATATATCATTAAAAAACTTAGAGAGATACCACATGTTGAAATAGTTAGAATTGGTTCAAGAACTCCAGTAGTTAACCCAATGAGAATTACACCAGAGCTTGTTAATATGCTTAAGAAATATCATCCAATCTGGCTTAATACTCACTTTAACCATCCAAATGAAATAACTGAAGCATCAAAGAAGGCATGTAAACTTCTAGCAGATGCAGGTATTCCGCTTGGAAACCAATCAGTTCTTTTAAGAGGAGTTAATGACTGTGTGTTCATTCAAAGAGATTTAGTACATGAACTTGTTAAAATGAGGGTTAGACCATATTATCTATATCAATGTGACCTTTCACAGGGTATTGAGCATTTTAGAACAAAGGTTTCAAAGGGTATAGAAATAATAGAGGGCTTAAGAGGACACACTTCAGGTTTCTGTGTTCCAACCTTCGTTGTTGATGCTCCAGGAGGCGGTGGAAAGACACCAGTAATGCCACAGTACATCATAAGCCAATCACCAAAGAAAGTTGTGTTAAGAAATTTCGAAGGTGTAATTACAACATACACAGAACCACAACATGCAGAAGAAGAATGTAACTGCAGAACATGTAAAGAAAATAGAAAAAAGACAACTGGGGTATCACAGCTTTTAGAAACGGAAACACTAAATTTTGAACCTAATATATTAGAAAGAAGAGAAAGAGCAGCAAAGAATCATCATGAATAAATCCAATCTGTAAAGGAATAACTTAAGACTGGGATTTAGATAATAGAAGGTGCAGTAATGAATTTTACAGAAATACTAAAACAGTACAAAAAAATAGCTATAATAGGTACAAGCAAAAATGCAGGAAAGACCGTCACACTTAATGAGTTGATAAATATTGCAGATAATAATTCAATAAGACTGGGTATCACATCCATCGGAAGAGATGGAGAAAGAAAGGATATAGTAACTGACACTGAAAAACCGCCAATATATGTTAAAAAAGGTACTTTCTTAGCTACAGCAGAGGGATGTCTGGTAAAGAGTACAGCTTCCTTTGAAATTATTGATGTAACAAATCTTCACACTGCCATGGGAAGAATTGTTGTATGCGAAATAATGGATGAGGGATATGTTGAAATTGCCGGGCCTGACAGCTCAACGGAAATTAAAAAAGTCTCAGATTTTATGTTAGAACTGGGAGCAGATACAGTTTTAATTGACGGAGCATTAAATAGAAAAACTCAGGCTTCACCTGCTGTTGCAGATGCCGCCATTCTTGCGACAGGTGCTGTGGTTTCAAGAAGTATGGATATGGTAATAGAAAGAACAAAACATACCGTCAAAATGTTAACACTTCCACAGGTTGAAAAGGATATACTGGCATTGTGTGAGGAGGCCGCCACCTCCTCACAGGTTGCCTTTATTGATAAGGATAAAAATATCATCAATACCAGCTATAAAACGGTATTAGGAATAGCAGATGATATCATATGTCAAGTGAAGGAAGACTATGAATTTATAGTGATACCAGGAACATTGATGGGCAGCTTTTTAAGAGGAATGCAGCAGCTTGTAAGATACAAAAAAATTAAAATCGTAGTAAAGGACGGAACTAAAATATTCGTTGAACCAATGGATTATAAAATATTTGAGAGAAATGGTGGAGAGATTTATGTTATGGAGCCTATAAATCTAATGGCTGTAACTGTAAATCCCTATTCACCAGATGGCTATTTTTTTGAACCGGAGCTTTTTCTAAAGGCTATGAAGGATGAGCTTTATCCTATTGATGTGTATGATTGTATGCAGGGAGGTTTTTAGATGGAATTCATGAATAAACACACCTTTAAAAGTCTTGAAATGGATTATATATTTTCTATGATTTCACCAAAAACCCCCTATGGCATACAATTAAAATCAGAGAGCAGACCTTATTTGATAGGTGAAGAGGAAGACTTAAAAAGAGAATTGGATGAGATTGAAGGACTTATAGACCTTACTGACAAGTATCAGCAGGAGTTTAGAGAAATAAAATCTATTCTCAGAAATATTAAGGAAATCCGTGGCTCACTGAAAAGGGCAGAAAATAACATAGTTTTAGAAGAAGTAGAATTTTTTGAGATAAAGAATTTTCTTTTTTCAATTAAAGACATATCTTTAATTCAGCAGAGAATTGAAAATATCTCAGAAAAATTGAAACTGTCAAGGGCACAGGATTTAGAGAGTTTACTTGACCCTGAAGGTACAGAGAGCAGAACTTTCTATATTTATGATAATTACTCAGATAGTTTAAAAAGATTTCGTGAAGAAAAGCGAAAATTACAAAGAGAGTATGAATTAGAAAGAAAAGAAATTATTTCACAGGTTGAAGCTTTTATAGGGGGTAAGCTGAAACTTAATGGTGAAATAAATATTTTAAAAACAGATACTGAGAGGTTTAATAAGGCAATTAGTTGTCCTTATTTATCCCAGGAATCTTCAACAATTTTGATGACAACCTTTAAAGTTAAAAGTAATGAAAAACTTAATGAAATATCAGATAAACTTGAGGAAATAAAGATTCTTGAGGATAGAGAGGAATTCGGAATAAGAAGAAATTTAACAGAAAAGATAGCAGAGAATATAAATATTTTAAATAACATAATTTCAAAGATAGCATATTTCGACTATTCTCTATCAAAGGCAAAGTTTGCTAAGCAGATAAATGGTATAAAACCAATAATATCAGACCGAGAAGAAATAAAAGTATCAAATGGTCGGCATATAAAACTGGAGAGATTGCTGAAGGATAAGGGCAAGGGATTTGTACCTGTTAGTTTTTCCATAAGAAGAGGAGTAACTGTAATAACTGGTGCTAATATGGGTGGAAAAACTGTTAATCTTAAGGTGGCTGGAATTCTGGCAGCTATGACACAATATGGATTATTTGTTCCTGCAGAGGAATTCAGAACTTGTCTTTTTGACTATATATATTTTTCAATAGGGGATATGCAGTCTATTGATACAGGATTGTCAACCTTTGGCTCTGAAATATCAGGAATGAAGGAAATTTTAAATTACAGTGAAAAAAGAGGACTGATATTAGTTGATGAGCTGGCAAGGGGAACCAATCCAGAGGAAGGATATGCAATTTCAAGAGCAATAGTCAGATATCTAAAGGATAAGAATGCCTTAACACTTTTTACAACCCATTTTGATGGAATAACAAGGGAGAAGGGCATTGAACATTTAAGGGTTATTGGTTTGAAAAATATGGATTTCAAAGGCTTATTAAATAACAATGAAATAAAAGAAAAGGGCATTGATTTAATCCTGGATAATATGGATTACAGGTTGGAGAGAATAGAGGGGGAATATTCTGTTCCAAAGGATGCAATAAACATAGCAAGGCTTATGGGATTAAATGAAATAGTTTTAAAGAATGCTGAAGAAATATTAAAGGAAGGAAGTGAGGATGTCAATGAGTAAATTAAATCTGGATCAGAACCTCATAAACAGAGGTAGAGAAGCAGCTAGAAGAATAGCAGAGGATACACAGAAATTCATTGATGTACATTCAACAGTGGCTGTTGAAAGAACTATTGCAAGACTTTATGGTATAGATGGAGTGGACGATGCTGGGGTACCACTTCCAAACGTAATAGTTGAACATGTTAAAAACGCTGGTGGTTTAACAAAGGGAATCGCTTATTATATTGCAAATGCTGTAATTAATACAGGTCTTACCCCACAGGAAATTGCAGAGGGTGTAGCAAGGGGAGAAATAGATATCTGCAGATTACCTGAAAAACCAATGGAAGAGGTTGCTGCAAAGGCTCAGGAACTTGCAATTCCAACAGTAGAAAGAATAAAAAATAATAGAAAATATAGAGAAGATTTTATAAAAAATATTGGAGAAGGTCCAAAGCCATATTTATACGTAATAGTTGCAACTGGTAATATATATGAAGACGTAATCCAGGCACAATCAGCCGCAAGACAGGGAGCAGATGTTATTGCTGTTATCAGAACAACAGGACAAAGCTTACTTGACTATGTTCCATATGGAGCTACAACAGAAGGATTTGGTGGAACATATGCTACTCAGGAAAACTTTAGAATAATGAGAAAGGCACTTGATGAGGTAGGTCAGGAACTTGGAAGATATATAAGATTGTGTAACTATTGCTCAGGGCTTTGTATGCCTGAAATAGCAGCTATGGGAGCAATGGAAAGACTTGATGTTATGCTGAACGATGCATTATATGGAATATTGTTCAGAGATATTAACATGCAAAGAACACTGGTTGATCAGTTCTTCTCAAGGGTTATCAACGGATATGCAGGGGTTATTATAAACACTGGAGAGGACAACTATCTAACAACTGCAGATGCAGTAGAGGCTGCACATACAGTTTTAGCATCACAGTTCATAAATGAGCAGTTTGCTTTAAAGGCAGGACTTCCTGAAGAACAAATGGGTCTTGGTCATGCCTTTGAAATGGATCCATCACTTGAAAATGGATTTTTATTAGAGCTTGCCCAGGCACAAATGGCAAGGGAGATATTCCCTAAGGCGCCTTTAAAATATATGCCTCCAACTAAGTTTATGACAGGAAATATTTTTAGAGGGCATATACAGGATGCTTTATTTAATGCTATTTCAATCTGGACAAACCAAGGAATCCAATTACTTGGAATGATGTCAGAAGCAATTCATACACCATTTATATCAGAAAGAGCACTTTCAATTGAAAATGCAAGATATGTATTTAATAACATGAAATCAATTGGAGATGAAGTTGAATTTAAGAAAGATGGAATAATAGTAAACAGAGCAAAGGAAGTTTTATCTAAGGCTGTGGATTTACTTGAAGAAATAGAAAGAGAAGGACTTTTCTCAACTATCGAACAGGGTAAATTTGGTGATGTAAAAAGATCAAGAACTGGAGGAAAGGGTCTTGATGGAGTATTTACAAAGGATGCAGAATACTTTAACCCATTTATTCCTCTAATGCTTGGAGGTGACAGATAATGAGTGGTGGATTATATTCAACTGAGAATAAAGAATTTGACAAAACCTTTGATCCTACAAAGGTTAAAGCTTACGGAGATACAATGAACGATGGAAAGGTTCAGTTATCCTTTACACTGCCATTACCAATAGGTGATGAAGCAAAGGAAGCAGCAAGACAGCTTGCAATGAAGATGGGAATTGAAGAACCAAACGTAACCCATATGATGGATATGGGAGTTGGATATACATTTTTCGTTGTATATGGTTCATGTGTTCATTCTGTTGACTCAACAAAGATAGTTGTTCCTAAGGTTGAAACTAATACAATGTCAATGGAAGAAACAGATGAGTTTATTAGAAAGAACATTGGTCGTAAGATTGTTGTTGTTGGAGCTTGTACTGGAACTGATGCACATACAGTTGGTATAGATGCAATAATGAACATGAAGGGATTTGCTGGACATTACGGTCTTGAAAGATACCAGATGATTGAGGCAGTAAACATGGGAAGCCAGGTACCAAATGAAGAACTTGTAGCAAAGGCTATAGAGCTAAATGCAGATGCAATAATAGTATCACAGGTTGTAACACAGAAGAACGTACACATTCCAAACATGACAGAATTAGTTGAAATAGTAGAGGCAGAGGGACTTAGAGATAAGGTAGTTTTAGTTGCAGGAGGTCCAAGAATAAGCCATGAATTGGCAAAGGAATTAGGATATGACGCAGGTTTTGGCTCAGGAACATACGCTGATGACGTTGCTTCATTTATAGTACAGGAGATGGCTAAAAGAGGAATAAAATAATATGATAAAGGGGCTGTAACATTAGCAGTTTAAAGATGCTGATGCGACAGCCCTTATTTTTACAGATTGTTTAGTATGTCATTGGTATTAGAAGGTCATAATAATTTTATAATGAATAAATTAAGAGAGGTCTGAATGCGGATATTATAAAGATAAGGGAAAAGTTGTTATTTTTGAAGGATAACGTAGAAAAGCAGAAGAAAAGAAGAATTTATAAATATTATAAATAAAATTTCAGATTGCATAAAAAATAGAAAAATAAGCATAATGTTGTTAATAAGTTAATATAAATAAAAAAACATATCAAATGAGTTTCGGAGGGGTTTTATGAAAATTAAGTGGTTAGGTCATTCGTGTTTTAAAATAAAATCAGATAAAGGCATAAGAATAGTAACAGATCCTTTTGATGATAACGTTGGATATAAACTGCCTGTTGTTGAATGTGATATTGTCACAACGAGTCATGGACATTATGACCATAATTTTATTGATTGTGTTAAGGGTAATTTTGAAGTAATAAAGAAGGTAGGAATTTTCAATGTTAAAGATATATCTATAACCGGCATACATACGTATCATGATGAAATGGGAGGTACTAAAAGAGGGGATAACATCGTTTATGTCATGGAAGTTGATGGAATAAGGGTATGTCATTTAGGTGATTTAGGTCATGTTTTGACTCAAAGTCAGATTAATATGATAGGTAAGGTTGATGTCTTACTGATACCAGTAGGAGGAGTTTACACTATAAATTCTGAAGAGGCAGTTGAGGTTGTAAATCAATTAAAACCGTCAATCGTCATACCAATGCATTATAAAACACCTGCATTAAAGTTTAACCTTGATTCTGTAGAAGGATTTTTAGAGAAGGTTCATAATGTTAATTCTGTAAATTCACAAGTTATGGAGATAAAAAAGGAAGATTTAAATACTGGTGAAACAAAGGTATATGTTTTAAAATATGAATAGAATTTAGTAAATTTGAAAAAACTTTTGGGAAACAACCTTCTCGAAAGTTTTTTATTTGAATTTTGGGGAAAATTAAAGTCATAAAAAAGTTAATAGATTTTTGCAAAATTAATTATTGATATATCGTTTATTAAAGGGTAAAATAGAAAAATGTTATTAAAAAATGTTCGGTAAGGAGGAGAAACATGGCAACGAAATATGTATTTGTTACAGGCGGTGTGGCTTCATCACTAGGGAAGGGGATAACAGCTGCATCATTAGGCAGACTTTTAAAATCCAGAGGACTTAAGGTATCCATACAGAAGTTCGATCCATATATTAATATAGATCCAGGTACCATGAGTCCATATCAGCATGGAGAAGTTTTTGTAACTGATGATGGTGCAGAAACAGATTTAGACCTTGGACATTATGAAAGATTTATAGACGAAAATCTTTCGATTAACAGCAATGTTACTGCAGGAAAAGTATATTGGTCAGTTATAACAAAGGAAAGAAAAGGTGAGTATCTTGGTGGAACAGTACAGGTAGTTCCCCATATTACAAATGAAATTAAACAAAGAGTTTACAGGGTAGCAAAGGAAAGAGATGTTGACGTGGTTATCACGGAAATCGGAGGAACAGTTGGAGATATAGAGAGTCTTCCTTTTTTAGAGGCAATTAGACAAATAAAATATGAAGTAGGTAGAGAGAATGTCTGCTTCATACATGTAACCTTGCTTCCTTATCTTGGAATGTCAGGAGAACTTAAAACAAAACCTACTCAGCATTCTGTTAAGGAATTAAGAAGTATAGGCATACAGCCAGATGTGATTGTATGCCGTTCAGAAAAGCCACTTTCAGCAGAAACAAAGGATAAGATAGGGCTTTTCTGTAATGTTGATGGAGATTCTGTTATACAGAATTTAGATGCTGAAACCCTTTATGAAGTTCCTTTACTGCTGCATAACGAAGGTTTAGATGCCTTAATTGTAAAGAAACTTAACATTGATTGTAAAGAAGCAGATTTAACTGAATGGACTGATATGGTAAATACACTTAAGAACGTAAATAAAAGAACAAAAATAGCTTTAGTTGGAAAATATGTAGAGCTGAAAGATGCGTATTTGTCAGTAGCTGAAGCCCTTAGACATGCTGGAATTGCAAATAACTGTGAAGTGGAAATAGATTGGATAAATGCTTGTGATATGGATGAGAACAACTATAAGGAAATATTAAAAGAAGCAGAGGGAATACTTGTACCTGGAGGATTTGGAGACAGAGGAATTGAGGGAAAGATTCTTGCCATAAAATATGCCAGAGAAAACAATATTCCATTTTTAGGGATATGTCTTGGTATGCAGCTGGCTGTTGTTGAGTTTTCAAGACATGTTGCTGGTCTTGAAGGAGCCAATAGTTCAGAAATTAATCCAGATACGAAATATCCAGTTATCGATCTTATGCCGGACCAGAGAAATATAGATGAAAAGGGCGGAACTATGAGATTAGGCTTATATCCATGTAAGCTTAAAGAAAATTCAAAGGCATATAAAGCATATGCTGATGAAGTTATATATGAAAGACATAGACACAGATATGAATTTAATAATGAATTTAGAACTCAGATAACAGAAAAAGGACTGATTTTATCAGGAACATCACCTGATGATAGGCTGGTTGAAATAGTTGAAATTCCTGAACATAAATGGTTCGTAGGGGTACAATTCCATCCAGAATTTAAATCAAGACCAAATAAGGCACATCCTCTGTTCAGGGATTTTGTGAAGGCATCCTTGGAAGATAAATAGTTAATAAAGATAAAAATCTGGCTGAAAAGTTTAGCAGAACTCAGTTGAAGTAGTGATGCTAAAACTTTTCGGCCTTTATGTTGAATTTAAAAATCATATCCAATTATGTTCAGTATCTTTTATATAAAGCCTTACACTTCCACAATCTTTACAAAGTTCTGCATGAAGAGTTTCGTGTTCAGGTAATAATCCGGAGTTATATTTAAGTCCACATATACTGCCCCTTAAGGATGTTTCAACAGTTACATCCTTTTCAAGGTTTGTTGACCCACAGTAAATACATTTTTCCATAACACACCTCCATGGGATAATAAATTTAGGGCTTTAGAATCCTTATTTTAATAATATTTGAATTTTTTCCATGATATTCATATATATACATAAAAATAAATAACAATAGCATAATATTTTGAAGATGTGAAGAAACTAAGTTACGGAGGTGTTATTATGGGTAAAAATAAAGATCAGATTAGATATGATGGGAAGATGGATTTTGAATTTGGAGAAGAAACTGCCTCATTCTCAAGAGAAGTGGCAGCAAAAAACAACAGGTATTTAGAGCTGGAGATGCCTGCTAAAAAAATAACTAATAAAACAGTTAAATAGGGAGAGTGAAACTCTCCCTTGTTGTTACCTCTTTATATTTAATATAGCTCTTGCTTCATCGGGTGTTGCAATCTCACGTCCAAGTTCCTTAGCAAGACGTGCAACCCTTTCTACAAGCTGGCCATTTGTTGCTAAAACACCTTTAGAATAATATATATTATCCTCAAGACCAACCCTTGCATGTCCTCCCATAATTATGGCAGCAGCGGCCATAGGAGTCTGGAAACGGCCTATACCTGCAACTGTCCAGGTTGAGCCAGCAGGTATTGAACGAACCATATGAAGTAAATCTTCCATAGTTGCAGGCATTCCACCAGGAACTCCAAGGACAAAGTCAAAATGCATTGGGCCATCTATTAAGCCCATTTTATGCAGCCTTACAGCATTTTCTATCATACCTCTATCGAATACTTCGATTTCAGGTTTAACATTATTAGCCTTCATCTTTGTTGCAAAGTTAACTAGAGATGGCCAGCTGTTAACAAATATTTCATCACCAAAGTTTATTGTTCCAGCATCTAAAGTTGCCATTTCTGGATACAATTCAACTGGCTGAAGTCTTTCTTCATCAGACATCCCAACAGCACCACCTGTTGAAACCTGAATAATTGCATCGGGACATTTTGCCCTTATAGCATCAATAACTTCCTTAAACCTGTTTTTGTCCTGAGTTGGTGTACCATCATCACGTCTTACATGTACGTGTAAAATTGAAGCTCCAGCTGAATAAGCTTCATATGCAGACTGCGCCATTTCTTCTGGGGTATAAGGCACATGAGGACTTTGTTTTTTTGTAACTTCTGCACCTGTTAAAGCACATGTGATAATTAACTTTTCCATAATAACCTCCTATTTGTTGTATCTTTGTTTATCCTTTGGTGTAACGCAGGTTCCTGAAGCTCTGCACACAACAATAGGTTCTGGCAGCACATCACAAGCTGAATCACTTCCTGGAACTGGTGCTATAACCTTTCTAGCTTCAAAGACCATTTTTCTTGAAGTATTACCAACCTCAACAATTTCCCCTACGGCTTCGATGTAGTCCCCTGCAAATACAGGAGCTAAAAATTCAACTTTGTCGTAAGCCCTGAATAAACCTTCATCACCATCATGGCGGATTAAAAGTTCAGTTGCAACGTCTCCAAATAACTGAAGCATTCTTGCACCATCAACAAGGTTTCCACCGTAATGTGCGTCATGACTTGACATTCTTAATCTGATCATTACTTTTTCATTTACTGGCACGATAATTACCCCCTATTAATTTGATATTTCTTAATATTATTATTCTTCGAAATAATATAAAATCCTTCTTTTTTTGACATAAATATTAAGTAAAATTATCAAAATTAAAAAGGATTTTAGAACTTGATAGAGAATAATTATTATTAGGAGGTGAGCTTATGATTTTTAACGCTTCCAGTAAAATAGCCGTTAAGTGTAGTGAATGCGGTAAATTCAGTATAATAAATTTAGATTTTTTTAAATTAAAAACTGCAACAAGTTTCAGATGTGATTGTGGCAGCAAGTTATTAAAAATACAGATAATAAACAATGAGCTTTTAATCGAAATAGATTGTATAGCATGTGAAAAGACACATGCATATAAATATAGGCTTAAGGATATAATAGAAAGGCCTGTAACTATAATTAGCTGTCCATTGATTGGAATGGAGATAGCCTTTTTGGGGAAAGAAAAGTTTGTTGAAGATATCGTAACACGTTATATGGAAGATATGTATCAGTTATTAAAATATTTAGGAATAGTTGAAGAAAGACCATCAAGAGTTGTAAAATGATAATGAAAAATTTTAAATTAGGAGGTTTCTAGGGTGAAGATTTTTATTGATACTGCAAATGTTGATGAGATTAGAGAAGCAGAGAGTTGGGGAATTTTAAGTGGAGTTACTACGAATCCATCTCTTATTGCAAAGGAAGGAAGGGACTTTGTTGAGGTTGTTAAAGAGATAACTTCTATAGTGGATGGACCTATCAGTGCTGAGGTAATAAGTTTAGAGCATGAAGGAATGGTGAAAGAAGCAAGGGAACTTGCTAAAATTCATAAAAACATCGTAATTAAAATCCCAATGACCATAGAAGGATTAAAGGCTGTTAAAATTTTAAGTTCCGAGGGAATAAAGACTAATGTTACTTTAATTTTTTCATCTGCCCAGGCACTTTTAGCAGCCAAGGCAGGGGCAACTTATGTAAGCCCATTCCTTGGAAGACTTGATGATATTGGAATGGAAGGCATGAATCTGATACGTGAAATAGTTACAATCTTTGATAACTACGGAATAGAAACTGAAATCATTGCTGCAAGTGTAAGACATCCTATGCATGCTGTTGAGGCAGCTCTTGCTGGCTCACATATTGCAACTATACCATTTAATGTATTAAAACAGATGACAAAGCATGCGTTAACGGATATTGGTATAGAAAAATTCTTAAAAGATTGGGAAAAAGTTCCTAAGAAATAATGAAGTCGGGGAAACCCGACTTTTATTTTTTATAAAAAACTTAATAGACTTAATGCTTTGAATATTATGAAGGTGACTAATGTATGATATTTTTGAAAATTAAATAAAATAATATAGCACAATTAACAAAAAATGAGTAATATTAATTGACTTTTTTTAAAAAAAGTAGTTATAATAGTATTGAGTTTTTAATAAATATATTTTAGTTCTGTTTATGGGAGGAAAATAAAAATGGATAAGGATCTTGCATTAGGTCTTGTTAGAGTAACAGAAGCAGCTGCACTTGGCTCTGCTAAGTTAATGGGAAGAGGAGATAAAAATGCAGCTGACCAGGAAGCAGTAGACGGAATGAGAAGAATGTTTGATGCATTAAACATAAGAGGTACAGTGGTTATCGGTGAAGGTGAATTAGATGAAGCACCTATGTTATATATTGGTGAAAAAGTAGGATGTGGGGACGAAAATTCCATTGAAGTAGATATAGCAGTAGATCCTCTTGATGGTACAAATCTCGTTGCCAGAGGTCTTCCAAATGCATTAGCTGTTGTTGCTGTCGCAAAAAAAGGATGTTTACTTCATGCACCAGATATGTATATGAATAAAATAGCAGTTGGTCCTAAGGCTGCTGGCTGTGTTGACATAAATGCTCCACTAAGTGAAAATATAAAAAGGGTTGCTGCTGCCCTTGGGAAAAGTGTAGAGGATGTAACGGTTATTATGCTTGATCGTGAAAGACATCAAGGCCTTATGGATGAAGTTAGAAAAGTTGGGGCAAGAATGAAGCTTATAACAGATGGAGATATTGCATCTGCAATAGCAACTGGATTTGAAGATACAGGTGTTGATATAATGGTCGGAATAGGTGGTGCACCAGAGGGAGTTATTGCAGCTGCTGCAATAAAATGTCTTGGTGGTGATATGCAGGGTAAACTGTATCCTTTAAATGATGAAGAAAGAAAAAGATGTAAGGAAATGGGTATTGATGACTGTGATAAAGTTTTAATGCTGGATGATATAGTAAAAGGTGATGAGGTATACTTTGCAGCTACAGGTGTTTCAGATGGAGATCTTTTAAAGGGTGTGGTTTATCTTCAGAAAGATATGGCTAAAACCCAATCAGTTGTTATGAGAGCAAAAACTGGAACTATAAGGTTTATTAATACAATTCATAATTTAAAGAAAAACAAAAGATAATCCTTAAAAAGCCCGAATTTTTTCGGGTTTTTTATTTACAAAATTGTTATATATAATGAAATCACTTTCTTCCTTTAAAGCTTTACATTTATAAGCTTTAGATATAAAATAAATAAGGAATCCTATTCGAGTATTTCTCCAAATTCAAATTTTTATCATCCATTTTTCAATTTCCACACATTAAACAAAAATCAGAATTCAAATAAATTGTTCAGTGTTCTGGATTAATTTCTTAAAAATTTTAAATTTACATAAATTACTTTTGAAGAAACATATGTGTTTTATACACATGGAGGTGTAGTATGAACTTTGAAGAACTGAAAACAAAAACCCTTGAAGAATTAAGGGAGATAGGAAAAAACTTCGGCATTAAATCCGTGACTAAATACAGGAAAAGTGAGCTTGTTGAAGAAATATTAAAAATACAGGAAAAAAGTGAGCATTCTGAGGATATTCAGGAAGAACTTCCAACGGAAATTCTTGAAGAAGTTGAAAAAGAGATTGAGGAAGTAGAAGAAATTGTAAAGCCGGTAGAGAGTTTTAAACTGCATGATATTGATGTTGAAAAGAGAGAAAAAATACAGGAACTTCTGCAGGATTCTGACACAGTAGAAGGTATCTTTGAACATATAACAAATCAGTCCTATGGTTTTTTAAGACTTGACAATTACCAACAGGGTACAAGGGATATATATGTGTCTCCTTCTCAGATAAGAAAATTTGGCTTAAGAACTGGAGATAAGGTAAAGGGTAAAGCAAGATTCCCAAAGGAAGGTGAAAAATATAAAGCCCTTCTTTATCTTCAGGAAATAAATGGAGTGCAGCCAGAAAATATAGCAAGGAGAAAATCCTTTGAAAACTTAACACCCATTTACCCTAATAAAAGACTTAGCCTAGAAACTACTGGTAATGATTTAGCTACAAGACTTATTGATCTGCTGGCACCTTTAGGAAGAGGACAAAGAGGAATGATTGTAGCTCCTCCAAAGGCAGGTAAAACAGTATTGTTAAAGAAAATAGCAAATGCTATTACCACCAATCATCCTGATGTAGAGCTTATTGTACTTCTGATTGATGAAAGACCTGAGGAAGTTACAGATATGCAAAGATCAATTAAAGGTGAAGTTGTTTATTCTACCTTTGATGAAGAACCCAACAATCATACAGGTGTAGCTGAACTTGTTTTAGAAAGAGCTAAAAGATTAGTTGAGATGAAGAAGGATGTTGTTATTCTTTTAGACAGCATTACAAGACTTGCCAGGGCATATAATCTAACCATTTCCCCAACAGGAAGAACATTATCTGGAGGCCTTGATCCTGGAGCATTGATTCAACCAAAGAAATTTTTCGGTGCAGCCAGAAACATTGAAGAAGGCGGAAGTTTAACAATACTGGCAACTGCTTTAATTGACACAGGAAGCCGTATGGATGAAGTGATTTTTGAAGAATTTAAGGGAACGGGAAATATGGAAGTACACTTAGATAGAAGACTTCAGGAAAGAAGAGTTTTCCCAGCTATCGACATAAATAAATCTGGAACAAGAAGGGAAGATCTATTATTAAGTGAAGATGAACTGAATACCATCATTTCTATTAGAAAGCTTCAGGGAAATCTATCTACTCAGGAAGCCACAGAAAACCTAATAACTGCTTTAAGTAGAACTAAAAACAATAAGGATTTTGTTCAGATTTATCCTAAACAATTAAGAGATGAAAAGTATCTGTAAAAATAGTTGATTTAAAAAAATTACTATGATATAATGTTAAGAGTTGACGAATGGTATAGATTTTCAAATAAAAAAATAATTTGAAAACTTTTGGGTTACTCCAAAGGCCGCAGAACTTTCATCTATTTGTGGTATTACTGGGCTAAAGGGGTACTCTTTACTAATTTTTTAAAAGACAATTGTGAAAGAGGTGAAATAGATGAGAGAAGGAATCCATCCAAACTATTCTGAAGCTGTTGTTAAATGTGCTTGTGGAAATACTTTCACAACAGGATCAGTTAAGAAGGAATTAAGAGTTGACGTTTGTTCAAAGTGCCATCCATTCTACACAGGAAAGCACAAGGTGTTAGACACAGGTGGAAGAATAGAAAAGTTCATGAAGAAATACAACTTAAAATCAGAAGAATAGAAAAAAGACCGGAGTACCGGTCTTTTTTAGTTAAATTATCTGAATTATGATAATAAAACTTCAAAAGAAAATATGAAATATATATTTTAAAAAATAGAAATAAATGTTACTATCAATATATATTGTTAAGGAGTGGGAAGCATGTACGGACCTAAAGATCATGGATGGATAGAGGTTGTTGTCGGACCTATGTATAGCGGCAAAAGTGAAGAACTTATCAGAAGAGTAAAAAGGGCAAAAATAGCCAAGCAAAGTATAATGGTTTTCAAGCCTGCTATTGATATAAGATATAGTAAAACTGATGTTGTATCCCATAGTGGAGATAAAGAGGGAGCAATATGCGTCTCAAGCGCAAAGGAAATATTGACTTTTGTTACTGAGGATACGCAGGTTGTGGCAATTGATGAAGTTCAATTCTTTGATGATGAAATAATAGATGTGTGCAGAAAGCTTGCAGATAAAAATAAAAGGGTTATTTGTGCCGGGCTTGATATGGATTTTAGAGGAGAGCCCTTTGGACCAATACAGGGCTTATTAGCAATAGCTGAATTCGTAGACAAAATCCAGGCTATATGTGTTGTATGTGGAAATCCAGCAACACGAACACAAAGACTCATAAATGGCAAACCCGCAAGATATTCCGACCCAATAGTTTTAGTAGGTGCTCAAGAGGCTTATGAAGCTAGATGTAGAAAATGTCATATAATACCTAGGGATTGAGGTGTCAAAATGAGAGGTGTCATTGACAGATTTGAAGGGGATTATGCTGTCATTATTAAGGATGATGGAAGCATAGAAAATGTAAATAGAACAAGACTCCCTGATGAAGCAAAGGAAGGGGATGTTTTGATTATGGAAGATATAATAAAAGTTGATAATGAAAAGACAAGAAAGAGGACTGAGGAAGTCGAAAAATACCTGGATTTATGGGAAGAGTAAGAGTATTTTTTTATAAGGGTTTCAGGAGTTTAAATGTTGAAAATAAGGGGTGATTAGATGTCTGGAAGGACTAATATTGGGGGACAGGCAGTTATTGAAGGAGTAATGATGAGGGGGCCAAAAAAAGTTGCGGTTGCTGTAAGAAAACCGGATGGTGAAATTGAGGTTAAGGTTGAGGATAATGTTCCCCTTTCACAAAGAAATAAATTTTTTTCATTACCTTTAATCAGAGGTGCAGTGGGACTTATTGACTCATTAACAATTGGTATAAAGACATTAACATATTCAGCTTCATTTTATGAAGATGAGGATGAAGAAAGCGAATTTGATAAGTTTCTGAAAAGAAAATTAGGCGATAAAGCAGAAAGTTTTATAATGGGCTTTGCGTTAATGCTTTCCTTCGTTATAGCCTTTGCACTTTTTTTTGCACTGCCAACATTGGCAGCAAATGTTATTAAGAAAATAAGTGATAATAGTGTACTGATAAATCTTGTTGAGGGCATAATAAGGCTGATTGTCTTTTTAATATACATTTTTTTAATAAGCAAGATGAGGGATATACAAAGGGTTTTTGAATACCATGGCGCAGAACATAAGAGTATATTCTGTTATGAAGCAAAAGTTCCATTAACTCCCGAAAATGCTTCGAAATATGGTACCCTTCATCCACGATGTGGAACTAACTTTCTGTTAATCGTTATGATTATAAGTATCATTTTTTTTGGATTTTTGGGGTGGCCTAATCTATTATTGAGAATTATTTCGAGAATAGTATTTTTACCATTAATTGCAGGAATATCATATGAGCTGATAAAGTGGTTTGGTAAATCCAACAGCCCCATTGCCAGGATACTATCATATCCTGGGCTAATGTTGCAAAAGCTAACTACAAGGGAACCAGATGCGAGACAGTTAGAAGTGGCAATTGCGGCTTTAAAGGCAGTTATCCCAGAGGGAGATGAGACAACTACATGAAAATTTTTGAAGCAATAAAGGAAGCAGTGAATATACTGAAGGATACAGAGACACCGCAGCTAGATGCAGAGGTACTTTTATGTTTTTTGCTGAAGCGAGAAAGAATATATTTGTATCTCAACAGAATTGAAGAATTAGATGTGGATATTGTTGATAAATATTTTAAGCTTGTTGATAGAAGAAAAAGGGGCGAACCAACTCAATATATAACAGGTCATCAGGAATTTATGTCATTAGATTTTTATGTAGAACCTGGAGTATTAATACCAAGAGGGGATACAGAGATATTAGTTGAGGAAGTTCTAAAAAAAATAGAGTCTTTAAAAAAACCAGTTGTAGCTGATGTGGGGTGTGGGAGCGGAGCAATATCAGTTTCTATAGCAAAATACAAGGATGATGCAGTGGTTTATGCACTTGATGTTATGCCAATCCCGTTGGAAATTACAAAAATCAATGCAGAAATAAATGGAGTAAATGATAGGGTAATAGTACTAAAATCAGATAAACTTGCAGCACTTGAGGAAAAAATAGAAGAGATTGATGTTATAGTTTCAAACCCGCCATATATAAGGGAGGATGTTATAAAAACCCTTATGACTGAAGTTAGGGACTATGAGCCATATACAGCATTATCAGGAGGAGAAGATGGACTGTATTTTTACAGGAAGATAACAAAACAAGCTGCAAGGCTACTGAAAAATGGTGGCCTTTTAGCCTACGAAATCGGGCATGACCAAAGGGAGGATGTCACCAGTATCCTTGTTGAAAATGGCTTTGAAAATATAGAATTCTTTAAGGACTATGCAGGACATGACAGAGTTGTTTTGGGGTGGAAAAAATAAGGTTATAATCATATCAATTAATTCAGATAGATAGTATACAAGTATATGGAGATGAAGAATAAATGATATTTCAGCTATTTAAGGTGTTTGCAAAAATTGGTGCCTTTACTCTAGGAGGGGGATATGCAATGGTTCCCCTTATACAGTCAGAGGTTGTTGATAAAAAGCAATGGATAGAAAAGGATGAGTTTGTTGATATTTTGGCAGTTGCCCAGTCAACACCAGGGGCACTGGCAATAAACATGGCATCCTTTATAGGATACAGAAAAAAAGGGATATTAGGGGCAGTATCAGCAACCCTTGGATGCATACTCCCATCCTTTTTAAGTATTCTTTTTATAGCCATGTTTTTTGTTAGATTTATGGATAGGGAGATTGTAAAAAAGGCTTTTATGGGTATTAGACCAGCAGTTGCTGCTCTTATTGCCTTTTCTGTTTTTAAAATAGCTAAAACCAGTAGAATAAAATCAGTATGGTACCTGGTATCTGTTGGAGCCTTTGCTGCAGTAGGTTTTTTAAAGCTGGACCCCATATTTGTGATATTAATATCTGCTTTTACTGGAATTATATTTGCAAAGAGGGGTGAATAATGTGGTATTTAAATTATTTATTTTGTTTGCAAAAATAGGGGCATTTTCAATTGGCGGCGGTTATGCCATGCTTCCCTTTATACAGAGAGAAGTTATAGAAAAAAATCACTGGATGACATTTCAGGAATTCTCTGATATTCTGGCAATTTCGCAGATGACCCCAGGTCCTATTGCGGTAAATTCAGCAACCTTTGTAGGATATAAGCTAGCTGGAATATGGGGCAGTATCTTTGCTACATTAGGGGTAGTGCTGCCTTCATTTTTAATGATAATATTAATAGCTTCTTTTTTTGCCAAGGTATATGAAAAAGAACTGGTGAAGAAAGCTTTTATGGGTATCAGACCAGCAATAGTTGGACTGATTGCCTTCAGTGCCTATGGCATAACTAAGACTAATGTGATTGATTTTAAAAGTTCAGCTATTTTTATACTTGGTTTTAGTAGTTTGTTTATTAAAAAAATGGATCCCATCTACGTTATTATCATTTCAGCTATTATAGGGATTATTGTTTATTAGACAACAAATAAAAACAACTTTTTAACATTTTCAACATTTCTTGTTTAAGCTGACTAGTTTGTGTTATAATATCATAATGTGAAATTATATGATGGAGTGAGGAATTTATGCTAGATAAACTAGATTTTATTTTAGAAAAATATGATGATTTGTCCCATAAAATAAGTAGCCCAGAAATTATTGCTGATCAGGCTTTGTTTCAAAAACTTTGTAAAGAGCATGGAGCCTTAGAACCAATAGTAACAAAATATAAAGAATATAAGGCTGTGGTTCAGGGAATTAAAGATGATAAAGAAATGCTTAATGAAAAGTTGGATAAGGAAATGAAGGAACTGGTTGAAGAAGAATTAAGGGAGTATCAGGAAAAAAAAGAAATACTGGAAAAGGAATTAAAAGTTCTGCTTCTTCCAAAGGATCCTAACGATGATAAAAACGTTTTCGTTGAAATAAGGGGTGGAGCAGGTGGAGACGAAGCAGCTTTATTTGCTGCAAACCTTTTCAGAATGTATACAAGATACGCGGAAAGAAACAATTGGAAGGTTGAACTTATGTCAACAAATGCTACTGATATTGGTGGCTTTAAAGAAGTTGTATTTATGATAAAAGGCCATGGGGCTTATAGCAAGCTTAAATATGAAAGTGGTGTTCATAGAGTACAAAGAGTTCCAGATACTGAGGCAAGCGGTAGAATACACACATCTACTGCCACCGTTGCTGTTCTTCCAGAAGCAGAGGATGTTGATATTCAAATAAATCCAAATGATGTAAGAGTAGACGTGTTCAGAGCATCTGGTAATGGTGGTCAGTGTGTTAATACAACTGACTCAGCTGTTAGATTAACCCATATTCCAACTGGTATAGTAATTTCCTGTCAGGATGAAAAATCACAGTTAAAAAATAAAGAAAAGGCTTTTAAGGTTCTTAAGGCTAGATTATATGAATTAGAACAGGAAAGACTCAGATCAGAAAGGGCAGAAGAAAGAAAGAGCCAGGTTGGTACTGGTGATAGAAGTGAGAGAATAAGAACCTACAATTATCCACAGGGAAGAATTACTGATCATAGAATAGGTCATACAATATATAGATTTGAAGCCTTTCTTGATGGTGATATAGATGAAATGATCGATGCATTGATAACTGCTGATCAGGCAGAGAAAATGAAGGAAATAGGAGAATAATTTTAATTTTAGGCATGCGTGAATACTTATGTACCTCAGGCATGCCTATGTTTTAAAGAAAAGGAGTTAGGTATGAAAAGATTTAAAGTAAATAAAGCTTTGTTTCTCATTTTTCCCATATTTTTGGCAACCCTTGTTTTAACTTATGTCTGGATTTTATATTCTAACAGCTACAAGTGGGTAAATATTTTAAATCTATCAATAGACTCTATTTTTTTAATCTGGTATTTGAATTATTTCTGCCATGAAGTTAGTATAGACAGCAGTGGGATTAATTTTTATACCCTGCTTAGAAAGACTAGGATTGATAAAAAAGAATTTGAAGGATTAAGACAATCATCATTTTTAACTAAGGTATATACAAAAAGGAAACATTATTATATTCTTACATCTAAGAATGGAAAAAATATTTTAGGTGAAATGTTTAAAGAGATAAATAAATAGCCACGGGAAGAGGTGGTAATTTGAAGATAAAGAAACAATTAAAAAGGGATATTGCAAGGAGAAAGAAACTTACTGCAGCTTCATTATTTATAATGATATTAATGGTCTATTTAGTTGCTGTTCTCAATGATCAGGGAATTTTTATGGGATGGGAAAAATATTTTGCCTTTTTATATGTAGGTGTGGTGAACTTACTTCTTTTTGTAAATATCGTTAAATTAGTTTCTGATGATAAGTTTCAGTTGATACTTGGAAATCAAAAAGTAAGGATTAAGGACAGCTTTTTTAAGTCTCCCTTTAACATCAATCTTGATAAAATAATTTACATAGATATAGTAGAAAGAAAGAATTATGAGTTTGAAATAGTAATCATTATGGAAAAATTAAAGAGAAACAAACGCTTTGTAAAGTTTGATAATTCCTTTATCAAGGGGGATCCAGGCTATAAGAAAGTATATACACATTTAAGAAACAGCTATAAGGATAAAGATTTATATTGTTACATTATAAAAAAAGCTGGTGCTAGGAAATATTATTATCTTTATCTTTTGTATAAAAACTCTTACAATGCTGAATTTTCTCAGCTGGCTTTAAATTATGTAAGAACTTTTATGGAAGAGTATAATTTGTCATGAATATAATATATCTCCTTAAAATAGATTTTATTGAGATTAAAATTTTAAGGAGATGAAAACTTGAATAAAATATTGTTTATAACACTAGTTGGTACTCTGGTTTGTGGAATAGGAACATCTTTAGGTGCTATCCTGGCAACGAGTTTTAGAAAATCCAATAATATAGTTATGTCAAGTATAATGGCGATAGCAGGGGGAATTATGTTTTCAGTTGTAACATTTGATTTAGTTCCTGAGGCTATAGCAATGGGTGGAATGGTTTTAACCCTAGTGGGTATTGTTATTGGAGTGTTTTTTGTTACTCTTTTAGATATATTTTTACCCCATACTATGATGATGAAAAAATATGGTAAGCATCTGAAAACAGCATTATTGCTAGGTTTAGGGCTTGCTGCTCATAATTTTCCAGAGGGGCTGGCAATTGGTTCTGGTTTCATGGGAGGTAGAGCTTTGGGAGTAGAACTTGCCATTGTTATAGGACTGCACGATATTCCAGAGGGTGCAGCAGTGGCATCTCCCCTGATGCAGAGTAGAATAAGCAGATTTAAAATTATAGGAATAACTGCAGCAACAGCTTTGCCAACTGCTGTTGGGGCATATATTGGAGCTGCACTTGGGGAAATATCAAAAACCTTTATAACAATATGTTTAGGATTTGCAGGTGGTACAATGCTTTATATTGTATGTGGAGAGCTTATTCCTGAAAGTAAGGATTTGTTTAAAGGGATTTTTTCAACAATTTCGATAATTATTGGGATAATAATTGGATTGGTTATTACATCAATTTTATAAGGAGATAGGAAAATGAATACAAAGGTTTACTATATTGATGAACATGACACAGATAAAATTAAGGAGGCAGCTGAAATAATAGCTTCTGGAGGTACTGTTGTTTTTCCAACTGAAACTGTTTATGGTCTAGGTGCTAATGCTTTAGATGAAAAGGCCTGTGAAAAAATTTTTACAGCAAAGGGAAGACCACAGGATAATCCATTAATAGTACATGTGGCGGATTTTGATCTATCAAAGTATGTTACTGATATTTCTGAAAATGCAAAAAAACTGATGGAAGCTTTCTGGCCAGGGCCACTTACCATAATAATGCCCAAAAAAGATATTGTTCCCCTTACAACAACAGGGGGGCTTGATAGTGTTGCTATCAGAATGCCATCAAACAAAATTGCAAGAAAGCTTATTGAGTTTTCAGGAGTTCCTATTGCAGCACCAAGTGCAAATATATCAGGAAGACCAAGCCCAACAACAATTGAGCATTGTATAAATGATTTAACTGGAAAAGTGGATATGATAATTGGCGGTGAAAAGTGTGATGTTGGATTAGAATCTACAGTTGTTGACACAACAGGTGATGAAGTAGTGATTTTAAGACCAGGTGGAATAACAAAAGAAATGTTGGAGGAAGTAGTAGGAAATGTGTCCATTGACCCTGCTATTATGGAAAAGGCATCTGAGGGACTAAGACCAAAATCACCTGGTATGAAATATAGGCATTATGCACCTAAAGCTCCTTTAACTATAATCAAAGGTGATTTGAATAACGTTATCAAGTATGTAAATGAGAAAACAGATGAGCTTTCAAATTATGGGTATAAGGTTGGAGTAATGGCAACGGATGAAACAATCAAGAAATATAATGCAAATATTAAAATATCAGTAGGAGATCGTAAAGAAAGCGGAATAATTGCTGCAAATTTGTTTGATGTTTTGAGAGAATTTGATAAAATAGATGTAGATTATATTTATGCAGAGGGTTTTTCAGAGGAAGGATTAGGTCTTGCCATAATGAATAGGCTTAAAAAGGCAGCAGGATACAATGTTATAGAAGTATAAAGAGGAGGACAGGTATGAAAATACTATTTGTATGCACAGGAAACACATGCAGAAGCTGTATGGCTGAAGGAATTGCAAAGGCATATGTAGAAGCAAACAAGCTTCAGCACAAAATATCATCAGCAGGTCTTTATGCATTTGCTGGGGATTCTGCATCTTTAAATGCTGCAAGGGTTATGGAAGAGATGGGAATAGATGTTTCTTGTCATATTGCAAAGCCTCTTACAAAGGAACTATTAAACGACAGCGACATAATATTAACAATGACCAAGGCTCATAAGGAAGCTGTTCTGAAGGTTTATCCCTCATTACATAATAAAGTTTTCACACTATTGGAATATGTAGGGAAAAATGGAGATATTTCTGACCCCTTTGGTGGAGACCTTCAAGTCTATAGAAATTGTGCGAATCAACTGAAAATTGCGATAGAAAATTTATTCCAGAAAATAAAGGAAAGTTAGGGCACTTAGTGTCTAGGCTTTCCTTTTTTTGAGTTCACTTATATATTGTTCGATATTTAGATTATATGATTCAAAGTAAAAGGTTAAATTAATATAAAATATTTTATCAGGAGGGAGTAACATGAAAATAGCACTTGGTTGTGATCATGGAGGATACAATTTAAAGAAGGTAATTATGGAGCATCTTGAGAAAAAGGGGATAGATTACAAGGATTTTGGTTGTTATGACACAAGTTCATGTGATTATCCAGATTATGGACTTTCAGTAGCAGAAGCTGTTGCTTCGGGAGAGTTTGATTGTGGAATAATAGTCTGTGGTACTGGTATAGGGATATCAATAGCCGCCAACAAGGTTCCGGGAATTAGAGCAGCACATGTTACAGATACATTTAGTGCCAGGGCTACAAAACAACATAACAATGCTAATATAATAGCCTTAGGAGAAAGAGTTACAGGTCCTGGACTTGCAATTGATATAGTAGATGCTTATCTTTCTGCTTCTTTTGAAGGGGGAAGACATCAAAATAGAATTGACAAGATAAGTGAAATTGAAAAAAAATATTGTAAATAGGAGGTAGAAAAATGGATTCAAGAGTAACAGTTATTAACCATCCATTAATTCAGCACAAATTAACTATTATGAGGGATATCAATACAGGTTCAAAGGATTTCAGAGAGCTCTTAGAAGAAATTTCTATGCTAATGTGCTATGAAGTAACAAGAAGTTTCCAGCTTGAAGATGTAGAAATAGAAACTCCAGTATGTAAAACTGTGGCTAAGACTTTAACTGGAAAAAAGGTTGGTATAGTACCGATACTAAGGGCAGGTCTTGGAATGGTAGATGGGATGTTAAAGTTAATACCTGCTGCAAAGGTTGGACACATTGGACTTTACAGAGACCCTGAAACATTAAAACCAGTAGAGTATTACTGTAAATTACCATCAGATATAAATGAAAGAGAAATGATAGTAACAGATCCAATGCTTGCAACTGGGGGTTCTGCTGCTGATGCTATACAATTACTGAAAAATAAAGGTGCTAAAAATATAAAACTTATGTGTTTAATAGCAGCACCAGAGGGAATAAAAGCTGTATTAGAAGCACATCCTGATATAGAAATATATGTAGCCCACGTTGATGAATATCTAAATGACCATGGATATATAGTTCCAGGCCTTGGAGATGCTGGAGATAGAATATTTGGAACTAAGTAGGTGATTTTATGAGACCAACCTGGGATGAATATTTTATGGATATAGCAGAGTTAGTTAAGGAAAGGTCAACATGCTTAAGACGTAAGGTTGGGGCTGTCATAGTAAAAGACAACAGAATCTTAACAACAGGATACAACGGGGTTCCGCCTAAAATGAGGCATTGTGAAGAAAGTGGCTGTTTAAGAACTGAGCTTAACATACCATCAGGGCAAAGACATGAACTTTGCAGGGCACTTCATGCAGAGCAGAATGCTGTAATTCAGGCTGCTAAAAACGGGATTGAAATAGATGGAAGTACTATTTATGTAACTGCCCAGCCTTGCATAATCTGTGCAAAAATATTAATTGCATCAGGCATAAAAAGGATTGTATTTAAGGGCGACTATCCAGATAATCTTTCTCTTGAAATGCTGAAAGAATCAAAAATAGAAGTTGTGGCTTTTTAGTCACAACTTTTTTGGAGGGACATAATAAATGTCCATTAATATAGATGTAAATAAAAGATTTATGTGTTAAAATATCCTTGTGTTTATTTTTAAGGGGATATTTTTAGTTACAGATAGCAATTTAAAGGTAATTAAGAGGTGAAAGTAATGGATAAACTTAAAATTATGACCATCTTTGGAACAAGGCCTGAGGCTATTAAGATGGCACCACTTGTAAAGGAACTAGAGTCAAGAGAAGAAATACAATCAATAGTTTGTGTAACGGCTCAGCATAGAGAAATGCTGGATCAGGTTCTAAACCTTTTTGAAATAACTCCTGATTACGACCTTGACATAATGAAAGAAAGGCAGACATTATCAGGTATTACTACAAGGGTGCTTCAGGGATTAGAGGAGATATTCTGCAAAGCAAAACCTGACATGGTTTTAGTTCATGGGGATACAACGACTACATTTGCAGGCAGTTTAGCAGCCTTTTATAATCAAATAAAAATCGGACACGTAGAGGCAGGACTTAGAACATTTAACAAATATTTTCCATTTCCAGAAGAAATGAATAGAAAACTTACAGGAGCAATGGCTGATATGCATTTTGCCCCAACTGCAACTTCTAAGCAGAACTTGCTTAATGAAGGTATAAAGGAAGAAGATATATATATAACAGGTAATACTGTTATTGATGCTATGGCAACAACCATTGAAAAGGACTATGTATTTGAAACCAAGGAATTAAACAAAATTGATTTTAAAAAGAAAAAAGTTATAATGATAACAGCTCATAGAAGGGAAAATTGGGGTGAACCTTTGGAAAACATCTGCTATGCTTTAAAAGACCTGGCAGAAAAATATGAAGATGTGGAAATAGTATATTTAGTGCATTTAAATCCTGTTGTAAGGGAAACTGCTTATAAGATTTTAGGAGGAGTTGACAGGGTTCACTTATTGCCTCCTCTTGATACAAAGGAAACTCATAACTTAATGAATAGAAGTTACTTGATATTAACGGATTCTGGTGGGCTTCAGGAGGAAGCACCTCACCTTGGCAAACCAGTTTTAGTTTTAAGAGATGTTACCGAAAGACCAGAGGCAGTGGCAGCAGGAACTGTTAAAGTGGTTGGTACCGAGAGAAATAAAGTTTTTGAAGAGGCTTCCCATTTAATAAAAAATAAGGATGCTTATAATAAAATGGCAAATGCTGTAAATCCATATGGAGATGGTAAAGCTTCAAAGAGAATTGTAGACAGCATATTATATAATTTTGGAATATATAAAAGAAGACCAGAGGATTACACAGCAAAAAAATAAGGCTGTACGGTGAATGGCAGCCTAGTGCATATAACTTTTGTAAGGAATAGCATCTTCCATCAAAGGAATAGCAATCACAAGGCAAACTTTGAAGGAAGATGTTTTCTTATGCCTGTAACATCAGGGAGTATTAGTGAAAATGTTATTTAAATATCAAAATAAATCATTATTTTTAAGATAATTCTTTCAAAATTGTTAATCTTTAAACATGGAATATTTTTAAATCAGTAATTAAATTAAGATAATAATTTGGATATTAAGTTAAAATTAACATTGTTTTGTAAAATAAAATCATAATCTAAGAAAATTTCTTATGAAATATTATTAAATATAAATTAAGCAAAAAATTATCTTGCAGAATATTGTTATAAAATTAACAAACTTAAGCAAAAATAGAAGTTAATAAATAAACAAAAACATAAAATTTGGAATATTCTGCATATTATTTAATAATAATTGTATAAATTATATTGAAAAATCTAATAATTATGTTATATAATTTATATTGTCAGCATAATACATAAAAAGAGATGTTGTTAAAAAAATAACAAATAGGGGGAATTAAAATGAGAGAAGTTTATATTCTGGGTGCGTGCAGAACAGCAATTGGCAATTATGGAGGAACACTTAAGGATATACCGGCAGTTAAATTAGGTGCAGAGGTTATTAAGGAATCATTAAGAAGAGCTGGCATTTCTGAAGATAAAGTTGAAGAAGTTTTAATGGGTAATGTACTTCAGGCAGGTCTTGGACAGAACCCTGCAAGACAGGCTGCTGTTTATGCAGGATTACCAGTTCATATACCAGCTATGACAATAAATAAAGTTTGTGGCTCAGGCCTTAGAACTGTAAGCTTAGCAGCTCAAATAATTGCAGCAGGAGATGCAGATTGTATTGTTGCAGGAGGTATGGAAAATATGTCCATGGCTCCATATGTTATGAGAAGCCACAGATGGGGTGCAAGAATGGGTAATACAGAAGTTATAGACGTTATGGTTTATGATGGTCTAACTGATGTTTTTAATCAGTATCATATGGGAATAACTGCAGAAAATGTAGCTGAACAATATGGACTTACAAGAGAAATGCAGGATGAATTTGCTTTAGCTTCACAGAAGAAAGCTGCAAAGGCATTGGAAACTGAGAGATTTAAGGATGAAATAGTACCTATTGAAATTCCACAGAAAAAGGGAGAACCTCTAATGTTTGTTAAGGATGAATTCCCAAAAGCAGACTCCACAATAGAGAAATTAGGAAAATTAAGACCAGCATTTAAAAAAGATGGAACAGTAACCGCAGGCAATGCTTCAGGAATAAATGATGGAGCAGCAGCTATGGTTGTATGCAGTAAGGAGTTTGTTATAAAGTATGGACTTAAACCAATGGCAAAGGTTGTTTCTTATGCTTCAGCTGGAGTGGAGCCAAGTGTAATGGGACTTGGACCAATTGATTCTTCAAAAAAGGCTCTTGACAAAGCAGGTTTAAAAATTGAAGAAATAGGATTGATTGAAGCAAACGAAGCTTTTGCATCACAAGCACTTGCAGTGGCTAAGGACTTAAATTTTCAAATGGATAAGGTTAATGTCAATGGTGGTGCAATTGCATTAGGTCATCCTATAGGAGCATCAGGGGCGAGGATACTTGTAACCCTTATCCATGAAATGCAGAAGAGGGATGAAAAGCTAGGATTAGCTACCCTTTGTATCGGTGGTGGAATGGGTACAGCTCTTGTAGTTGAAAGAGATGAATTATGCAGATAATTATAATTTTTTAAATAAATGATATACTAGATGGTTGTTAGATTACTAACAACCATTTTTTATGCAAATTAAACAAATGAATAAGAAATGTTTAAATTAATTAAAATGAAATTTTAAATTCAAAATTAAAAATATTTTTAATTTAACAACAGATATATTACGATGAATTTCTAAGAAAATTAATAATAAATTAAATAATATTTGATTTTAATAAGATAAATAACTATAAATAAGTTATTTGATGTAATAAGATGTTATTTAATGTTGAAATGGAGATTAACCAGGAGTATAATTGTGAAATAAATCTTGCACGAAATGTACTTTTGCACGCTAATAAATATACAATAAATATGAATATATTTAAATTTAACGCAATAAAAAGTTTAATAATTTATTGAATTATGATAAAAACTAAGGTAGATAAAGATAGGAGAAGGAGATATATATGAATAAATACGTGGGTGAATTTTTATCTGAAATAATTAAAAAATCTTTTTTTATTTCCTTAGTTATATCTGGTTTTATTATTTTGATTTTTGGTATTAACGGCGGGTGTCAGTATGCTGTTGGATTTGTTATTGGAATAATAAACTTTGCTTTACTTGCTCTTGGTATAAATATAATAGTCTTAAATTGTTTTAAAAGGGCAGCATTGGTTCAAACACTGTTTTTTATATTGAGATATATGGTCATTGCAATTGTTTTGGCTGAGTTGATAGAAAATTACGGTTTTAATGTTTATTATATGGCAATTGGTTTGTTGACTGTAAAATTAACTCTTGTTTTGTTTTCTGGTTTATTAAATCTAAATATAAGAAAGGGGAGTCAGAATGGCTGAAAATGGGTTAATGATTTTAGGAATAAATATACCTTTATCAATTTTGATACAATGGGGAGTAATGGTTTTTATAATTGTACTGGTTACTGTGTTAACTAAAAGATTAGAAACAATACCACATGGTTCTCAGATTTGGATTGAGCTTATAGTGGAAAAAATTAATGACTTAGTTCGTGCTAATATGGGAGAAAAATTTATTGGATTTGCTCCTTATATTGGAACGATTATGATTTACATACTCATGCTTAATTTGATAGGGCTGTTAGGACTCAGGCCACCAACAACTGATTACAGTGTTGCTTTAGCATTAGCCCTGATAAGTTTTGTATTGATTCACGCAACAGCTATAAAAAATAATGGTTTAAGGCATTATTTAAAGGGTTATTCTGAACCTTTCCCTTTGCTTTTACCATTAAATATAATTGAGAGAGTTGTTGTACCCGTATCACTAAGTTTAAGACTTTTTGGGAATATGCTTGCTGGGGTGATAATTGTAGAACTTATATATAAAGGACTTAGTTATCTGTCTAATATGGTACATATTAAATTACCGCTCTTTGCAGCATTAATACCGATACCATTCCACATATATTTTGATATATTTGATGGTATCATTCAAATGTTTATTTTTTCTATGCTAACAATGATTTTTATAAAGACTACATCAGAACATTGATTTAAGAGGAGGAAAAACTATGTTTCAAGGAATTGATCCAAAAGCATTTATATTAGGTATGTCAGCAATAGGAGCTGGTTTAGCTGCCCTTGCAGGTTTAGGAGCAGGTATAGGAACAGGTATAGCAACAGGAAAAGCTGTTGAAGCAGTAGGAAGGCAGCCAGAAGCGAAGAATGAAATAATAAACACACTTATTATTGGTAGCGCTTTCTCAGAAGCAACAGCGATTTATGGTCTTTTAATAGCTATATTATTGGTAGTAGTAAAGACCTTGGGTTAAAAAATGTAGCTTGCAAAACATTACTGTGTTTTGCAAGCTGTATTAAAATTCAAAGGAGGTTATTCTATGGAGATTAGTATACCAGTAATAGTGGTAACAATAATGAACACACTGGTGTTATACTTTTTCCTCAAAAAAAAGTTTTTTGTACCGGTAACAGATTTTATGAATGAAAGAAAGAATAAAATTGAAAATGATATAAACAACGCACAGTTACAACTTGCAGAGTCAGAAAAACTAAAGAAAGAATATAAAGAAAAACTGATGAATGCTGATGATGAAGGTAAGAAAATCATACATAGTCATAAGCTAAAGGCAGAGGAAATATCTGAGGATATCATTTTAAAGGCTAAAAAAGAGGCAGAATTAATAATTGAAAGGGCAAAAATCGATTCTGAAAGAGAAAAAGAAAGGGCAAAGGATGAAATAAAAAATGAAATTATTAATTTGTCCATTATGACTGCTTCTAAACTTATAAATGAAGAATTGGATTTAAACAAACATCATGAATTAATAAAGGATTTTATCGAAAAAGTAGGTGTATGATATGCACGTTTTGGAAGTTGCTTCAAGAAGATATGGTAATGCACTTTTTGAGATTGCAATAGAAAAAAACAAATTGGAACTATTCTTAGAAGAACTTAAAGATGTTAGAAATATATTAACGTCACATGAAGAATTAAGAAGTTTGCTGCATCATCCTAATATCCCCTTTGAACAGAAAAAAAAGGTTATTTTTAAGATATTTAAAGGGAAGATTGAAGATGAAATAGTAAATTTATTAATTATTTTAATTGAAAATAACAGAATCAGCGATATTGAATTAGTTTATTATGATTATAAATACTTAGTTTATAAATATAAGAGGAAGAAAATTGCCTATGTTACAACAGCTGTAGAGATGACAGCTGAGGAAGTTGAGGCATTGCGTCAAAGGCTTTCAGATAAATACCAAAGTGAAATAGAGGTACAGAATATTGTTGATCCTGAAATTATAGGCGGTGTCCATTTAAAGATTGGAGATCATATAATTGATTCTACAATAAAGGGACAACTAACCCAGATAAGAAAGAGATTTTTGCAAGAATATCGTGAGGTGAGATCATGAGCGTAAGACCTGATGAAATAAGTTCAATAATAAAGCAGCAGCTGCTTAAATATGAAAATAAGCTTGATGAAATTGATATTGGAACAATAATAAAAATAGGTGATGGTGTTTCTACTGTATATGGACTTGGAAATTGCATGGAAGGAGAGTTATTGGAATTTCCTAATGAGGTATATGGAATGGCTCTGAATCTTGAAGAAAATAATGTTGGTGCTGTTTTGTTCGGTTCAGAGAAAGGAATAAAGGAAGGGGATATAGTTAAAAGAACTGGAAAGGTTGTTGAGGTCCCCGTTGGAAAGGCTTTATTAGGAAGGGTTGTTAATGCATTAGGAGAACCAATAGATGGCAAGGGACCAATAAATACAAAGAAAACCAGACCTGTAGATGTTGTTGCTCCTGGAGTTATTTACAGAAAATCAGTTAAGCAGCCACTTCAGACAGGAATCAAAGCCATAGATGCCATGGTTCCAATAGGAAAAGGGCAAAGAGAGTTAATAATTGGAGACAGGCAGACTGGCAAAACTGCAATTGCAATAGATGCAATAATAAATCAAAGGGGTAAGGATGTTATCTGTATTTATGTTGCAATAGGACAGAAACAATCGACGGTGGCATACATTGTCAATACACTTCAGGAATTTGGAGCAATGGATTATACAATAGTTGTAAGTGCTTCTGCAGCTGAGCAGGCACCGATGCAGTTTATAGCTCCTTATTCTGGAACAGCAATGGGAGAGGAATTTATGCACGAAGGTAAGGATGTTTTGATAATATACGATGATCTATCAAAGCATGCCGTTGCTTACAGAACCATGTCCCTTTTATTGAGAAGACCACCAGGAAGAGAGGCATTCCCTGGGGATGTATTCTATTTACATTCAAGGCTTCTTGAAAGAGCTGCAAAGCTCTCTGATGAATTAGGCGGAGGTTCAATGACTGCATTGCCAATAATAGAAACCCTTGCTGGAGACGTTACGGCATACATACCAACTAATGTTATTTCAATAACCGACGGGCAGATATTCCTTGAAGAAGAATTGTTTTTCTCAGGTGTCAGACCAGCTATAAATCCAGGTATATCTGTCTCACGTGTAGGTGGAAGTGCTCAAATCAAAGCAATGAAACAGGTTGCAGGCAGCTTAAGGCTGGAATTGGCACAATACAGAGAATTAGCTGCATTTGCACAGTTTGGTTCTGATCTTGATAAAGAAACAAGGGAGAGAATTGAAAAGGGTAAAAGGCTTGTTGAGATTTTAAAACAAAACCAGTACAGTCCAATGGAAGTAGAAGAGCAGATATTGATTATATATGCAACAATAAATAATTTCTTGAAGGATATACCGGTAGAGGAAATAAGACGTTTTGAGAAAGAATTTTTAGAATATGCCAGAATGCATCATAAAGATTTAATTAAACTAATCTCCAATGATGAAGGCATTACAAAGGAAATTAAAGAGAAGATAGATGCTGTAATAACTGAGTTCAAGGGAATATTTAAATAGTCTGATTTTAAATATTCAAAGAGGAGGTGTATGCCTTGGCTGGTGCAGGGTTATTGGAGATAAAAAGAAGAATAAAATCAATAACCAATACTCAGAAAATAACTAGGGCTATGGGGCTTGTAGCTACGGCAAAATTCAGGAAACTGAGGGAAAGAGCAGGGGAGATAGATATCTATTATGATGAATATAAAAGAGCCATTGAAGAAATGCTGAAGGTTAATGAAGTTGAAGACTCGGTTTATTTTCAACAAAACAGTAGCGATATAGATTTATACATAGTTGTAACTTCTGATACTGGACTTTGTGGAAGTTACAATGCAAATGTTTTAAATAATGTTTTAGAAGACATGTATCAAAAAAAAGTTGCAGTTATAACCGTTGGTGAACGTGGGAGAGCCTTTTTCAAAAAGAGAAATTATGAGACAATAGCTGAGTTTGTTGAAATTGGTGATAAACCAGCTTTTAAGGATGCATCAGAGATTATTAAACCAGCAATAGATGCATTTGTGGCAGGAAATGTAAGGAATGTATATTTGGCCTATACAAAATTTATTACTTCCGTAAAACAGACAGTTGAGATTGAGAAGTTACTTCCATTTGAGAAAAATAGGGATTTAAAATCCAGTAACATGGAATTTGACCCATCTGTAACAGAGGTTATGAATTATGCAATTCCCAAATATTTATATGCCACTATGTATCATGCTCTTGTAAATTCAATAGCCAGTGAATATGCAATTAGAATGTCTGCAATGGACAATGCAACAAAAAACACAGAAAAATTGCTTGAAAAACTAAAAATTGCCTATAACAGGGCAAGACAAAGTAATATTACTCAAGAGATAACTGAGATAGTCAGTGGAGCAGAGGCGTTAAAGGAGTAGTGAGATAGAATATGGAGTTAAATAAAGGGAAAATAGTTCAGGTAATTGGACCAGTAGTTGATATAAGATTTGAAAACAATCATCTTCCTGACATTTATAATGCCATAGAAATTAACAATAATGGGCATATACTCGTATGTGAAGTAATGCAGCACGTAGGAGGAGATATAGTCAGAACTGTTTCTATGGATTCTACTGATGGACTTGTTAGAGGAATGGAGGCTGTTGATACAGGTGCACCAATATCAGTCCCTGTTGGAGAAGTGACTTTAGGAAGATTATTTAACGTTTTAGGTAAGGCAATAGATAATGAAGGAGAAGTTAATGCCAAGGAGTATTATCCAATACATAGAGAAGCCCCTTCCTTTGAGGAACAGTCGGTTCAGCCGGAAATGTTTGAAACAGGAATAAAAGTTATAGACCTGATAGCACCATATCAAAAGGGTGGAAAAATAGGTTTGTTTGGTGGAGCCGGAGTTGGTAAAACCGTACTGATTCAGGAACTTATTAATAACATAGCTAAGGAACACGGAGGTTTGTCAGTTTTTACAGGTGTTGGAGAAAGAACCAGGGAAGGTAACGACCTTTATTATGAAATGAAAGAATCTGGAGTAATAAGTAAAACAGCATTGGTTTTCGGTCAGATGAATGAACCCCCTGGAGCAAGGATGAGGGTTGCTTTAACAGGGCTGACAATGGCTGAATATTTCAGAGATCAGGGTCAGGATGTTCTGTTGTTCATTGATAACATCTTTAGATTTTCACAAGCAGGTTCAGAGGTTTCTGCACTGCTTGGAAGAATACCTTCTGCTGTTGGTTATCAGCCTACCTTAGCTACTGAAATGGGAGCTTTACAGGAGAGGATAACTTCAACAAAGCACGGTTCTATAACTTCAGTTCAGGCAGTATATGTACCTGCTGATGATTTAACTGACCCAGCCCCAGCGACTACATTTGCCCATCTTGATGCCACAACGGTTTTATCAAGATCAATAGCTGAGCTTGGAATATATCCAGCGGTTGATCCCCTTGCTTCAACTTCAAGAATATTAGATCCAAGAATTGTTGGTGAAGAACATTATGATGTAGCTCAGGGAGTAAAAAATATACTTCAGAGATACAAAGAACTTCAGGATATAATTGCAATTTTAGGAATTGATGAACTCTCAGAAGAAGATAAGGTTGTTGTTTCCAGGGCTAGGAAAATACAAAGGTTTTTATCACAGCCCTTTAGTGTTGCAGAACAATTTACTGGTTTTAAAGGTAAATATGTCCCTATAAAGGAAACTGTAAGGGGCTTCAAGGAAATACTTGAGGGTAAGCATGACAATCTACCGGAATCAGCATTTTTATTTGCAGGAACCATTGAAGAAGTAGTAGAAAAAGCTAACTTAATGAAGGACAGCTAAGTCTGCGGGGGGTGATTCATTGGCTGCATTCAACTTTAAATTAATAACTCCAGAAAAAGTTTTTTTTGAAGGCGAAGTAAATTCAGTAAGTATGAACTCTATAACTGGAAGGGTTCAGATTCTGGCAAATCATGTAGGATATGCTACAGGTGTTCTGCCATGTATAATTAAAATAGTTGTAAACAACGAAACAAAAAAAGCAGTTGTTTCTGGAGGATTTTTTCAAATATCAGACAACAAAGGGGTTTTATTTGCCGATTCCGCTGAGTGGCCTGAAGAAGTTGATATTGAAAGGGCAAAGAGGGCAATGGAAAGAGCAAAGAATAGACTTGAATCAAAAGATAAAAACCTTGATGTTGAAAGGGCAAAATTAGCACTACTCAGGGCAATGACAAGGCTTAAGATAACAGAAATAAAATAAAGACAGAGAAATCTGTCTTTATTTTTTTGCTTAATTATGACTGTTAAAGCTGACTGAATAAAATCTTTTTTTTAGGGCATAATCAAAAATGCAGTGGGAGGGGATAATTTGAAAAAATGGAGCAAATATATAATAATCACCTTGATTATACTGATAGTTACATTATCTATCAGTAAATCAACAGATGGAAAAGAAACAATGATGAGTTGTTTCAAAAAGTCTCAGGCGGAATTTATAAGAATGGACATTGAAGGAAGTGCAGAATTTTTTTCTGATGAAGACATGGAAACAATACTGAAAACAATGTTCAAAAGTTCTGAAATAAAAGGAGAATATAAAATTTTCACAGATGATATGACGCATTTGGTTTTAAAAAATAATAATTTTGAGGCTCACATAAAAGGAAGACAGCTTCAGGATAAAAAAGGCGTTTATGTTTCATTTATGTTATCACACAATAGCACTATCGAGAATATAAATAATATATGGAGGACTATTTCAGAAGCTTTTGCTATATATAATGTGGAGCCCTCCTTTTCAACTTTAATACAAGGAAAATATAACAAGAGATTCTCTATATCTGAGATGAAGGGAATTGGAGAAAAAATTTTTATGCAAAATAGTGGAAATGTAATAGGGAAAATTGACGATGGCAAAGTTGTAAGCCTTTATGGTTACATACCGGGACTTGGTAATAGCATTGATGTAAGCAGAAAAAAAGTAAATTTAAATGTCGCTCTAAGATACAGTGAAGTAAATTGCTGCACGTACATATGGATAGGTAACCCTATTATAACCTTAGAATATTAGAGTGATTGGAGGATTATTCATGGAAAAAATCAAAATAAATGGTGGTAACAGATTAACAGGGAAGGTAAAAATAAGTGCAGCTAAAAATTCTGTGCTGCCTATTATTGCAGCTGCATTATTAAGTCCATATGAATGTATATTAGAAGACATTCCATTATTAGATGATGTTGATGTTATATGTAATGTAATGCATTCTCTTGGAGCAGCAATTGATATAGAAAGAAATAGTGGAAGTATTTCAATAAAATCAGACAATATAAACATTTTAGAACCACCCTATGAGTTAGTGAGAAGGATGAGGGCATCCTTTCTGGTTATGGGACCGATGTTATCGAGATTTGGAAGAATTAAAATTTCTCTGCCAGGGGGCTGTAACATTGGAACAAGACCAATAGACCTACATTTAAAAGGTTTTGCTGCACTTGGTGCCGAGGTTACAATGGGACATGGATATGTTGAAGCCAAGTGTAACAAATTAAAGGGTGCCAAAATATACTTAGATTTTCCATCAGTTGGGGCAACAGAAAATATAATGATGGCTGCTGTTTTAGCAGATGGGGAAACAACAATAGAAAATGCAGCTGAGGAACCTGAAATAGTTGATTTAGCAAATTTCTTAAATAGCATGGGGGCAAGCATAATTGGGGCTGGAACTGATACAGTTAAGATTTGCGGAGTGAAAGAGTTAAATGGTACAAAACACCAAGTCATACCTGACAGAATTGAGGCTGGAACATATATGGTTGCTGCTGCTTTAACACATGGAGATGTAATTATTGAAAATATTATTCTTGAGCACATAAGACCTATGATAGCAAAGCTTAACGAAGCAGGAATAACAATAATAGAGGAACCAACCAGAATAAGGGTAATAGGAAAAAACAGACCAAAGGCAGTGGATATAAAAACAATGCCATATCCAGGATTTCCCACAGATATGCAGGCACAGTTTATGGCACTGATGAGTATAGCTGAGGGAACATCAATCATAACAGAAACAGTTTTTGAAAATAGGTTTATGCACGTTACGGAACTTAAGAGGATGAGTGCAGATATTAAAATTGATGGAAGAAGTGCTGTTATAGAGGGGAAAAACAAACTGACAGGAGCAAAGGTTAAAGCTACAGATTTAAGAGCGGGAGCAGCATTGATATTAGCAGGATTAGTTGCGGAAGGTACAACAGAAATCTTTGATGTTCACCATATAGACAGGGGCTATGTTGATGTAGTTGGAAAGTTTAAATTACTTGGGGCAGATATAGAAAGAATAACAGAATAAAAATCTAGAATTATATATATGACAGTAACCCTATAATCTCATCAGTCAATCAAGAAAATAAAGCTTTGGGGCAGTTGACTGAGGAGATTATGGGGTTTGTGTTTTTAAACTTACACACATGATTAAAAACAAGCATAATTTTCATATTATAAAAATAAAATTGTATATGAGGATTGTCCATAGTTTTTTACAAAAGGGAGGTTGTTTGGTGAGAAAAGTTGGATATTATGTCTTGTTAATAGTTTTTTTAATGATAATAATTCCTGTAATAGTGCTTAATGGAGTTGGACCTGGTATTGAACTACCTAAAATTATACACAAAATAACAGAAAAAGTTCCTAAGGAAGTTGAATATAATGACAAAAATGGTGGACCAAAGATAAAATTATACAATAAGGCTGAGGATAAAATTATTGAATTATATTTGGAAGATTATTTAAGAGGAGTAGTTGCAGCTGAAACACCAGCTTCATTTGAGTTAGAGGCATTAAAAGCACAGGCTATAGCAGCAAGAACCTTTGCAGTTGCACATATGAATGTATATGGAGGGAATGGATGTGCCAGACATAATGGAGCTGATGTATGCAGTGAGGTTCATTGTCAAGCCTGGATGTCTAAGCAGGAAAGGATGAAAAGCTGGGATGGCGAAAATGCAGAGAAATATTGGAAAAAAATTTCTGATGCAGTTGATTCTACAAGAGGAATGGTTATAACATATGAAGGAAAGCTGGCTAAGGATATAAAGTACCACGCATCAAGCGGTGGAAAAACTGAAAACAGTGTCAGTGTATTTGGTTATGAATCTCCATACCTGGTTAGTGTAGATAGTCCCTATGAAAAAGGAAACAGCAGATTTACTTCTGTGGTTACATTAAAAAAGCAGGATTTTATCAATAGGCTAAAAGAAAGTAACCCGTCATTAAAGCTATCTGTAAAAACATTATCATCCCAAGTTAAAGTAATATCCTATACAGATGGAGGAAGGGTTAAAGATATAAAAATTGGAGATAAAATTTTTACAGGTGTAGATATCAGGTGGGCAGTTGGACTGAAATCCGCTAACTTTACCATCAAATTTGATAAAGATAACATAATATTTACGGTTGTTGGAAGTGGTCACGGGGTAGGGCTTAGCCAGTGGGGGGCTAATGAAATGGCTAAAAGAGGAAGTAATTATAGTGAGATTTTGAAGCACTATTATAAAGGAACAGAACTTAAGGAGATTGATAAAGTATTTGAGAATAAAAAGTAAAAAAATGAGCATCTTACATATTGTAGGATGCTCTTAAATTTTTTTCTCTCCACATGTATTATATTCCATATTCTGGACAAACTAAATAATGGAGGTGTTCTCAATGGGAGTTAAGAACATGTTTAAGAAATCATCTAAATTATTTGAGAAGGAGGGCTTCTACATTATCTTATTTGTCTGCTTATGTATAGTTGCGGTTACCGCTGTATACATATCTAGGCAAAACAAGGACATTACCAGTCAGCCTGGAACAAATAAGATAGTGGAAGAAAAAGAAACTTCAAAAAAGCCTGTTCAAAATGAAGCAGACCCTGTAATTAACCCTTCTAACAACACTACAGAAACCCTGAACAACACAAATAATACTAGTTCCATTTCCACTACAAAACCTTCAACAGAAAAAAATACTGCTGTTGTTAAAAAAGACAGCAATCCAAAATTCAAAATGATTATGCCAGTTGAGGGTGATATAGTAAAAGGTTTTGACAAAGAGCAACTACAAGAATCAAAGACGATGCAGCAATGGGAAACACATGAGGGTATTGATATCATGTGCGATATGGGAACAGAAGTTAAAGCTGCACAAAGTGGCAAAGTTGTTGAAGTAAATCAGGATAATACGATATTGCATGGAACTAAATCGGGGTTTGGAGTTACAGTGGTTATAGATCATGGCAATGGAGTCAGATCTTATTACTGTAATTTAAATGAAAATGTAAAGGTTAAGGTTAATGATGTAGTTAAGAAGGGGCAGGTACTTGGTGTAGTAGGAGATACTTCGATTAGAGAGGCTGTAAGTATTGAAGGAAGCCACCTACATTTTACTGTAAAAAAGAAAGTTAACAAAGAGTATGTAACAGTTAATCCTATGGACTATTTGAAGTAGCCATAGAAAACAGGGGGGCTTGCGAACTTTCATTTGTTGGTAAGCGCCCTTTTTTAAGATTATTATTAATTTTCAATTATAAATTCATATGTTTTGTCATATTTTATAAAAGAAGCATTTAAAGGAGGTACCTGATTTGAAGGACTACATTGAAGAAAGAGTTCTAGAAGTAGCTAGGTATATAATTGAATCAAGAGCCACCATTAGAAAAACAGCAAAAATGTTTGGAGTAAGTAAAAGTACAGTACACAAGGATATAACAGAGAGGCTGCCCAAAATAAATCCCCAAGTAGCAAAAGAAGCAAAGGACATATTAGATTTAAATAAATCAGAAAGACACATAAGAGGTGGAAAAGCTACAAAAATGAAATACAAAGCAGCAGATTTATAATAAATTTCATCCTACAAAGAAAAACTCCTATTAATAGAAGGATTTCTATAATATTTATAGAATATTTATAGAAATATACAATGTTTTAAAATAGTAGGGAGTGAAAATACGTGGGACTGTTTGGCATGAGTAATGATATAGGCATAGATTTAGGTACAGCTAGTGTCCTTGTATTTATCAAGGGAAAGGGAATTGTACTTAATGAGCCATCTGTTGTGGCTATAGATAAATCAAATAACAAAATTCTTGCTGTAGGTGAGGATGCAAGAAAAATGATTGGAAGAACACCTGGCAACATTGTTGCAATCAGACCATTAAGAGATGGTGTTATATCAGATTATGATATTACTGAAAAGATGCTTCAGTATTTTATAAGGAAATCTGGTGGAGCTAAGGGTTGGGGAAAGCCTAGGGTTGTGATTTGCATCCCGTGTGAGGCAACTGAGGTTGAAAAAAGAGCAGTTAAAGACGCAGCAATAAATGCTGGAGCAAGAAAAGTATACCTGATTGAGGAACCTATAGCTGCAGCAATAGGCTCAGGTCTAGATATTTCAAGGCCTAGTGGCTGCATGGTAGTTGATATTGGTGGTGGTACAACCGATGTTGCAGTTATATCCCTAGGTGGAATGGTAGTACGTTCATCAATAAAGGTTGCTGGTGATAGATTTGATGAAGCAATAGCAAAATATATAAGGAAACATAATAAAATAATGATTGGTGAAAGAACAGCTGAAGACTTAAAGATTAATATTGGTTGTGCTTTTGAAAGGGAAGAAGATTTATCTATGGAAGTCAGGGGAAGGGATTTAATAACAGGACTTCCTAAGAACATTATTGTAACATCTGAAGAGATGAGACGTGCTTTAGAAGAACCAGTTAATGCAATTGCAGAATGTGTACATTCCGTTCTTGAAAAAACGCACCTGAACTAGCTGCTGATATCAGTGAGAGGGGAATTCTAATGACAGGTGGAGGTTCTCTTCTATGGGGACTAGATAAATTTATTCAGGAAAAAACAGGCGTACCAGTCAGGGTGTCAGATGATACTATTGCTAGTGTTGCAAAGGGAACGGGAGTTGTTATACAAAATTTAGAAAAATATCAGGATGTAACAGTTGCAGCATATTAACTTTCATTAACTTATCAGACTGATGAGTCTGTAGAAGTATTTTTGCAACTTAAGGTAGTCCTATGTCTATATGTCTCCTTTGAATTTTCAAGGGAGACCTTTTATTTTTAATTCTGATAAATATAATATAATCAACACATATTATCTGATAATAAAATTTTTATTACCAGACTACAATTTATCCTCAATTTGTATTATAATAAAATAAAAGTGCTGAATGGAGGAGATATTATGGAGAACATAGATATTCAGAGTATTTTACCACACAGATATCCTTTTTTACTGGTTGATAGAATAATGGAAATTGAGGAAGGTAAAAGAGCAGTTGGAATTAAAAATGTAACAATTAATGAGCCTTTTTTTCAAGGACATTTTCCTGGTAATCCAATAATGCCTGGTGTTTTAATTGTAGAAGCAATGGCACAGGTAGGGGCAGTTGCAATATTGTCAACGGAAGAATATAAGGGAAAACTCGCTGTTTTTACTGGTATAGAAAAAATGAAGTTTAGAAAACAAGTAGTTCCAGGAGATACATTGAAGATGGAGGCTGAAATGATTGCGCTAAAAAGGGGTATCGGAAAAGCAAAGGTTTGTGCAACTGTTGACGGTAAAATAGCTGCAGAAGGAGAATTAATGTTTGCAATATTAAAATAACAACTAAAAAATTTTTATTCATATAAAGCCCATGGATCTATTTAAGATTATGGGCTTTGTTAATTTAGAAATATTTAGATTTCGTGACTTTTTTAAAATAGGTCCTTGTTCGCTGCTAATAACAAAGCTCTTGAAATAACTTCAGACATTTTCATAACAAAATTTAATCGTATGTTTCTGATTGAAAATAAGTCAGAATTATCTATAGTATCAACAACCCCAACGATTGAAATATCACCAACACGGGGAAGGGTTTTTCCCACTCCTTTTCCAGGATGAACAGGTCCCATTTTTACTTGGATATCTCCTACACAATCATCATAACCTAGGCATGCATCAATGGCTATAACAAAATAATCTGGATACTTTGATTTTATTCCCTTAATGACTGTTTCAAGATTAATTGCATGAGCGGGTTTTTCTAGTGTGCCTATGACAGGGTGTGGAAAATCAGATTTACATAGGAATGTACCAACTAAAGGTCCAAGACAGTCTCCAATACATTTATCAGTTCCTATGCAAACTATTAAAGTTTTTTCTTTAATAAATGATGACAAATATTGTCCTAGCATTTCAGATGCATTTTCATCTTCATAGTTAAGTCTAATACCTACAGAATCAATATTACTATTTGGCAAAGATTTCACCCCCTTGATTATATATATAAATAAGGGGAGTAATTTTATTACATAAAATTCGATGAATAATTATTTTAAAAAAAGTAATAATAACAGATGTAATATTAGAAGGTAGGTGAGTTATGCAGTGAAAAAAATTATTGATTCAGCCCTTATATGCGTACTTACATTAATAACGGTCATTGCATGATGACTTTTAGAATTGAAAATCAGAATTTCCCTGTTAACGAGGTTCTTGATGAAATTGATACTACAACTCATGTAGAAAAACCAGATGGAACAGGGTATATTTTTGATGACTTTGAAAAAGAGATTAATTTACCACTTGATAGTAAAGATGACATAGAGGTGAACTCATTAAAGGAAAAAAACAAAAAAATAAACATGGAGAATGGTATAAAAGAATATTTTCTAAGATACAGCATGATGAAATCTAAAAATGATGAAGACTATAATTTAAGTCTAAGCAATAGAAACAAAGCATATAAAACACTTTCATTGAATGTACAGAATAAAAAAGGCTCAAAACCAATCCAATTATCTCAGGCAAAGGAATATGAAAAAAAGTTGGACTACGAAGATAAAATATCTTTAATCAAGATATCAAAAAATTTCAGCACTTCAGAAATAAATGATATTAAAAGGGCAATAGATAGGGGACCTAGCTATGAAGATACTAGAAAAATTTTAGATATGTTGAAGAAAAGATTAAAAAGTGAAGAATATGAAAGATTGATTAAAATAGTTGATAAATTTCAACAATAAATCTGGCTGATAAGTCATTGTGAATTCAAACCTGTTATGGGGCAGAGTTTTTAAAATTCACTTGACTTATCAGCCATTTTAATTTTCATCTTTATTTATTCCATTACATAAGCTGCTTATTTTTGACTTATCCCAGATATTTAGCTGTTCTATATTCATTAATGCTCCAAGTATATTATCTTCAGCTTGAGGGATATCTAATTTAATTTGTTTTACCAAATCTTTCATGTATTGTCTTTGAGTATGACCGTTGGCAGGGCATGGGTTTTTAACAATTGGAAGATTGAGTTTGTTAACAGTTCCAATTATATCCTTCTCACTAACATATACCATAGGTCTAATTAAATAAAGATCCTTTATGGAAAGGTAAGTCACTGGTGAAAATGTATTTATTCTCCCTTCATAAAGTAATGACATTAGGAATGTTTCAATAGCGTCGTTAGAATGATGACCAAGTGCAACTTTATTACAGCCTAATTCCTTTGCCGCATCATGCAGGACACCTCTTCGCATTTTTGCACATAGTGAGCACGGATTTTTTTCTTTTCTAACGTTAAATAATATTTCTCCTATTTGAGTATCAATAATTTTGTAAGTGATATCCTCTTTTTTGCATAATTCAATCAGGGGAGAGGGGTCGTATCCTTCCAGTCCCATACTTATGGTAACTGCACATAGTTCAAATTTTTGAGGTGAAAATTTTCTATATTGGTTTAAAGCAAGAAGAAGCAAGGTGCTGTCTTTTCCCCCAGATAAACCAACTGCAATTCTATCTCCATCTTGTATCATATTGAAGTCCTGTATAGCCCTTCTAAGTTTACTTAGTATCTGTTTCATCACATATCACCTTTCTATTAAAAGTATGCCAATTTACACAAGGTAAATTATATATCAAATTTTATAAATATGAAAGTCAATTATAAAAATTAAGAACTGAAAACAAGAATATGGGGATTAAAATATTATGTAAACATGAGCGAAAAATAAAGATTTTAATAGGAATACTGCGTAAAATATATAAACTCAAAATTTAATACACTTGTTGTATTGCTATTAAAACAAATATTATGTATACTAATCTATGTCTTCAAGGGACGGCAAACAAATTTGACGGGCGCATAGCTCAGCTGGGAGAGCATCTGCCTTACAAGCAGAGGGTCACAGGTTCGATCCCTGTTGTGCCCACCATATGAATGCCGGCTTAGCTCAATTGGCAGAGCAACTGACTTGTAATCAGTAGGTTGTAGGTTCAAGTCCTATAGCCGGCTCCATATACGGAGGAGTTCCCGAGTGGCCAAAGGGGGCGGACTGTAAATCCGTTAGCACAGCTTTCGATGGTTCGAATCCATCCTCCTCCACCAAAATAAAATTATATTGTCATAAAAAATAATGTTGACAAATATTAAAACACAATATATAATAGAATATGTCATTAAGATATGGGCGCATAGCTCAGCTGGGAGAGCATCTGCCTTACAAGCAGAGGGTCACAGGTTCGATCCCTGTTGTGCCCACCATATAAATGCCGGCTTAGCTCAATTGGCAGAGCAACTGACTTGTAATCAGTAGGTTGTAGGTTCAAGTCCTATAGCCGGCTCCAAATGCGGAGGAGTTCCCGAGTGGCCAAAGGGGGCGGACTGTAAATCCGTTAGCACAGCTTTCGATGGTTCGAATCCATCCTCCTCCACCAAAAGACGCTAAAAGCGTCTTTTTTATTATTTCTGAAAAATATTCTGAGGTAAATTATATAATATATTAATCAGGGTGGGGTATCTTTATGAAATTAGATGGTTTTAAAAACCGGATTGTTGAGATTAAGAAAAAAATTTCAATACTTTACATGGCATATTTAGATAAAAGAACTCCCTGGTATACAAAGATATTAGCATTAATTGTGTTACTTTATGCTGTAAGTCCAATAGATTTAATACCCGATTTTATCCCAATATTAGGATATTTAGATGATTTATTGTTAATACCCTTAGGTATATCTGTTGTATTAAGACTTATTCCAAAAGATGTTGTTAAAGAGTATGAAAATATAGAGGAATTGCCTGAAGAATTTAAGAAAAAAGGGAAATATGCGGGATTATTTATTATACTTTTATGGATTTTAATATTATTAAAGATACTGAGAAGGTTTAAAATATTATAATTTCAGATTATGAATAAACAAAATTGTTTCTGAAAAAAATATTAAATGGATGAAGAGTAAATATTGTTGACAACTAAATAAGCTTGTGATAACATTAATTATCGTAAAAACGAATACTATTTTTTAACCCTTATCAAGAGAGGTGGAGGGACGGGCCCGATGAAACCCGGCAACCGGTGGCAAAAGCTACTATGGTGCCAATTCCTGCAGAATGTTATATTCTGGTAGATGAGGATGTTTGAGAAATCAAGCCTCTTCATGTTGAAGAGGCTTTAATTATGTCAAAATAAATTTTTATATACAAGGAGGTAGTTCAATGGTAAAGAGATTATTCACTTCAGAATCAGTAACAGAAGGACATCCAGATAAAATCTGTGACCAGATTTCAGACTCAGTTTTAGATGCAATACTAGAAAAGGACCCAAATGCTAGAGTTGCTTGCGAAACAGCAGTTACAACAGGTATGGTTCTTGTTATGGGAGAAATAACTACAAATTGTTATGTTGATATTCCTAAAATAGTTAGAAAGACAATTGAAGAAATAGGGTATACAAGAGCTAAATATGGTTTTGATTCAGATACATGTGCAGTAATAACTTCAATTGATGAACAATCATCAGATATAGCAATGGGTGTTGACACTGCGTTAGAAGCTAAAAAAGGAGAAATGGACGCAATAGAAGCAATTGGAGCAGGAGACCAAGGTATGATGTTTGGTTTCGCATGTAATGAAACACCAGAATACATGCCGCTTCCAATAGCAATGGCACATAGATTATCAAGAAGGCTTGCAGAAGTAAGAAAAAATGGAACCCTTGAATACTTAAGACCAGATGGAAAAACACAAGTAACAGTAGAATACCATGACAATAAGCCAGTAAGAATAGATGCAATTGTTATATCAACTCAACATAGCCCAGAAGTAACTAGAGAACAAATAGAAAGGGATATGCTTGAGCATGTAGTTAGCAAGGTTGTACCAGCTAATCTTTTAGATGAAAATACAAAGTATTACATAAACCCAACTGGAAGATTTGTTATAGGTGGACCACATGGAGATTCAGGATTAACAGGAAGAAAAATTATAGTTGATACTTATGGTGGATATGGAAGACATGGTGGTGGTGCTTTCTCAGGAAAGGATCCAACTAAGGTTGACCGTTCAGCTGCATATGCTGCAAGATGGGTTGCTAAAAACTTAGTTGCTGCTGGTGTTGCAGAAAAATTAGAAATAGAAGTAGCTTATGCAATAGGTGTTGCTAGACCGGTTTCAATTGAAGTAGATACATTTGGAACAGGAAAGATAGCAGACGATAAGATAGTTGAAATAATCAATAAGGTATTTGATTTAAGACCTGCTGCAATAATTAAAGAATTAGACCTTAGAAGACCAATATATAGACAAACCGCAGCTTATGGACATTTTGGTAGAACAGATTTAAATTTACCATGGGAAAACCTGAACAAGGTAGAAGAAATAAAGAAAGCAATGATGGAATAAAAATAGCCCTTAGGGGCTATTTTTTTAGGCTGTTAAAAAAGTTATAAATTTATTAGCCCCATGAAGGATTTCTTGGGCATCGGTTCATTTCGCCTATATAAAATTCCAAATAGTGATCAATTTTTAAAATAGGGAGGTGAAAAAATGGAGGAGATTTTTAAAAGTATAGCAAATTTTGGATTTCCAATAGTCATTTCGGTTTATCTTCTTATACGGATTGAAGCTAAACTTGAAAGGCTTACTGAGAGCATTAATGAGCTATCAAAAACAATCGCAGCCATGGGAAAATAAAACAGATTTATCAGCTGAGAGCATGAATTATGTATATAAAACATGTTCTCAGGGCTGATGGTCTTTATTGACACGAACATATGTTCGTATTATAATAAATGTAATTAATTGGAATGGGGTGAGTAAATGATATATTTTATTATTCCAAAATATATGAATGAAATTGGTGATTGCTGCATAATTAAAGACTCAGAAGGAGAACGAATAAAAAATAAAAGAATTAATTCTGTCCTAAATGGCATATGCTTGACAGATGCTTAGATTTTCGTGCCATAAAAAATAGAAGTAAAAAGATATTAAATCAAAGAAATCTTGCACCGTTATACATAAGTGAAAGTGAGATATTAATACCAGTAAAGGTAAGAAAACCACGTGTCAGCCGGGATGGAGGATATGGTTATTTAAATATAAATACTATTAAGGAAATTAAGGACAAGTATCTCATTTTAAACAACGGTGAAAAAATAATATTTAAAGATAGTAATAGAACTATTATAAAAAGAATAAAAATGGCAAGAATTCTAAAGGAAAGGGTAGCTCAAAGCTATATATCAACTAATATAGAAATAACAGGTAAAGAATATTTGGTTATGGAGGGTATAGAAGAGATATTAAAGCAGATTAATTTAATCAAAACAACCATGGAGAGGAAAGGGAACATATGATATAATTCTTTTAATAAGATAGCTGATTTGATTCTGTAAGAACACTTAATTTTGTTCTAGGGATACCAAACAGCTGGGATTTATATAGGAGAGATTTAAATGGTTGAAATACAGGGTAGAGTTGAACAAATAGTCTACAAAAACGACGAAAATGGGTATACTGTAGCGAAGATAAAATATAATAAAGAGTTAATTTCTGTTGTTGGCTATATGCCTTTTTAACTGAAGGTCAGGAGGTTAAGATTCAGGGGGAGTGGAGTGTTCATAATACCTTTGGGCAGCAGATTAAAGTAGAATCATGTGAGGAAATAATACCTGCTACAACAGATGGAATAGAAAAATATTTAGCCTCTGGATTAATTACTGGAATTGGACCTGTTACGGCTAAAAAAATAGTGGAGAAATTTGGGTCAGATGCCCTTGATATAATTGAAATGAATCCTATGAAATTAACGGAAGTAGATGGGATAGGTGAGAAAAAAGCTGCAGTTATAGCAGAGGCCTTTAAAGAACAAAGGGAATTAAGACAGGTTATGGTTTTTCTTCAGAGCTATGGAATTAGTACAACTTATGGTTTAAAAATATATAAAAAGTATGGCCAGGATACAGTAAGGATTGTTAAAGAAAATCCATATAGACTCTGTGATGAAATTTCAGGTATTGGTTTTAAAACCGCTGATAAAATAGCAAGAAATTTGGGTATAGACTTATGTTCCAAATCCCGTGTAATGGCGGGTATAAAATATATCCTCTCTAATTTTACGTTAAATGGAAACACATATATGCCAAAAGAAATGTTAAAACAGGAATGTATGAAGCTGTTAAATGTCCCATCAGATCTAATTGAAGATTCTATGGTTGCTTTAATGACATCAAAACAGATTGTAACCGAGGAGATGGAGGATGGATTTGGTGTATATTTAAATGCTTTATATTTTTCTGAACTTGGTGTAGCTAAGAGAATATTAGAATTATCATTAAACAATTTTAATGGTAATTCTGATGGAATAGATGAAGAAATAACCGAATATGAAAAAGAGAATAATATTGAATTTGCTATAGAGCAAAGACAAGCAATAATTGAAGGTGTAAAAAACGGGGTATGTATAATTACTGGTGGACCAGGAACGGGGAAAACTACTATTATAAAATGCATAATTAAAATATTTGAAAAAAGAGGTATGTTTATAGTTTTAGCTGCTCCAACAGGAAGAGCAGCTAAGAGGATTACTGAAACAACTGGATACGAAGCTAAGACAATACATAGACTATTGGAGATGGAGTACATACCTGGTGAGGGATATCCGTCATTTTCTAAAGATGAAGGTGATCCTATTGAAGCTGATGTAATAATAATAGATGAAGCCTCAATGGTGGATATTCTTTTAATGAACAGCCTGTTAAAAGCAGTTGCTGCAGGTACAAAATTAATAATCGTTGGTGATGTGGATCAGCTTCCTTCAGTTGGCCCAGGGGATGTATTAAGGGATATTATAGAGAGTAAAGTTATAAGTGTAGTCAGGTTAAACAGAATATACAGACAGGCAGATACCAGTTTGATTACTCTCAACGCCCATAAAATAAATAATGGTGAATTGCCAATATTAAATGAAAAGGACAAGGATTTTTTCTTTATACATCAGCCTAACTCATCTGAAATAGTAGAGGAAATTGTGAAATTAGTTAATACACGTCTGCCTTCATTTAAAAATGGATTTAATCCAATAAAAGACATTCAGGTTTTATCCCCGATGCGAAAGGGTGAAGCAGGTATATATAATCTAAATCAAAGGCTTCAGGCAGTTTTAAATCCTCCGTCAAGTACCAAGGGAGAAAAGGAGTTTAGAGACTTTGTTTTCAGAGCAGGGGATAAGGTAATGCAGATTAAAAATAATTACAATATAGAATGGAGAAGGATTGCTGGAGAAGGGGAAGAAGAAGGAACAGGTGTTTTTAATGGAGACATTGGCTTTATAGAAGAGATAGATAAAGAAAATCAAAATCTATCTGTTATATATGACGATGAAAAAAGGGTTGTATATGATTTTAGTAACCTTGATGAACTTGAACTTGCATATGCTATAACTATACATAAGAGTCAGGGGAGTGAATTTCCTGTGGTGGTAATTCCAGTATGCTATGGGCCGCCTATGCTAATGACAAGAAATCTTATATACACAGGTGTAACAAGGGCTAAACAGCTAGTTGTTCTAACAGGTACCAGACCAGCACTATCAATGATGGTAAAAAATAAAACAATAGCAAAAAGATTTTCAGGCCTCAAAAAAAGAATAGTAAATTTAGTACAAATAATAAAATAACAGTTTTAAAACAGTAAGCATATTATATTTATAGTGTAGAATTATTTGAAAATATTAAATTGATGTCTATGAAACCAAAAGGGGTGTTTGGTTTGGATGTAGTTATTTTTAAGGCGAGGGGAAGAGGAGGATATATATATGATATGTCCATAAATCCCCTTGTAGATTTCAGCATATTAAAGAGGACAAGAAAAATAGATAAAATAGAGGTTATCACACCGAAAATATCAATTGAGAAGGCAGAGATTATTTTAAAAAGCATATATGGAGTATCATCTATTATAGGAAAACTCATATCGTCACAAGATTATATGATAAATAATATATTAAGAAAAAATGATGTTAAAAAAATAAAATATGAAATAAACAATGGAATAGAAATACCTTCTCCTCAAAAAATTGCGTCCGTTGAGGAGATAATAGTAGGAAAAATTTTAAGTCTGGAAAAACTGCTGGGTATAAAGGATAAACTGGGAATTACCAGTGAGGAAATGACTATTATAATTCAGACCTTATATTGTCAAAGAAGAATAAAAATGACCTGCGCCATCCATAAGGTAAAAAATAAACACACATGCTTTATATGTAACAGGGAGCCGTGTCCTAGCTGTACCCTTGGTATTGAAAAGGATGATATATTGGTATATGCTGCTGATAATTATAGTATAAGTATACCTGAAAATATAATTTTAAAAGACAAGAGGTTATCTGATGTCATAAAGGATGCCCAGAATGATTTTACTAATTTTTTAAAATCCAAGAAGCTGTCTTGTGTAATCTGGTGTGCTCCTTCTGCCTTTGAATATGATATTGTTTCAACAGGTGTTTTTAACATAATCAGAAGGGGTGGAAGGGTTTTATATATAACTTCAACAGCAATGGCATATAGTACAAAAGAGTTCTTTGGTAATAATTTTTATGGTGCCAAGGTTGGAATTGTAACGAATGTTTTTTCTAGAGGTGAGAACCTTGATATAACGATATGCTCCTACGACAATTATCCATGTTTTTACAAAAGTTTTGATTTGGTAATTTTAGATGTTAGGTATTCCTTTATTTACAGACCGATGATTAATACCAAATATGTATGTCCAAAGGCTGCAAAGGAAAAGGGAAAGTTTGTAACGATATCCTATGTTGTTGAAAAGGAAAAGAATTCTTTAATCAATACTACTACAGACCCATTGATATTACCTGTGACATACATTAAAAAGCCAATTCCTGAGCCGCGTATAATAACATCAAGATATTTAAAATCTCCAGAGGCATTTATTCCTCAGATGGCAATGGATTTGATTAATTGGTCAATCAGTGAAGGTATAAGAGTGGTTATTTTTGTACCTGATGAAGAAGGTCTTTATAAGGTGTATTTTTATCTTTCAACACTTGAAGGATTTGAAAAGGATTCAATTGATGTATCAGATGAGGATGAAAAGGCAGGATTATTAAGATTTAAAAGAAAAGAAAGTAAAATACTGATATCAAAGGACTTTAAAGATACATTACATCTTATGGAGGATGTAAATGTTGTAGTTATGTTTAGTGATGAAGGCATATACTCTACTGAAACCCTTATATATATGTCTTCTATGGCAACTATGCAAAATAATAAGAAACTTGGGGAGGTAGTTTTTGTTGCTACACAGGAAAGTGAGGCCATGTCTTTAGCAAAATCTGCAATAAGAAACCTGAACAAAATAGCTTGGGACAAGGGATACTTAAAAAAATAAGACTTATTTTAGATTGTTTCTTAGAAATAATCTTTCCAGAGCCAATAACCTGTACCATGTGTGGGAGAGTATTAAAAGAAGCTAATAAATATTATCTGTGTACAGGATGCCTGTCACAGATTAAATGCTATAGTAATAGTGAGAATAAAATACCAGTAGAAGAAAGCATTTTTAAACAGGATTTACATATGGCATTTGATGAAACTTATTCAGCCTGTGTGTATGAGGGTATAAGCAGAGATTTAGTTCATAAGTTAAAATATAAAGACAAACAAAATATTGCCAAAACAATGGCGGCTATGATTAAAGACGTTTTAGGTAATGATTTGAAATATGATATGATAGTACCAGTTCCAATTCATCCATCTAGACTTAAAAAAAGAGGATATAACCAAGGGGAGTTAATAGCATCCGAACTTGAAAATATTGTGAATATTCCAATGATTAAAGCTTTAAAAAGAACAAAAAATACTCCTTCGCAGGTATTGTTTAATGAGAGGGATAGATGGTATAATGTTAAATGTGCTTTTTCATGCACATTAAACTTAAAGGGCAAAAGGATTCTGCTTATTGACGATGTTATTACAACAGGTGCAACTGCTCATTATTGTGCTGAGACACTTAAAGCTTCAGGGGCGGTTTATGTTACGGCAGTTTCTTTTGCAAGAACTAAATAAATCAGTTTAAAAGACACTTTTATCAACTAGGTCTGTGGTTGAAAATCGATGCTAGTCGCAGGCAAAACGATCCACGTAAGTTAGACAAAAGTCTGATGAGCATGGTGCGGTTTAGAGGTAAGACCTGCCGAATTTTAATTCGAGAGGGGTAGTAGTGAGAGGAATACACCTTAGGCGAACCCCCCAGCAGGCGAGTGTGGGGGCAAAGACCAGGTCAGCTAGTTGAATAGGTGTCTTTATTTTATTGGAAAATTATAGAAAAATATATCGTAATAAAAAAAATGCAAGTGGATAAAATAAAAATATGCAATATCTTGTAGGAGATTTATGTAATCCTTGTTCGGTTGTGTAAAATTTTCTACAGCTAATCCACAGTGTGTGTGAATTAAATATTAGAATTTTCAAGTTATACACAAACTTATAAACATTATTCACATAATTAAAAAAAGTTATCCACATGAGAACGTAGGAAAGAATAATTATTAACAAAATATTTTATTTAAAGAATTATGATGTAAAACTTTAATGGGGTTTCAAAAAAATAAATATTAAAAAATAAGTCAAAAATACTTGAATATAATAGAAATAAAGATTAAAATAATAGTAAGAAAATTTTAAATATTCCCTTAACTTTACTATGAGAGGGGTAGATATTATGAGATTGACAGTTGTAGGGAAAAACATAATGTTAACAGATGCATTAAAGGACATTGTAGAAAAGAAACTTGGCAAACTTGACAGGTATTTTGATCCTCAGGTTGAGGTAAATGCAACCTTAAGCGTTCAAAAGAACAGACAAATAATTGAAGTTACAATACCATTTAATGGTATGATTCTAAGGGGAGAAGAAGCAACAGAGGATATGTATTCCTCAATTGATAGTGTTGTAGATAAAATAGAAAAGCAGATAATTAAACATAAAACAAAATTAGAGAGAAAGATTCATGAGGGAACACTCAGATTCCCAGAAGTTGAAGAAGATAATATAGATGAGGAGCCCAAAATTGTTAAAAATAAAAAGTTTTATGTAAAGCCTATGGATGCACAGGAAGCAATACTTCAAATGGAACTTTTAGGACATAATTTCTTTGTATTCAGAGATGCTGAAACAAACGATGTAAATGTTATTTATAAAAGAAAAGATGGAAACTATGGCTTAATAGAACCAGATTTTCAATGATTGATATTAAAATAGATATAAGTAATGGAGGTCAAATTTATATGGCCTCCATTTTTTTGAATGTGGTATTTTGGGTTTTACTGCTTGAATTCAATTATATTATAATCATCATAATGTCTAAATCCAATGGAATTATATGCTTTAACAGCAGGGGTATTTTTCTTTGATACCATTAGAGTAGGAGTTTTACCTCTAGCAATTATCATCCTGCAAAGTTCAGAGATTAGAGCCTTACAGTAGCCTTTACCTCTTTCAGTATCAAGTGTGTATACACCACCAATCTGACAAATCTTAGATGTTGAGGTCTGGATGCATCCCTGAGCAAGGATTTTACCATCTTTAAGTAGAAATAAAAAATCATCTCCAGGCACTCGCTGCTTTAACATTTTCTTGATTTCCTCGTAGTTGATTTTTGTGTCAAAGCCATCTTCATATGCATGAATCATAAAGTTTGTTACCTTATCCTCATCTATCTCGTGAGGATATTTGAAATCTATCCCTTCAAGATTGTATGGAGTATAATTGTTATTTATATAATAGCTATCTTCTCCATATTTTTTAACGTCCTTCGTTTCTTTAATAGCTTCATATAAAGGTCTTACTATCTTTTCCATACCCAATAAAAATGAAAAAGTTTTCTTCTTCATTATTTCAGCGAAACATATTACAGCTTTATCATTTTCATAATGGGGTATGCAACTACCTATGTTATAAAATGGAAGTATACCTTGAAGTTTACCATCCTCAAAATAACCATAATAATCTCCAGAACGATTAATTTCCTTATTGTTATCAATACCAACACCAATTACATTTCCGATTATAAAGGTACATTCAATATGATGATTTTCAGCATATTCAAGTACCACTTCCTTATCAGCATTTGTTAGCAACCTTATCATATAAATTCCCCCTTATATATGAAAATCCCTACAGAATCACAAGTTAGAAAGAAAGGTCACTTTTTCGGTGACCTCGTAAAAACCAGTTCCTTTTATAACACTAGAACTACAATTTATCTACTAAATCCTCTATATACATCTTTCCTTCGTTTAGGTCGCATACTTTAATTTGAAAAGTAGAAGTCAGATTTTTACTTATGCCTTCAGGTAAATCTGAAACTAGTAAAATTGATTTATCTGCTGATGTACCCAGTTTTTTTCTAAAATCTGCATATTTAGATATATATCTTTGATAATCCCCTGTTTTACATTCAATCCATATGGGAGAATCATTTATAACGAAAAGCATATCAATTTCAAAATCGTCACCGTTAGGCAACTCAATTTGACAATTTTGTACAAAGGAAAAATTATTGATTTCCTTTGTTTTAAGTAGCTGTAACAGGAAGTGAAGTATGTAATTTTCTAACCAACCTCCTGTAAAAAAATTTATAACCTTTCCAATCCTCTGAGGAGTTCCGATTATAATTTTCGATGATTTTTTGTAAGAATAATTTGTTAAAAAGGCATTCTGGTGAAGTAGATTACAAAATTGGGTGGCATAAGCTATAACCTCTTGAGGTTTATTCTGCATGTTATAATAAAAGCTTCCACCGGTTGATAAAGATGGTTTAATAGTGTTATACAAATCTTTAAGATGGGGATAACGGTTGCCAAGATAGTTAGATAATTTAAAGAATATATCATCTTCTGTTTCTACTTTGTAGCTTTTAATATTTATTTTTTTCGATAGTAGATATTTTATTGCATCGTTGTTTTCTTCGTCTTTTGGAACAAATGTAACTAAGCTTTCTTCGTTTTTTGCAGTATTGTGGAATTTTTTAGAATTAATGAGATTGTGGTTATCAACACCCAGATAGCTTCTAATACAGTGAAGTTCCTCTCGAAGTAATTTAATTTCTTCAGTTAAGTTTTGAATTAGAATGTTATCCAAGGCAACACCTCCTTTGTAGATTATTATATTCTATAAAAAAGGAATAAATCCTTCTGAAGGAATAAAAAATTGGATTAATATAACAATTTTTACATATAGACTATCCATAAATTAAATAATTTGAGAATACAAAGTATATTTGGTATAATGAAAAAAGCTACCTATGTAAAAAAAATTATGTATATTATAGCAATATTGAAAAGTTAGTATATGATAACACATGATATATCATTTATTGATTAGGTAATTTCAAAATGCTATAATCATTTTATTATTGAGGAGAAGGTGAAAATATGGGTATATTAGAAAAAATATTCGGCAGTTATAGTGATAAAGAAGTAAAAAGAATAATGCCTATAGTTAGCAAAATAGAAAGTTTAGAACCTCATATGCAGGGCTTGGCAGACGAAGAATTGAGGAAAATGACAGAAAAGTTTAAAGAAAGATTAAAAAATGGAGAAACCCTTGATGATATTCTGCCTGAGGCATTTGCCGTTGTAAGGGAAGCTTCATGGAGAGTACTTGGAATGAAACATTTTAGGGTTCAATTAATTGGTGGTATCGTACTACATCAGGGTAGAATTGCAGAAATGAGAACCGGAGAGGGTAAAACTCTTGTTGCAACCCTGCCGGCATATTTAAACGCTTTAACTGGCAGAGGTGTTCATGTTGTAACAGTAAATGATTACCTTGCAAAGCGTGATAAGGAATGGATGGGGCAAATATATGAGTTTTTAGGTCTTACAGTTGGTGTAATCACCCATGACCTTGACAGCGAAGAAAGAAGAGCAGCATATAATGCAGATATAACATATGGAACTAATAACGAGTTTGGCTTTGATTATTTAAGAGATAACATGGTAATTTACAAGGAAGAGATGGTTCAAAGGGAACTTAATTATGCCATAGTAGACGAAGTTGACTCAATATTAATAGATGAAGCGAGAACACCTCTTATTATTTCAGGTGCAGGGGAAAAGTCAACTCATTTATATAAGGTTGCTGACAGTTTTGCAAAGGGACTAAGAAAAGAGGAAGATTTTGAAGTTGATGAAAAGCAGCACGCAGTTACTCTAACAGAAAAGGGTATAGAAAAAGCTGAAAAATTCTTCAGTCTGGAGAATTATGGTGATGCAGAAAACATGGAAATACAACACCATGTTATTCAGGCATTAAAGGCAAATTACCTAATGAAAAACGAAATCGATTATGTTGTAAAAGATGGGGAAATCATTATTGTTGATGAATTTACAGGAAGATTGATGGAAGGCAGACGTTATAGCGATGGACTTCACCAGGCTATTGAAGCAAAGGAAGGGGTAAAGGTAGAGAGGGAGTCAAAAACACTGGCTACAATAACCTTCCAGAACTACTTCAGGTTGTACAATAAGCTTGCAGGTATGACTGGTACTGCCTTAACTGAAGAGATGGAATTTAGAGAAATATATGGACTGGATGTAATAGTAATCCCTACAAATAAACCAATTGCAAGGGTTGATGCACCAGATTTAGTTTATAAAACTGAAAGAGGTAAGTTTAATGCAATTGTTAATGAGGTTATAGAAGCTCATAAAAAGGGGCAGCCTGTGCTTGTAGGTACAATAAGTATTGAAATGTCAGAAAAGCTTTCTGAGATGCTTAAGAAAAGAGGAATACCTCATCAGGTTTTAAATGCTAAGTATCATGAAAGGGAAGCTGAAATTGTATCACATGCGGGAGAAAGAGGCATGGTTACAATTGCAACGAACATGGCAGGTCGTGGTACAGATATTAAGCTTGGAGAAGGAGTAAAGGAACTAGGGGGTCTGATGATATTAGGCTCAGAAAGGCATGAATCAAGACGTATAGATAACCAGCTGAGAGGTCGTGCAGGACGTCAGGGAGACCCTGGTTTTACAAGATTTTATATTTCACTTGAAGATGATTTAATGAGATTATTTGGTTCAGATAGAGTTAGAGGTGTAGTTGATAAGTTAGGTTTATCTGAGGATGAACCAATAGAGAGTAAAATGGTTTCCAATGCAATTGAAACTGCTCAAAAGAGGGTAGAAGGTAACAATTTTGAAGTTAGAAAAGCATTATTACAATATGATAATGTAATGAATAAACAAAGAGAAATTATTTACAGCCAAAGAGCCCGTGTTCTTGAAGGTGATGATGTAAAGGAAAACATTTTATCTATGATTAATGATGTTATAGATGCAACCATTGATGCGCATACATCAGAGGATAAATATAGAGAAGAGTGGGATTTAAAAGGAGTAATAAGATATCTTGAAGATATTTTCCTGCCAAGGGGATATGTAAAACTTGAAGAACTTGAAATACTTTCAAAGGAAGAAATAAAGAAAAAACTGTACGATATAGCAGTTGAACTTTATGAAGAAAAAGAGGAAGAATTTGAACCTGAACAGATGAGAGAAATAGAAAGAGTAGTTCTTCTTAGAGCCGTTGACTTAAAATGGATGGATCACATAGATGCAATGGAACAGTTAAAACAGGGTATAGGACTTAGAGCTTACAGACAAAGGGATCCAATCCATGAGTATCAAATCGAAGGTATGAATATGTTCGACGAGATGATATATAATATTAAAGAAGAAACTGTGAGAATGCTTTATAGATTAAAGGCTGAAAGAAAGATAGAAAGGGAGAGGGTTGCAGAACCAACCTCAACTAACTTTGATGATTCATCTACAAAACGAACACCAATTAAAAAAGAAAAGAAGGCAGGAAGAAACGATCTATGTCCATGTGGAAGTGGAAAGAAATTTAAAAACTGCTGTGGAAGGGAATAGTGGAGAGTAATTTTTTCAAAGCGTGACTGCTTTTTAGTGATTGGGTAATTGTATATTAAGGATGGTGATAAGTGTGCACATACATTTTGAAGAACATTATGCAGCAATAAAACCTATGATGGAGACACTGAAGGAAATGGGGGCTTCTCTTTGACATTGATGGTCTTAGAAAAGAGATAGAACTGTGTGAAGAAAAGATGCAGGATCCAGATTTTTGGACTGATGTTGAGAGTGCACAGAGGATAGTGCAAAAGACAAAGATGCTGAAAAATAAGGTTGAAAAATATGAGAACCTTTATAAACGGGTGGAAGATTTAGAGGTTTTAATTGAACTGTCTGATGAGGTAGAGGATTTATCAGCACTTGATGAAATTGTTGCAGAAAGAAGGGAAATCGAAAATAAAATAGAGGAACTCAGAATAGAAACACTTTTATCAGGTGAATATGATAAAAACAATGCAATATTTACAATACATGCTGGAGCAGGTGGAACAGAAGCCTGTGATTGGGCCCAGATGCTTCTTAGAATGTATACAAGATGGGCTGAATCAAAGGGATATACAGTTGAAACTATAGATTTCCTTCCAGGAGATGAAGCTGGGGTTAAAAGTATTACCCTTGAGATTAAAGGTGAATATGCCTATGGTTATTTAAAAGCAGAAAAGGGTGTTCACAGACTTGTTAGAATATCACCTTTTGATGCTGCAGGAAAAAGACATACTTCCTTTGCGTCAATAGAAGTCTTACCGGAAATTACGGAAGAACAGGATATAGAGATAAGATCAGAGGATTTAAAGATTGATACTTATCGTGCAGGTGGTGCAGGGGGACAATATGTTAATAAAACTGAATCTGCAATTAGAATAACACATATTCCAACAGGAATAGTTGTTCAGTGTCAAAGTGAGCGTTCTCAGCACTCAAACAAGGATATGGCCTTAAGAATGCTTAAGTCAAAGTTGATTGAAATGAAGGATAGAGAACGTAAGGAAAAAATTGAAGATTTGTCAGGTGATTTAAAAGAAATTGGATGGGGAAATCAGATAAGATCATATGTTTTCCAGCCATATACCCTGGTTAAGGATCATAGAACAGGTGTGGAAATAGGAAATGTTCAGGGAGTTATGGATGGAGATATAGATGAATTTATAAACGCATATTTAAAGGCTCAGGCTAAATAGTCTGAGCCTTTAAATATGTTTAGAAAGAAGATATGAAACAGACCATCTTTTAAATTTATTTTTCAAAAAGAAATTGGTAGAGGATTCAAAAATATTATCTACAAATATAATAAATATATTATAAAATCTTAAGGTTTCTGAAATATCCTGAAGAATCATGCTGCCGATGCCTTGATTCTGATAATCTGGTTTTACTGCAATTTTACTGATACTTCCGTATTCTATTGTATTGTTGATTTTTAAAAGAGAAAAACCTACTGGAAGGTTATCATATATGCATATCCTGAAGATAGTATTCTTGTCTTTCAACAAATCTAAAACATCATTTTTTGATATAAGCATTGGCTTTGGAAAGCAGAGGGAGTCAATACTTCTTAAGGCTTCATAATAAGTATTTGTATAGTTTACAAACTGACATGTATTTTTATTAGTATTTGTGGAATTACAATATTTATATAAACTTTCTATTTTATATTCAATGGTAAAACCATAAGGAATAAAGGATTCATAAAGTTCTTTCGGGATATGTGGTACATATATTTTACCTGTTAGCTTGGATGAAAGAAAAATGCACATATCAAGTATATCCTTTGAATCCGAAGAAAAATATCTAATCAAAGTACCATCATAGTATTTAATTGGGTAACAGAAATTCATGGGATTAAAATCACTTACAACTAAATCTCCAGAGCTATAAACTTTAGATAGCAGCTTTTCATCAAGAAAAAATAAGTTAACGTATTTTATCAGCCTTTTATAGTCTAAAATTGTTGCATAGTGTGGCATAAAGATCACCTCATTAATTTATATGCTTGGAAGAGAAAGTAGTGAACAAAATATTAAAGAAATAAACAAGTTATCCACAAAAAATGTGAATAAAACTGTTGATACTTATGTTAATTAAAAGTGAATAAATAAAAAATGTGGATAACTTATATGTATAATGCTAAAAATTATATCCTATGTAATCTAATAGGAATAATATGAATATAATTAAATGAGTGTGAGTCTGGGTGGTGATAATTTGGGGGATAATTTCAATGGATTTATGGATGAAGAAACAAGGGAATTAATTAAAAAGTTCAGTCAGAGCAGCCTCCGAAAGGACAGTATTGATAATATTAGTGAAGAAAATGAAAATGAAGAAGAATTCGATGAATGCTTTGGTGAATATATAAAGGGTACATTAAAGGAGGGGATCAGGAATCAGAGGCGTGCACCGGTTAATCCCTGTGACAGCTGTAGAAGAAAACAGGTTATTATCAAACAGTTTAATCGGGTTTGCAATAAAGAATATATACCTCCTTATGTTGATTTAGATTGTAGAAATTATAAGATTGCATCAATAATAGAAAGAGTAGATGAATGTATTGTTGAAAAAGTTTTTCAATATTTAATATTTAGAGTTAGTGTCAGAGAAATAATAAATAATATTGATGATCCAGAATGGCGAAGGCAGGCAGAGGATATAATCAGGGCAGAGGGATATGGATTGTTTATTCAAAAGAATTTTGGAAATTTCAATAAGAAGCAGATAATTGCCATGCTCTTTGATGTTAACTACTGCTACTTTGATTATGAAAATAAAAGGAATTTGGACAAGACAGAGTGTGTGAGTATGCTGAAATACTATATTGTTGTAACCCTAAGGGATAAAATTAATGACAGCTTTTTAAAGATTGTTAAACTAATTGAGCTAGAGCTTGAATACGAAATTGCAGTAGTTGAAGGGGAAATCAGGTACTTAATAAAATGTATACTACAGGAAATTGTCATTACTCCATTTCAAGTAAATGCAGTAGCTATCAATTATTTTAATGTAATTGGAGCATTAACAGAATTATTGAAAATATTTGATGGTTTTGAAGGTGGAAAACATGATGAAAGGTCAGATTTCAGGCACATACGTGATACTATAAGAAAATATGAAAAGGTTGTCAGAACTGCATTTGATATGTTAAATAAAAAGCTTAAACAATGGGAAAAATTAATAGACCAAAGGTCATATATTGTTGGTGCTACTGGAATATGTGAAGTTGGTGAAATTATTCCTTTAAGTGAAAATGATAATATACCAGTGGTTACCCCGCCTATACCATTAATTGTTGTAAATCAGCCTAAGGATTAAAATACAGTAAATTTTTATTTTTGCTAATTTTTAAAGGGTAGGGATATTTGTATTGTATTTTATCATGATTTAAGTTAAATTAAGTATATAAAATTAAATTAATGGGGTGGTTGTTTTGGAAGAAGGACCTAGTAGGAGTATTAAAAACAAATAACCCACCTTTGGCGCTTTTCCTGCGTCTAAAGGTGGACGCAGGAAGGGAGAGAAGACATGATTCAAATTTACAAAACTATTGATGGAAAATTATGCGAAATTGATGCTGTTGAGCATGGATGCTGGGTGAACCTGGTAAATCCTACTGAAACAGAGATGGAACTTGTGTCACAGAAAACAGGTCTTTATATGGAGTTCTTAAGGGCTCCACTTGATGAGGAGGAGAGTTCCCGTATTGAAGTGGAGGACAATCAGACATCAGTGTTAGTGGACATTCCAGTTATGGATGTTCAAAATAAATCAGTACAGTATTATACGATTCCCTTGGGAATTGTATTAAACGATAGTGTAATTGTTACAATCTGCCTTCAGCAGAATAAGGTGATAGATGATTTTGTCAATGAAAAGGTCAAGACTTTTTATACATTTAAAAAGTCAAGATTTATACTTCAGATACTTTATAGGATAGCTACTTACTATCTTCTGTATTTAAAGCAAATAGACAAAACCAGTCATGTTATTGAAGCTAGGCTGCATAGATCAATGAAGAACAAAGAGCTTATACAATTATTGTCTTTAGAAAAGAGCCTTGTTTATTTTTCCACTTCATTAAAGGCTAATGAGATAACTTTAGAAAAAATGTTAAAACTTGAAATGATGCAAAAATATGAGGAAGATACTGATGTATTAGAGGATGTAATAATAGAAAATAAACAAGCTATTGAAATGGCTAACATATATAGCAATATTTTAAGTGGAACAATGGATGCCTTCGCATCAATTATCTCCAACAACTTAAATATAGTTATGAAATTTTTAGCCTCAATTACAATTGTAATGTCAATACCTACAATGATATCAAGTTTCTTTGGAATGAATGTACCTGTTCCATTTAACTCCAATCCATATGGATTTTTGATAATAGTAGCTATAACAGTTGTTGTTGCTTCCTTGGTAACATATATTCTAGCAAAAAAAGATATGTTTTAGAAAAAAAGAGAACGTCTGCATAGGGCAGAGTTCTCTTTTTTTCTAAATCAGTGTAATAAAGATTGACTTTTAGTATTCAATAATATATATTTGCTTTGGGGGGTTTGCATAACATTCATAACATAAAATATTTTGATTAATCAGACAGTTTTAAATCATTGATATTACTGGTTTAGTGTGTTAAAGTTCTAAAGTTGTTGCGTAATTTTAAAATATTATTTTTCATAAATATCTTTATGTTGAAAATTTACTTAAATTCAAGATTGAATAAAGATTACATTCATAAAAAAACAAGAATAAAATTAAAAAAATAAATGACTATGTTAATTATGTACTGAAGAGAAAAAACAACATAAATCGACACAAATTATATAACACATATAGACTTTTGGGTTAAAATAGTATATTATATATATGATGAATATGATTATTAATGAGATAATTTTAAAGGAACTTAAAAATATAATTATAAAAATTTAAAAAAATGAAAAAAAGGGTTATTTTTGTTGCAGGTTTAGGTGTTAGATTTACAAAAAAGTTTTTGGGAGGGCAAATATATGTCAGAAGTACTTGTTGAAGTGACTAGAGGTCCTATAGTTGAATGTATTCACAGGGGAGATGTTGCAGTAGTTAGCGCAGATGGCAAACTTCTTTATTATACTGGAGATGCTCATAAATTAACTTACATGCGCTCTGCTGCAAAACCCCTTCAGGCACTTGAGGTTGTTTTAAGTGGAGCAGCTGATAGATTTAATTTTACAGATGATGAACTTTCAGTAATGTGTGCTTCACACTATGGTGAAGAGTTTCATTTAAATGCAGTTGAGTCCATTTTAAGGAAGCTTGGTTTAGAAAAGGGTCAGCTTTTGTGTGGAACGACAACATCTTTAAATCCAGATTATGCATTAAAGTTAGCTAACCTGGGAACGGTTTTAACACCAGTATATAACAACTGTTCAGGTAAACATTCCGGTATGTTAGCCGTTTGTGTACAAAAAGGATATTCCCTTGAGGATTATACATCCCCAGTTCATCCTGTTCAGATTGAAATGAAAAATATAATTTCTTACATGTGTAAGATTGACGTTAATGAAATAGTTGTAGGTACAGACGGATGTACTGTTCCCGTTTTTGGAATGCCTTTATACAATATGGCATTAGGATTTGCTAGATTAGCAAATCCAGAAAAATTATCTCCTGAGTATAAAAAGGCAGCGGAGAGAATATTTACAGCAATGAATAATAGTCCTGAGATGGTAGCAGGTACTAATGGGTTCTGCTCAGAATTAATGAGAATTACAAAGGGAAAACTAGTTGCAAAACTTGGTGCAGAGGGTGTTTATTGTATCGGAGTAAAGGGCATGGGAATAGGTATTGCCCTTAAGATTGAAGATGGAGGAACAAGGGCTCTTTCACCAGCTGCAATGCAGGCCCTTGAAGATTTAAAGATTCTTACAGAAGAAGAAAGGGAATTGCTGAAAAACTTTAAAATAAAGGAAAATAAAAATAATGTAAAGGCGGTTGTGGGTCAGGTTAAACCTGCATACCATCTTACAAAGGCATAAGGGAAGCTTAGGCTTCTCTTTTTATTTACAGAAAAATGGGGATGTTTACAAATATAAAGATTTATAAGCAAACTTGAAGAAAAATTTAATGAAGGGTATTATATAATAAAAGGAGGGGCATACAATGTCACAGATTATAAAACAATTAACAGAAGAGTTAAATATAAAAGAATGGCAGGTTAAGAATACAATTGAATTAATTGATTCAGGCAATACTATTCCTTTCATTGCCAGATATAGAAAAGAAGTAACTGGTGAGCTTGACGACACTACTTTAAGAAATTTTTATGAAAGACTTACATATCTTAGAAATTTAGAGCAGAAGAAAGAAGAAGTTAAAAGACTGATAGAAGCCCAGGGAAAATTAACAGAGGAAATAATAAATAATATAGATAATGCTTTAAGCATAACAGAGGTAGAGGATATTTACAGACCATTCAGACCTAAAAAGAGAACCAGGGCGACTATTGCAAAGGAAAAGGGATTAGAACCACTGGCGGCTTTAATTTATTCGCAGGATTTTACAGATGATTTACTTAAAATTGTTGAAGGATACGTAAATAAAGAGCTAGGGGTGGAAAACCATGAAGATGCAATAAAGGGTGCCATGGATATTATAGCTGAAGATATTTCAGATAATCCTGAATATAGAAAAGAAATAAGAAGATTAACCTTTAGGGAAGGTTTGATTGTTACAAAGGGACTAAAGGATGAAACATCACCATATGAGATGTATTATAAGTACAGTGAAGCTGTAAATAGAATAGTATCCCATAGAATATTGGCAATTAACAGAGGAGAAAAGGAAGAATTTCTATCTGTAAAAATAGAAGCTCCAATTGAAAAAATACTGTCTTTTTTAGAAAACAAAGTAATAAAAAGATCCTCTAAGGAAACATCTTATTTACTGGAAACTATTAAGGACAGCTATAACAGGTTAATAGCTCCATCTGTTGAAAGGGAAATAAGAAATGAGCTTACAGAAAAGGCGGAGGAACAGGCGATTAAAGTTTTCGCAGCTAATTTAAAAAGTCTTCTTATGATTTCTCCTGTGAAGGGAAAGGTTGTATTAGGTTTTGACCCAGGTTTTAGAACAGGATGTAAAGTTGCTGTTGTTGATGAAACAGGTAAATTGCTTGATTATGCAACAGTTTATTCTACAGCACCTCAAAATGATATTGAGGGTAGTAAGAAGATATTAAAGGAACTCATTTATAAATATAATGTTGATATAATTTCCCTTGGAAATGGAACAGCTTCAAGGGAATCAGAGATTTTCTTAGCAGAGCTGATAAAAGAAGTTGAGTGTGAAAGTGGTAAAAAAATATATTATGTCGTTGTTTCAGAAGCTGGTGCATCTGTTTATTCTGCCTCAGAGATTGCTGCAAAGGAATTCCCAGATATAAATGTATCTATAAGAGGGGCTATTTCAATTGCCAGAAGACTTCAGGATCCTTTAGCTGAGTTGGTGAAAATTGACCCAAAATCAATAGGTGTCGGTCAGTATCAACATGACGTATCACAGAAGAAACTTGATGAGTCCTTAAAAGGAGTAGTTGAAGATTGTGTTAACTCAGTTGGGGTTGATTTAAATACAGCATCTGCACCGCTGCTTTCTTACATATCAGGAATTAATGCAGCTACAGCAAAGAATATAGTTGAATATAGAGAGGAAAATGGAAAGTTTAGAGATAGAAGAGAAATATTAAAGGTTAAAAGATTAGGGGAAAAAGCCTTTGAACAGTGTGCAGGATTTTTAAGAATACCTGAGAGTGAAAATGTTCTGGATAATACGGCTGTCCATCCAGAGTCATATTCGGCGGCAGAAAATATACTTGAAAAACTTGGATATACAATTCAGGATGTTAAGGATAAAAAGCTTAATGATATAGATAAAAAGCTGGATGAATATGGGGTTGAGAAATTATCAAGTGAGACAGGGGTTGGCATACCAACACTGAGGGATATAATTTCAGAACTGAAAAAACCAGGAAGGGATCCAAGGGAATCATTGCCACAGCCTATATTTATGTCAGGGGTTATGGAACTTGAAGATTTAAAGCCAGGAATGATTTTAAAAGGTACAGTGAGAAATGTTGCAGACTTTGGAGCATTTGTGGATATAGGAGTTCATCAGGATGGACTTGTGCATATATCGGAGCTTTCCGATAAATATATAAAACATCCTCTGGAAGTTGTTAAGGTAGGAGATATTGTTAATGTTAAAGTCTTAGAAGTGGATGTAAGAAGAAGGAGGATTTCACTTACTATAA
>NZ_AZQP01000002.1 GCF_000601455.1 Fervidicella metallireducens AeB
CCTTTTATTAAAAGGGATGATTTAAATGAAAAAACTTACTTGGAGTCAAATTGAAGAAATGAGTGATACAGAGATAACATATTTACTTTATTTAGAAGGAAAGGATATAAAGACAATCTGCAGAATTCGTGGAATAGACAGAGTTGACGCTGAAAGACATATTATAGAAGGAAAGATTAAATATAGAATTTTTGAAGGTACAAAAAATACTGAAGATATAGTAAAAAGATTGTTAAGATGCCATAAGGATGAGAGACAAAATGCTCTTAAAATAATGGGAACCCAAGATATAAAAAAGCTTGAAAGATATGCTTTAGAAAACCTTTATACCTCAACTAGAGATGAATGTCTTTTCTATATTTGGCTTCTTGGTGAAATAAAAAGCAAGGATGCAGTCCAGGCAATAATTACTTTTTTAAGATGCAGGGATGGCAATATAAAAAGAATTTGCTGCTCTGCACTAGGTAAAATTGGAGATTTAAGGGCTGAAGATTCTTTAATTCTTTGTCTGGATGAAAACAGAACTCAGATAAAGGAGTACGCAATAAAAGCACTTGGAAGGATTAAGAGTAAAAAGGCCCTTGAAAGATTGAAAAAAATCAGTCTTGATGAAAATGAAAGGGATTATATTAAAAGGCTGCAGATTTTGCCATTAATGAGATAGAAGAAAAGGGTGATAGAAATGTCTAAAGATAATTATACTATATTAAAACAAGTAGAAGTTTCCTTTGAAGAAAAGAAATCAGTTTTTATATGTAATATAAAGCGAATATCTGATGAAAAGGAAGCTATGGATTTTATAGGGGAAATAAAATCAAAATATAAGGATGCAAGACATAATGTATATGCTTATATAACAAATAATGGTATTTCAATGAGGTATTCAGACGATGGAGAGCCACAGGGAACTGCTGGGCCACCAGTTTTAGAGGTTTTGAGGAGGGAAAATCTCAATGATGTAGCAGTTGTTGTAACCAGATATTTTGGAGGTATACTCCTTGGGGCAGGTGGATTAGTAAGGGCTTATAGTGCATCTTGTAAGCAGGGTATAGATGCAGGGGTTAAAGTAAGAAGGGAAGAAGGCTGCAGTTTTGAAATTAACTTAGACTATGATATGTATGGAAAAATGACAAACTATCTTCAAAAAAAGAATATTTTAATTAAAAATACTGAGTTTTTAGAGAGTATTAAAATGGAAATAATCTGTCTTAAATCAGATTTTGAGGATATAAAATGTGACATAATGGAGATGATGAATGGAAAGAATATAATTGAGTTAAGGGAAGAGTTTTTGTGTTTTGTAGACGATGAAGGTATGTTAATGGAGGTGTAACTATGGCGCTTAAGGAATTTATGGACAGGAAGGTTTGGGCCGTTGTAGGAAGTGTTTCTAACAAAGAAAAATTTGCCTATAAGATTTACAACTTCCTGAAGAAAAAAGGATATAAGGTTTATGCTGTGGATCCATCAGGGAAGGATGTTGATGGAGAAAAAAGTTATAAAACTTTAAGTGAGGTTCCAGAAACCATTGAAGCAGTAGATATGGTTATCAACCCAGTAAAGGGGCTTGACTTCCTTGATGAAGCAAACAGACTTGGAATTAAATATATCTGGTTTCAGCCTGGAGCTGAAAACAGTGAGCTTATTGAAAAGGCTCAGTGGTATGGTATGAATGTTGTATATGACAGATGTGTTATGGTAGATTTTTAATTTCAAAGGAGCTGTGGAAGTAGTATTTTTAGTTGCTAGTAACACAGCTCCTTATATAATTCTATTCTGTTGAACATTTATTTTTTTCTTTAACATTTTTACCTTTATAGAATACTTCATATGTACCCATAATAAACAAAAAGACACCGAAAAGCTTTCTTAAAATTTTAGGAGATAACATTATAGCAAGGTAAGAACCAATTACTGCTCCTAACACCCCACCGATTAAAAGCTTGAAAGTAAGCTTTTTTTCAATGTTTCCCTGTTTAAGATGACAGATTATAGCTATAATTGCAGTTGGAATAAAAGATAAAAGATTGACACTCTGGGCCACCTGCTGCTCAGTTCCAAAAATAATGGTAAGTGAGGGTATCAGAATAGTTCCCCCACCTATGCCCATACCACTTATAACTCCTGTTAAAAGACTGATTAAAAATATAATCATTACCAAAACACCATCCTGACAGAGGCAATAATCATTGAAATTCCGAAAATAATTCTTAAGGTTCTATCGGAGAATTTATTTAAAATCCTAGCACCGATATAGCCACCAATAGAGCTTCCAAGGGCAACTTTTAGCGTTAAACCCCAATCAATCATGTTTTTATAAAAATAAAATAAAACACTTATGATTGAAAGGGGCAAGATAACCGAAATTGCTGTTGCGTGTGCTCTGTTCTCTTTTACCCCTAAAAACATAACCATACATGGAACTAAAACGGTTCCACCACCTGAACCGAAGATGCCATTGCAGATTCCGGTTATAAATCCTATTAATATGACCTTAGTTAAATTAATTTTCATTGTCATACCTCGCTTTGATTTTTCCCGAGTCTTAACTATAATTTAACCATAAATAAAATGCTTATGCGATATTACGTTGCAATATAAAAAATATTGTGTTAATATTTTTTCGAAGAATTAGTATTTTTTGGAGGTGCCAATGATGAAAAATATAGATATAGTGGCAAAGGAACTTGTTGAATGGATAAAAAAATCAGTTGAAGAAGCTGGGGCAAAGGGCGTTGTTCTAGGAATAAGCGGTGGAGTGGATTCAGCAGTTGTAGCTGCTGCTGCAAAAAGAGCATTCAAGGATTCAACTTTAGGTATTGTAATGCCATGTCATAGCAATCCCCAGGATGAAAAAGACGCAATGCTGCTGATTGAAAGCTTAGGCCTTGATTATAAAAAAGTGGTTTTGGATGATGTATATGATACATTTTTAAGGACAATGGGATCGACTGGGGACGAATCAAAACTGGCAACGGCAAATATAAAGCCAAGATTGAGGATGATGACTCTTTATTATCATGCAGCATTAAATAACTATCTTGTACTAGGAACTGGAAATAAAAGTGAGCTTACAGTTGGCTATTTTACAAAGCATGGTGATAGCGGAGTAGACTTACTTCCATTGGCATCCTTTGTAAAACACGATGTCTGGGAATTAGCAAGGTATTTTAATGTTCCTAAGGAGATAATAGAAAAAGCTCCAAGTGCTGGACTTTGGGAAAATCAGACAGATGAGAAAGAAATGGGTATTACATATAGAGAACTTGATAATTATATATTAACTGGAAAGGCTGAAGAAAGAGTTAAAAAGAGGGTTGATGATTTATTTAGAAAGAGTCAACATAAAAGAGAAATGGCAAAGATGTTTGTTCCAACAAGTATAGAAAGATAGATTTAAAACCTACAGGGGTTTGAAAATATATTTAAATTGTGGTAAAATTTATTGTCGATTCCGAAGAAGTAAGGGGGAAAAAACGATGTCAGGTCATTCAAAATGGGCCAATATAAAGCACAAAAAAGGTAAACAGGATGCATTAAGAGGAAAAATATTTACAAAGATAGGTAAAGAAATTGCCGTTGCAGTTAAGGAAGGTGGAGCAAATCCAGAATCAAACTCAAGATTAAGAGATGCTATCGCAAAGGCAAAGGCAAATAACATGCCTTCAGATAATATAAAAAGGGCAATTCAAAGAGCTTCAGGAGAGCTTGGTAATGTAAATTACGAAACAATAGTTTATGAAGGATACGGTATATCAGGTGTTGCTGTTATTGTTGAGTGCTTAACTGAAAACAAAAACAGAACAGCGGGAGATATAAGACATGCTTTTGATAAATTCGGTGGAAACATGGGAACTACTGGATGTGTTTCGTTTATGTTCGATAAAAAGGGACTTATAATCGTTGAGAAGGACGACTCTATTGATGAGGATGAATTGATGATGATGGCATTAGATGCAGGTGCTGAAGACTTTTCTTCTGAAGAGGATGCATATGAGATAATAACATCTCCAGAGGATTTTTCATCAGTTAGAGAGGCTTTAGAAGCTCAGGGAATAAATTTTGCCCAGGCAGAAATATCAATGATTCCAACAACATATACCAAGTTAGATAATGAATCTGCAGTTAAATTTGAAAAGATGATAGATATGATGGAAGACAACGATGACGTTCAAAACGTTTGGCATAATGCTGAGTTCCCAGATGGATGGGGAGAATAATAGAGTATTTTAAAGGACTTTCATGATGACATACACCTTTTGTATTTTAATGTATAAATGTTAATATACAAAAGGTGTATTTTTATGTTGTTCCAATGGACAAGGGACAGTTACTTAAAGTACCAAACAATTACTAAGCACAATACATTTGGTTTAGTTTTGCAGTTAATTTCCATGGATTTATGTTATAATTGATATAATAATTTTAAAGAGAGGTTTAATTATGACAAAAGTTCCACATGTGTTAATTTGTGATGATAATCAAGCTATACACGACACGATAGGACTATATTTAAAGGCGGAAGGAATGACGTATTCTTCAGCTTTTGATGGATTAGAGGCACTAGATATTTTTACAAAAGAAAGACCGGATTTTGTTATATTAGATATAATGATGCCTAAACTTTTTGGCACAGAAGTATGTAAAGAAATTAGAAAAATAAGTGATGTTCCAATATTGATGTTAACGGCAAAGGGGGAAGAAATAGACAGAATAGTTGGACTTGAAATAGGGGCGGATGATTATGTAATAAAACCATTTTCACCTAGAGAGGTTGTTACTAGGGTTAAAACCATTTTAAGGAGATATCAGGTTAATAATAAAGAGTTAGAAGAAACTAAAAAAGTTGTTAAGGTTGATAATTTAGTTGTAGATTTAGAAAAATATACCATAGAGGTGGGTAATCAGCAAATTGAAGCTACACCTAAAGAAATCGAGATTTTATATTTGTTAGCCAGCAATAAAGGAAAGGTGTATACGAGAGAACAAATTTTAGCAATAGTCTGGGGATATGATTATTTTGGAGATACTAGAGCAGTTGATACACATATCAAGAGATTGAGAAAAAAATTGCCTGAAGATGATGTCAACTGGTGCATTAAAACCATTTATGGAGTAGGCTATAAGTTTGAGGTGAATAAATGAAGAAAAGCTTATTTAGAAAACTATTCACAAATATTGTTATAATTATGGTTATTGTTTTTTCTTTATCTTTGTTGGTTGGTAGATTTGTAATTGAAAAATACTATATTGATATTAAGGTGGACGAACTTAAACCGGAAATGCAAAGTATTATAAATGAAATTACAACTAAAGGTAAGAGCGATATAAATCTAAATAGATTGCCTTTTATTATAAAAGCTTATGATGTCTATAAATATGATATGAATGTTTTTAAAAACCCATTTAAGCCAATAGATGATCATGGTGAAAAAGACGAGCCTTATTTTGAAGAAAATATAAAAAAATCCATTGAACCTTATATGAATGATGTTTTTATGGGCAAAGAGATAAAAAAAATAACTACTCTTGTAGCAATAGAAGGTACGTCTGTTGTATTAGGAATACCAATTAAAAAGAATGGTCAAATAATTGGTGGATTATTTTTACTAAAACCAGTAAGTGACTTTACATCAGCATTAAGTGGATTTAATATGATATTTTTGATAATGAGTTTATTAATATTTACCATTATACTTTTATTATTATATATATCACTAAAGCCACTTATAACACCATTAAAAAGTATGACTTACAGTGCAGGGAAAATGGCCAGTGGAGAATACAATATAAGGATAGAAGAAAAAGGATATGGAGAAGTTGAAGAGCTTGCAGATAGTTTTAACTCTCTTGCAGCTAATTTAGAGGAAGCATCTAGGTTGGCAGAGGGACTTGAAAAGACAAGAAGAGAGTATATTGCCAACATTTCGCATGAACTAAGAACTCCAATAGCTTCTTTAAGGGCAATGAGCGAAACTTTGTTAGATGGTTTGATTGAGGATGAGGAAGAAAAACAAAGATATTACCAAATAATGTTAAAGGAATCTATTAGATTACAAAGATTAATAAATGACATGTTAGAACTTTCAAAACTTCAGTCGGGCAATTCATACTTAAAAAAGGATAAGGTTAATATTTCAAAACTTATAGATTCAGTCTATCAAAAGTTTTCTTGTATTGCAGATGATTTAGGAATTGAACTTAGGTTAACAGATGAAATTAATAATTTGCCATTAACTTTTACAAATAGTGAGAGAATTGAACAAGTTTTAGTTATTTTATTAGATAATGCATTTAAATTTACTCCAGAAGGTGGTATTGTAACTATATCTTCAAAAATTGATAATAACAAGATAATTATTAGCGTTGAAGATACAGGAAAAGGTATACCAAAAGAGGATGTCCCCTTTGTTTTTGAAAGGTTTTACAAAGTTGATAAATCAAGAACTACTCAGGGAACAGGATTAGGTTTAGCGATAGCCAAGCAGATAATGGAAGCATTAGATGAAAAAATTTTTGTAATATCTACAGTTGAAAAAGGTACTAAGTTTAGCTTTACAGTTGAAATGACAAAATAAGTTACCTTTTAAATCAAATTACCGCCATTTTTCCGCCACAATTATATTTTATATTTATAGCATAAAGGTAAAACGAAAGGAAAATTGGAGGTAATAAAATGAAAATGAAGAGGTTTATTGTTTTAACATCAGGATTAATTTTAGCGATTTCAACATTAGCAGGTTGTGCCAAAACTTCACAAAACAATACATCAAGTCCTACAAATACAGCACAGACACAACAAATTGCGCCACAAGGGGGAAGACCTATGGGTGGAGGGTTAGGAGGACAATCATTAGATACATCAAAGTATACAAATAAGTATCTTGATATTGCTTATGCTGATAAGTCACAAAGTCAGAAATTAGATATATACTTACCTAATGAGGGGAAAGGACCATTTCCAGTAATAGTTGCAATACATGGTGGAGCCTTTAGGATGGGTAATAAGACAGGTGGTGATTTAGCAGCTATGTTTGAAGGATTAAATAGAGGGTATGCAGTTGTTTCTGTTGATTATAGACTATCAGGTGAAGCAACTTTCCCAGCTGCTGTAAATGATGTAAAAGCAGCAATAAGATTTATAAGACAAAATGCTTCAAAATACAATTTAAACCCAGATAAGATAGCACTTTGGGGAGATTCTGCAGGGGGTAATCTTGCATCTATTGCAGGTACTACAGGAGGTACAAATGAACTTTATGATACTTCATTAGGATATACAGATGTTTCAGATGATGTAACTGCAGTTGTTGATTGGTTTGGACCAATTAATTTCTTAGAGATGGATAATCAGTTTCAGGCATCTGGTATAACCCCAAGGTTTGGGAAAACAAGTAGTGAGACTTCTCCTGAATCTGCATATATAGGAAAGCTAATTACAGAAGCTAAAGAGATTGTTGAAAAGGCAAATCCAGAGACATATATTTCAAAAGATGACCCAGCATTCCTTATAGAGCATGGTACACAAGATGCAAACGTACCAACACAACAATCAATTAATTTTGCACAAAAGTTAGAAAAAGTTTTAGGTAAGGATAAAGTTGAGTTAGTTCTACTTGAAGGTGCTTCACATGGCGGATCGCAATTTGAAGAAAAGAGTAATTTAGATAAGGTATTTGCATTTCTTGATAAGTATATGAAGTAAGAGGGACATATAAGTATTATAGGCTATCTAGGGGTGAGATGTTGGAGAATAGTACAACAACTCACCCTTTATTTTTATTAATGTCCTTTTTTCTTTTCCTTCTTTTTGTTCTGTCTTATTTGAAACTTAAGCTGCTCCAGTTTTTGACGTGTTTCTTTGGATTTCTTTTTATTCTCAAGTTTTTGATTTTCATGCTGAAGTTTTATTGCTTGCTGAGCTTTTGTTCCAATACCAGAGGCTGAGGTTTCTTTTTTTATCATTCTTTGAAGTCTTTTGGGATTTATATGTTTTTCTGAATCCATCTTAACCTCGATACCTCTGCTGAATTTAAGTTTATTATGAGGCAAGAGGGACATATAAGTGGTGTTATAAATAAATGAATAACATCTCCTTTTCAGGGGAATGCTAATAGCAAAATAAACTTTGGAAGGAGATGTTTTGTTATGCCTAGACTGGCAAGGCAAAAGAAAGAAGACGCCATTTTTCATGTAATGGCAAGGAGTATAAGCGAAGTTGATTTGTTTAAAGACAATACGGATAAGCTTAATTATTTAGCTTTGGTTAAAAAATATCAAAAAACCTATGAATTCAGGGTATATGGCTACTGCCTTATGGATAATCATTTACATTTAATTATAGATGCTAATGGAGCAGATATTTCAAGGATTATGCACAGCATAAATTTCTCCTATGCACAATATTTCAATCACAGACATAAAAGACATGGACATCTATTTCAAGACAGATTTAGAAGCAAAATGGTAAAGAGTGAAATATATCTCTATGCCTTATCGGCATATGTTCATAACAACCCTTGTGATATAAAGGGTTATGAAAACTGCCCAGAGAAATATGAATTTTCAAGTCTTTCAATATATCTAGGGCTTAGACACGACCCCTATGAACTTGTTGATGATGGCTTTATTATGGGTATGTTCAGCAAAAATTCAAAAAAAGCCAGGGAAAGCTATATGAAATTAGTATATAAATGTTCAGATAAGGTTTTTAAAGAGGAAGTGGAATTTCTAAACGAAGGTACAGAATATAGAAGCGAAAGAAAGATTTTAATAAGAAACATTAAAACCAAAGAAATACTGGAATTTATCGCATCAAAACTTGGCATTGAAAAAATAAAGCTACATACAAAACACTGCAGAGAAATAGTTGAAGCAAAGGCACTGGCTGTACTTTTAATGAGGAGCCTTTGTAACTTAAAATGCAGTGAAATCTGCCGCGTCTTAGGAAACATAACTCAAAGCAGGGTTTCAAAGCTCAGCAGTCTTGGGGTGAAGCTTTTAGATGAAGAAATATATAGAAATATAACAAAAGAATTCATGGAGCAATATGCCTGAATTAAATAAAATGTAAATAATAAGATTAAATTTAAAAAATATATAAAATAGTTTTATTTGTTAGTGATAAAAGTTGGACAAGCAGAAAAAAATTAAGAAAACAACAAGAAAAGGAAAGTTATATTAAATAAAAAATAAATCTTAGTTGATTTAGAAAAGACTTTTATGTACAAATAAGATAAAATAAATATATAAAATCAAAAGGACAGTAAGTATGTGTCCCAATGAATGAGGAGGTAAAAAATGAAAGTAGTTGCATTTAACGGGAGTCCAAGAGAGAAAGGCAATACATATTATGCCATAAAGACGGTTGCAGATGAACTCGAAAAGGAAGGGATAGAAGTTGAAATAGTTCATGTTGGAAATAAGTTAATAAGGGGATGTACAGCTTGTAATGCATGTGCACGAAATAAAAATGGAAAATGTATTATAGATAATGATGAAGTGAATGAATGGATAAATAAGATGGTAGAAGCAGATGGTATAATTTTAGGATCTCCAGTATATTTTTCAGGAATTAACGGAACTATGAAATCCTTTTTAGACAGGGCTTTTTATGTAGCTAGTAAGCAGCTGAGATATAAGGTAGGTGCATCTGTGGTTGCTGTCAGGAGATCTGGTGGTGTTGCTGTTTTTAATCAGCTCAATAATTATATCAATTATGCCGAAATGCTTATGCCAAGCACTAACTACTGGAACGTTATACATGGAAGGGCTGTAGGGGAAGCCTCACAGGATGAAGAAGGAAATCAAATAATGAGGATTCTTGGAAAGAACATGGCTTATCTTTTAAAGCTTGTAGAAAATGGAAAGGATAGCGTTAAAGAGCCTGAAAAAGAAAATAAAGTATATACCCACTTTATTAGATAGAATATTATTTTAAGGGGTGATTTAATGCTAAAAGTTGTTGCTAAAAATTTTGCTGATAAAAGTAAAATAGAAGAAATTTTGAAACTTTACAAGGAACTGGTGGAGCTTACAAGAAAGGAAGAGGGATGCATCAAATATGAACTTTTTCAGGATGAGAAGGATTCTTCAATTCTTTGTATGATTGAAGAGTGGGAGAGCAGGGATGCATTAGATAAGCATTTAAAATCAGAGCATTTCAGCAGAATAGTTCCGAAGATAAAGAAATTTATGATAAAAGAAACAGAATTAAATGTGTATAATAAATTGATGTAATTTAAGTATGGATTTGCAACCCTTGTTGGTACAACAACTGGAGGGGATGGAATAGGAATAGATCCAGGAATATTCGCCCTTCCTAACAGTGGACTTTTAATAAGACTTCCAATGGATATGGGCCTTAATCCAGATGGAGCTTCCAATGAGGAATACCACACTCAACCGGATATGTATGTTGAATGGAACTTAGATGATTTTATAAAATCCAGAGAATATGCTGAGAAAAATAAAGATTATATAGTAAATCCATATGATACTATATTGAATTATACAATTAATATGTGTAAATAAAAAAATATCCATCCAATAAAAATTTTTATTCCATTATTAGTTAAATATTCCATCAAAGTGATGAAACATGATTTTTATGTTATTACTTCGGTGGAATTTCTTTATTGCCATTGAATAAATTCTCTTATTAAGTTAAATAATAAATATCGAAGTTGAATTTAAGGAGGAATTTAAGATGCCAGGAAAAGCAAAACAATACGTAGATCAAAGCATGAGTACAGTTCAAAATGCTGTAAGTTCATTGCAGCAGGCTCTTACATCAGCAGAAAAGCCAGAAAACAAAGCTAAGATTCAGCAGGCTATTAATTCACTTAACACAGCAGCTGATCAATTAAGACAATACAAAGACTAAGCCATATTTAAGGAATGTTGCACTAACCACTAAGAAGTTTTGGTGCAACATTCCTTTTTATTTTATTATAGATACCCAAAATAAAAGAAAGGAAAGGTGTTGATTAATAAATAAAAAAATAGTAGTATAAATTTGATACAGTAAGGAGGAAGATAAAGTATGGAATATGTTGCAAATGAAAATAAAGAATTAACCAGAGAAGTTGATGATGGAATATACCAAAGAATACCTGTAAAAACAAGGGTAGTGATGATAGGTGATGTTATTGAGGATGTAGTTTATGAATATACTAAGGATATTTTAAAGGAAGATGATGTGGTATTTATATCAGAAAAATGTGTAGCTATTTCCCAAGGAAGGGCTTATAAAATGTCTGAAATAAAACCAAGCAGACTTGCAAAATTTTTATCAAAATTTGTTTATAAATCTCCATATGGTATTGGACTTGGAATACCAGAAACAATGCATTTTGCAATAAAAGAATGTGGATTGATAAGAATATTATTTGCTGCCTTTGCAGCAGCCATTTGTACAAAAGTATTTAAAATTAAAGGTGTTTTCTATAGAATAGCTGGTGAAAAGGCAGCCTCAATAGATGGACCAACACCAGGTACTCTTCCACCTTTTAATGAATACGTTGTACTAGGACCAAAGGAGCCGGACAAAACCGCTAAAAAGATATCAGACAAAATTGGAGCAAGGGTTTGTATAGTTGATATTAACGACTTAGGGGGGAAAGTTTTAGGGGCTTCACATGAAGATATAAACAGAGATAAAATAGTTAAGATTTTAAAGGATAATCCTTTAGGTCAGGGGCATCAGTCAACACCAATAGGAATCATAAGAAAAATAAAGGAATAATGTATAAAATTATATGAAATGGACATAATACCCTTGTGAAGGAGTGGTATTATGTACATAAGAAAATTATATCTGATATTGATATTATTAATAACTTTTATGGCAAGTTTTGCCACAGGTTATTTTATGGTTGAAAAATATGTGGGCAGTTCTATAAAAAACAAAAGCTATAACCTTGAAAAACAACCCAATGTAGTAACTGCAAAGAGTTCCAGCAATAACAATATAGATGCTGTTATAAACTCAAATACAAAGATAGTAAGATTTATTAGCTACCGAAGGGGAGTTGAGTATGAAGTTCCTAAAGTTGAGAAACCAAATGAAGAACTGTTAGGAATGAATTTTGAGTTAGCAAGTGAGTATTTTAAGAAGGATGGATATGTTATAAGCAGCTTTACCAGCGATCAGGTTACAGTAAAAAGATATATTGATGATGTTTGGCCGCCAAACACATATTTAATGATTGCTGAAGATGGGTTGGTTAAATGTTATAAAATAGATGAAAATTCAAAACCTATATTTCTTGAAGAAGTGGAAATTGAATTTGAGGTTCAGCCAGAGGATGTCCAAACTGAACTCAAAAGAGGAAAGATATTTGAAAATCAAGAAAAACTTGAAGAATACATCGCAAACATTGACTCCTGATTTATCAGGAGTTTTTCTATTCTATTTTAATTCCTGAAACTAAGTGATATAATACTATACGAACACATTTTCGATTTGGAGGAAGATAATGATAATAGTTGGAATTGACCCTGGAATAGCAATAGTTGGCTATGGTGTATTAGAATATAAAAACAATAGCTTTAAAGTTGTGGATTATGGAGCTGTTTTAACAACTCCTAAAAATACAATGCCTCAAAGGCTGGAGATAATTTATAATTTTCTTGGTGAGATTTTTGATAAATATAAACCAGATGCAGTTGCCTATGAGGAGCTGTTTTTCAATCAGAATGCAAAAACAGCAATAACGGTTGGACAGGCTAGGGGAGCTGCAATATTGTGTGCACAGGTTAGAAATCTGAATATATACGAATATACACCTTTACAGGTAAAACAGGCTGTAGTGGGATATGGAAGGGCTGAGAAGAAACAGATACAGCAGATGGTAAAGGTTATATTAAACTTAAGAGAAGTTCCAAAACCAGATGATACAGCAGATGCCCTTGCCATTGCAATATGTCATGGCCATTCAAGTCATGCTGGTGAAATGTTCAGAATAAAATAAGGAGTGGTTATATGATAGCCTTTGTAAGAGGGATAGTGGAAGAATATGGAGAAGACTTTGTTGTTTTAGATAATAACGGTGTAGGATATTTAATTTCTATGCCAGTCAGCGAAATAGAAAAATTAAAACAGCAAAAGGGAATAATAAAGATACATACTTATCATTATGTCAGAGAGGATAACATAGGATTATATGGTTTTTTAGATAAAGAAGCACTTAGCATATTCAAACTGCTTATAAATGTGTCTGGTGTTGGACCAAAGGCAGCCCTTTCAATGCTTTCATCATCTACACCGCAGAGTTTAATACTTGCTATAATAACTGATGATGAGAAAACCTTATGTAAGGCACAGGGCGTGGGGAAAAAACTGGCACAAAGAATAATATTAGAGCTTAAGGATAAGTTTAAGGACTACGATTTTATTAAGGAAAAGGAAGTAATCACATCAAGAACAGATGAAGGTGTAGAAGCTATAGGTGCTCTTATGGCCCTTGGATACACAAGGCAGGAAGCTGCTGCAGCTATTTCAAAGGTGGATACAGATAAAGGAATAGAGGAAATTGTAAAACAGGCACTTAAGGTATTAATGAAGGGTTAGGTGTTTTAAATGGAAGAAAGAATAGTAACTGGAGACGTCAGAAGTGAAGATTTAGATATTGAAAGCAGTTTAAGGCCGAAAACTTTTAGTGATTATACAGGGCAGGCAAAGGTAAAGGAAAAATTGTCAATATTTATTGAGGCTGCAAAAAATAGAGGTGAATCCCTGGATCACGTTTTATTATATGGACCACCTGGCCTTGGAAAAACAACCCTTGCAAGTATAATTGCAAATGAAATGGGTTCGGGACTTAGAATAACTTCTGGTCCAGCAATAGAAAGACCTGGAGATCTGGCAGCAATCTTAACAAATTTAGGTGAGAATGATGTTTTATTTATTGATGAAATACATAGACTAAATAGGAGTGTAGAGGAAATACTTTATCCAGCTATGGAAGATTATGCTCTGGATATAATAATAGGCAAAGGTCCAAGTGCCAGATCAATAAGAATTGATCTTCCTAAATTTACCCTTATAGGTGCAACAACTAAGGCTGGTATGCTGACATCTCCATTAAGGGACAGATTTGGAGTAATCGCAAAGCTTGAACTTTACGAAGTAAAGGATCTTGCAGCCATTGTTAAGCGCTCTGCTAAAATATTAAATATTGGCATTGATGAAGAAGGTGCCCTTGAAATAGCGAGACGTTCAAGGGGAACACCAAGAATAGCTAACAGGCTTTTAAAAAGAGTAAGGGATTATGCTGAGGTCAGGGGAAATGGATTTATAGATAAAAAAGCAGCAGATGACGCCCTTAATCTTTTAGAGGTTGATAAGCTAGGTCTTGATAATGTAGATAGAAAAATGGTTTTAGCAATCATAAACAAGTTTGCTGGAGGCCCTGTTGGTTTAGACACACTTGCCTATTCAATAGGTGAAGAAAATGAAACAATTGAAGATGTGTATGAACCATATCTTCTACAAATAGGATTTTTAAACAGGACACCAAGGGGAAGAACAGCAACCAGGGCAGCATATGAACATTTTGGAATAAAACATCCCTGTGAGTAAAAAATGGTTGATTTTTCAGTGTTTTTTAAATATCATAAATAGGTATGTAACAACAGCAAGGGGTGAAAAAATGAAGGTACAGGATTTTTACTTTGACTTACCTGAGGAATTGATTGCACAGGAACCACTGACAGAGAGGGATGCATCTAGACTTCTTGTTTTAAACAAGAGAACTGGTGAAATTGAACATAAAATATTTAGAGATATAATCGAGTATTTTAATGAAGGAGATTGTCTGGTGCTAAATAACAGCAGGGTAATACCTGCAAGGCTATTTGGTGAAAAGGAAGGTACAGGTGCAAGAATTGAATTTGTTCTGTTAAAGAGAATAGATAAAAACAGATGGGAGACATTGGTAAAACCAGGGAAAAAGGCAAAACCAGGAACAAGATTTATCTTTGGAAATGGAGAGCTTAAATGCACAGTTATTGAAACAACTGAGGTTGGTGGAAGGATTATAGAGTTTGAGTATGAAGGAGTTTTTGAGGAAATACTGGATAAATTGGGCCAAATGCCTTTGCCACCTTATATAACTAAAACCCTTGAGGATAAAGAGAGATATCAGACTGTCTATTCAAAGGTAGAAGGATCAGCAGCAGCACCAACTGCAGGTTTGCATTTTACACCTGAATTATTAGAAAAAATTGCTTCAAAGGGCGTAAAAATAGTTTATATAACCCTCCATGTTGGCCTTGGAACATTCAGACCAGTAAAGGCGGAAAATATTGAGGAGCACATTATGCATTCAGAATTCTATTGTATTGATGAAGAGACTGCAAAAACTATTAACGAAGCTAAAGCTAATGGAAAGAAAATAATTTCAGTGGGAACAACATCAACAAGAACACTGGAGACGGCTTCAACTGAAGAAGGACAGGTGGAAGCTAAAAGCGGCTGGACAGATATATTTATTTATCCTGGATATAAATTCAAAGTTGTGGATAATCTAATAACTAATTTTCATCTTCCAGAATCTACTGATAATGCTAGTTAGTGCCTTAGCTGGGAGAGAGAATGTTTTAAATGCCTATAACATAGCAGTTAAAGAAGGATATAGATTTTTTAGTTTTGGAGATGCGATGTTTGTAAAGTAGGAGGATTAAAATGGGAGCAGTTAGATATGAGCTAATTAAACAGTGTAAACAATCAGGAGCAAGACTTGGAAGGCTTCATACTCCACATGGTGTTATAGAAACGCCTATATTTATGCCGGTTGGAACACAGGCTACTGTTAAGACAATGACACCTGAGGAGCTAAAAAATATAGGTTCTCAGATTATATTAAGTAACACTTATCATCTTTATTTAAGACCAGGGCATAAGTTAGTTGAAAAGGCAGGGGGACTCCATAAATTTATGAATTGGGATAAGCCTATTTTAACAGACAGCGGCGGTTTTCAGGTCTTTAGTTTAAGTGATTTAAGGGATATTACTGAGGAGGGTGTTACATTTAAGTCCCATCTCGATGGTTCAAAGCACTTTCTTTCTCCGGAAAGGGCAATAGAAATAGAAAATTCCCTTGGAGCAGATATAATTATGGCCTTTGATGAGTGTTTACCTTATCCCTGTGATTATGATTATGCAAAAAATTCCTTACATAGAACAATCAGATGGGCTGAAAGATGTTTAAATGCACACAAAAACACTGAAAAACAAGCACTCTTTGGTATAATTCAAGGCGGTATGTATAGGGATTTGAGAGAAGAAAGTGTCAGGGAAATGGTTAAACTTGATTTTCCAGGATATGCAATAGGGGGATTAAGTATTGGAGAACCAAAACCAATTATGTATGAGGTTCTTGATTGGACAGCACATTTACTTCCAGAAAACAAGGCTAGATATTTAATGGGAATAGGAAGTCCTGATGCTTTGATAGAAGGAGCTATAAGAGGAATAGATATGTTTGACTGTGTTCTGCCAACAAGAATTGCAAGAAATGGAACTGCATTTACAAGCAGGGGAAGGGTAGTCATCAAAAATGCAAAATATGCTGAGGACTTTGGACCATTAGATGCAGAATGTGATTGTTATACATGCAGAAATTACAGCAGGGCATATTTAAGACACTTATTTAAAGCTGAGGAAATCTTAGGACCAAGACTGGTAACTATTCATAATCTAAGATTTTTACTAAGGCTTATGGAGAATGTAAGGCAGGCAATTTTAGAGGACAGACTTTTAGATTTTAGAGATGAGTTTTTTGAAAAATACGGTTATAATGAAAGTAGCAGGAATTTTTAGAGCAAAATACTGCGATAATAAAAATATTTAGGAGGGTTGCAAATGCCACAGGGATTAAATTTTCTTCCCATCATACTTGTGTTTGTTGTTTTCTATTTCTTTTTAATTCTACCAGAAAAGAAAAAACAAAAACAATTAAATGAAATGTTAAATGCTGTAAGAGTAGGAGACGTAGTTCTTACCAGGGGTGGTATAAAAGGAAAGGTAGTATCAGTTGAAGGAGATAATATAGTTCTTCAGACTGGACCAGATGATGTAAAAATTTCTATGCTTAAAATGGCAATAGGACAAGTGCTTGAGAAGGCTGCTGATGTAAAATACAATGATATTAATGAAGAAAGTAAAGTTCAGGAGATTGCAGCAGAGGAAATAGAAGAAAAAAATGAATAAACGTACATAATAAATAGTTCCACCTCATATTAATTAATAGGAGGTGGAATTATGTTTGATAAAGAAAATACACAGGAAAAAAACTATATAATCTACACAAAGGCAGTCAGCAGGGGATTATTAATTTCAATTATACTTATTTTAATATCTGCAATGTTATTTTATTTTACAGATTTAAATGAAAATTATATGAGTTCAGCTGTGTGGATAATAACGATTTTAAGTATTTGCTACTCTGGAATATATGGAGCCTTTAAAATTGGACATAAGGGATATGTTCACGGAGCTTTATTAGGAGCAATTTATATGCTTATTCTGTTTATCGTTGCCCTTTTAGCTGAAAGGGGACAGGTAAATCTTAAAACTTATTTGATTATGTTTGTAATGTCAATAATAATTGGTGGATTATCTGGAATGATAGGAATTGTCTTAAAAAATAAGTAAAGTCTTTCTGAATACTTGTAGAAACTAGGGGCTTATGCTATAATGTTTGTGGAAACTTTGGCCTGTTATACCATGATGTGATATGAATTGCAGATGGCAAATGGGCAGTACTTAGAAGGAGGAGAAGGATATGAAACATATAAGAACTATAAACTCAGGAGCATTAAAGGCAAGTATCAATAAGCCAGGATGCAAAGAATGTGCAAACTCATGTCAGTCAGCTTGTAAGACTTCAGCAACAGTAGCTAACTTAGCTTGTGAAAACAAGTAATTTTATGGCAGTAACTAGGGAGTTACTGCTTTTAAATTGTAACGGGGAGGAAGAATTTTGAAAATTCATAAATACAAACAATGTGACTTAAATGTAGTTATAGATGTAAACAGCGGTGCAATCCATATAGTAGATGACATAGTGTATGATATTTTAGATTTTGTTGATGATAATCAAGTAAATGAAGAAATTATAATAAAAGGTCTTGGTTTTAAATATTCTAAAGAGGCAATTAATGAGGGAATAAAAGAAATAAAGACACTGATTGAGGAGAAGATGTTGTTTACAGATGATCCCTATAAAGAGATGATTGCAAATGATAAAAGCAAATCCTTTATAAAGGCTATGTGTTTAAACATTGCACATGACTGTAATTTAAGATGTAAGTACTGTTTTGCAGATGAGGGAGACTATCATGGAACAAAGCAGTTAATGAGTTTTGAAGTTGGAAAAAAAGCAATCGATTTTGTTATAAAAAATTCAGGACCAAGAAAAAATATAGAGGTTGATTTATTTGGTGGAGAGCCACTGATGAATTTTGAAGTTGTAAAACAGATAATGGAGTATGCAAAGGAAGAGGGAAAAATTCACAATAAAAATATTCGTTTTACAATAACAACAAATGCCACTTTATTGAATGATGAAAATATGGAATATATCAATGAGAATATGGGAAATGTAGTTTTAAGTATAGATGGCAGAAAATCTGTTACTGATAAAATAAGGGTTAGAAGAGATGGCTCAGGAATCCATGATATTATACTTCCAAAAATAAAAAAGATGGTTAGCATGAGAAACGAAGGCAAACAATATTATGTGAGAGGGACATTTACAAGAGAAAACCTTGATTTTTACGAAGATGTTATGGCTTTAGCAGAGGAAGGCTTTAAGGAGATTTCAATTGAACCAGTTGTATTAGATGATGATCATCCCCTTTCTTTAAGAAAAGAAGATCTTGGAGTAATTTTTGAACAGTATGACAAGCTTACTGAAGAGATGATAAAAAGAGAAAAACAGGGTAGGGGTTTTAAATTTTATCACTTTAACATTGATTTAAATGGAGGCCCATGTGTATATAAAAGAATTTCAGGCTGTGGAGCAGGTCATGAATATGTTGCTGTGACTCCTGAAGGAGATATATATCCATGCCATCAATTTGTTGGTAAAGAAGAATTTAAACTTGGCACAGTTTTTCAGGGTGAAATCGATAAAGAGTTAGAAAATCAATTTAAAAACGGCCATATATACAATAAACCAAAGTGCATGGACTGCTGGGCAAGATTTTATTGTAGCGGCGGCTGCCAGGCTAATAACTATAATTTTAACAAGGACATTCATATTCCATATGAAGTTGGTTGTGAAATGATGAAAAAGAGGGTTGAGTGTGCAATAGTTCTAAAAGCTAAGCTTATGGAGGAATAAGATTATGATTAGAAACTATTATGAAAAGCTTCCAAAGATACATGACAAGGCATTTGTTGCTGAAACATCAGACATAATTGGTGATGTTGTAATTGAAGAGGGAGCAAGTATATGGTATAGAGCTGTTCTAAGGGGAGATATAAATAAAATCACTATCGGAAAGAACAGCAATGTTCAGGATGGAGTTATAATTCACTCTGATATGGATGTTGAAACAATTATTGGAGACAATGTTACAATAGGTCATAATGCAATTATCCATGGTGCAAGGATTTCTGATAACTGTTTAATTGGTATGGGAGCAGTAATTTTGAACAATGCATGTATAGGTGAAAACTGCATAATAGGTGCAGGGGCTGTTGTAACAGGAGGGAAAGAAATACCACCTGGAAGCTTAGTATTAGGTGCTCCTGGCAAAGTAGTCAGACCTTTAACAGATGAAGAAGTTGAATCGATTAAAACTTCAGCTAAACACTATTTAGAGCTTATAGATGGATATAGATATAATGGTTGATAAAATAGTGAGGTTTTTCCTCACTATTTTACTAAAGTTTTTTACTCTAGATTTATATATCGAATAGAAAAAAAATAACCGGAAAATATATTAAAGTAAAATCAAAGAAATAATTATTAAATTTTGAAGGAAAAAAGGCGAACAGATAGAATAATAAAAGGGAGTGCTGCCTGTGATAACATTAGAAATGGTTAAACAAAATGAAGAGATAAAAACTTATATAGAATATGGAAATTTACACTTAGGGGCAATGGGCTTTACTGAACATAGTTTCAGACATGCTAATATTGTTTCAAGTATTGCTTCAAGAATTTTAAAAGAACTTGGTTTTTCTGAAAGAGAAGTTGAATTGGCAGCTATAGCAGGTTTTCTTCATGACATTGGCAATGTTGTGAGTAGACATGATCATGGACAAACAGGAGCAATAGTTGCTATGAGGGTTCTAAGGGAATTAGGAATGGATTTTAAAGAAATAGCATTGATATGTGCAGCTATAGGAAATCACGAAGAAGAATACGGGCAGTCAGTAAATAACATCGCTGCAGCATTAATCCTTGCAGACAAGTCAGACGTTCATAGAGGGAGGGTGAGAGATAAGGAAATCGCAACCTTTGATATTCATGACAGGGTAAATTATGCCGCTAAAAAATCTGAGGTTATAGTTAACAAAGAAGAAAAGTTTATTCAGTTGAACATTGAGATTGATACTGAGATATGTCCTGTTATGGAATATTTTGAAATATTCTTAAACAGAATGTTAATGTGCAGAAAAGCAGCATCTTATCTGGGAACTAAATTTCAATTGACAATAAATGGTGCAAGACTGTTATAAATTAAGGAACAATTAGAAAAGTTGACTAAAAATACTACTGGTTGTATAATTAGCATATCACCAATAACATGGGGGGGAAAGTTATAATGAAAAACAAAAGTAAAATTACTTTTATTATAAGCGCATTATTGATAATTTTCTGTGCTTATGCATTATCATCAGGACTTATATTAGGTGATTATCAGATTTCATCTATTGGTAAAGCTTTAAAGCTAGGCCTGGATTTAAAGGGTGGAGTTTATATTGAAGAGGAAATCGTTGATAAAAACGTAGATAAAGACACAATAAACAGAACAAAAGAGCTATTAGAGCTTAGAGTTAATAATCTTGGAGTTTCTGAATCAACAGTAGTTTTAACTAATCAAAATAGAATCAGAATTGAAATTCCAGGGATTTATGATGCAAAAAAGGCATTAGATGTTGTTGGTAAAACAGGTAAACTAAGATTTGTTGGACCAAACAACGATGAAATAATTACAGGTGATGATGTTAAGGAAGCAACAGTTGGTGTTGATCAAAGAACTAATGCACCTGTTGTTCAATTAAAATTAAAGGATTCAGGAGCAAAGAAATTTGCTGAGGCAACAAGCAAATATGTAGGTAAGGTAATAACCATATATATGGACGATGATGTAGTATCAGCACCACAGGTAAATGAAGCTATTCCAAACGGTGAAGCTATAATAAGCGGAAGTAAGGATATAGAAGAAGCGAAAAGGCTTGCAGGCATTATTCAATCAGGTGCTCTGCCAGTAAAACTTCAAGCTGCAACTGTAAAAACAATAGGTGCTTCATTAGGATCAGAAGCTATACCAACCAGTAAGAAGGCAGCTGTAATAGGTATTTTATTAGTTATGATATTTATGGCTCTTTATTATAGAATACCTGGGCTAATTGCCGATCTGGCACTTGCTGTATATATAATGTTAACATTACTGATTTTTGTTGGTATAAATGCCACACTAACGCTGCCGGGAATTGCAGGATTGCTTCTTTCAATAGGTATGGCGGTGGATGCTAACGTACTGATTTTTGAGAGAATTAAAGAAGAGCTTAAGCTTGGTAAATCATTAAAAACAGCTATAGATCAAGGCTTCAGCAGAGCATTTTCATCTATTTTTGATGGAAACATTACAACTTTAATAGCTGCATTTACATTAAATTTCTTAGGAACAGGGTCAGTTAAAGGTTTTGCCCTTACTCTGATTATAGGTGTTCTTTGCAGTATGTTTACGGCAATTACAATTACAAGATTTTTACTTAAGTCCTTTGCAAATACAGGTTGGATTAAGAACACCAAATTCTACGGAGCTTAAGGGGGGGATTTAGATGTTTAAGATAGTGGAAAAATCAAAACTGTGGTTTTCAATTTCTATCGCAATTATTGTGATAGGTATGGCAACATGGGCATTTAGAGGATTAAATCTTGGTGTTGATTTTAAAGGTGGTACAGTTGTAACAATTAGAATAGGAAAAGCCTTTGATATAACAGAAATAAGACCTATTGCGGAGAAATATGATTCCCAGGCTATTGTAAGGGAGATAGAAGGAAATGAAATAACAATTACTGGTCAGAGTTTAACTCAGGAAGAGATTCCGCAATTATTTAGTGAAATTAAGGCAAAATATAATCTTCAGGATAATGACTTAAGAGAAACAGAACATATAGGACCTTCCATCGGAAGTGAAACAAGAAGAAGTGCATTTATATCTGTAGTTGTAGCGGTTTTTCTAATGCTTGTTTATATTTCCTTCAGATTTGAGTATAAATCTGGTGTAGCTGCAATTCTCGCACTGCTTCATGACGTACTTGTAACTATATCTGTGTATGTATTATTACAGATTCCTGTAAATAACAGCTTTATAGCTGCTATGCTTACGATTCTTGGATATTCTATTAATGATACAATAGTAGTTTTTGATAGAATCAGAGAAAATAACAAGCTAGGTAAATATAAAGACTTTACAACTCTTGCTAATGCTAGTATTACACAAACTTTAGCAAGATCAATCAATACTGTTTTAACAACATTGTTTACAATAACTTCAATTTATATTTTAGGTGTTCCATCAATAAAGGAGTTTGCATTACCTTTAATAGTTGGTATATTAAGCGGTACATATTCATCAATCTTTATTGCAACACCTATTTGGATGTTGTGGAAGAACAAAGGGTTAAAAGCATAATTAAAGCCAGCGTAAGCTGGTTTTTTTTTAGACAAAATTTTGCAATACAATTAATTTAGGATTGCACATATTCCATATCTAAATTATAATATATATGTTTTCAATTATACTAAGGGGAACAATGTTATGGAAAAATGGCTTTTAAATAAGAAATTAGACAGTGGTTATTTATTAGGGAAAAACAACTTAATATGTAAAACAGCGGTTCCCAAGGAGCTGAAAAAGGAATTTTCTAAATCTGGATTTAATGATGTATTCAGATTATATAATCCTTTTTTGCTGAAGGATATGGATAAGGCTGTAGATAGAATAGATGCAGCTATTAAAGGCAGGCAAAGGGTTATAGTATTTGGTAATAACGGCATTGACGGAATTTTAAGCACATCTATTATTTACAAGGCATTAATGAAACTTGGTGCAGACGTTAGCTATTATATACCTGATGGTAATTCTGGGGAAAAGGGACTTAGCATAGCAGCTGTGGAGTATGTTAAAAACCTTGCCTATGATGTTATTATTGTTGTAGGGTGTGGTAATAGTTCAGATTATGAAGCTGAATATGCTAAAGCTCTTGGGATGGATGTAATAATAGTGGATTATAATCAGTCAGTTTCAGGAAAATCTGATGCTATTGTTATTAACCCTAATAGAAATGATTGTGAATATCCATTTAAGGATTTAACAGGATGTGGAGTAGCCTTTAAATTCATTCAGGCACTTTGGCACTATTATGGGTTAAATGGATGTGAAGACTTTTTTAGATATCGTTGCAATTGCTTCAATATCTGAAAAAGTTCCTTTGGTAGATGAAAACAAATCTATAGTTAAGTACGGTTTGAAGTTGATTAACAAAACCCAAAGATGTGCAATTAAATCTTTGATTGCAGGATTAGAAGAGCAGGAAAAAATCTCTTCATATGGAATATTTGAAAAAATTGCAAATAAAATAGATATAGCAGTTAAAGTCTGTAATCCCAGAATTGTAGTTGAACTATTTACTACCTGCGATTATTATAAGGCACTGCAAATAGTAAAATATATTGAGCATGAAAATAGAAATTATTTAAAAGTGCAATTTCATGATGGAATTTATGAAGAGATAAATACAAATTATGATTTATGCAGATGCTTTTAAGATTTTTGTTTAATGAGAAATGTGAATGATATATAATATTCTTATCAAAGAAAAACAATCTCTTTGTTTTAGGAGGAATTATAATGGATTTAAAAGAAAAAATCAGAGTCATTGAAGATTTTCCTAAGGTTGGAATCAGTTTCAAAGATATAACTACTATTCTGGATGATGGAGAAGCATTTAAATACACAATAGATAGCTTAATTGATTTAGTAAAGGATGAAAAAATTGACATAGTTGTTGGACCAGAGGCAAGAGGATTTTTATTAGGTGCTCCTATTGCATATGCTTTAGGAATTGGATTTATTCCAGTTAGAAAGCCAGGAAAGCTTCCTGGTGATACTTTAAGATATGAGTATGCTCTGGAATACGGTAATGATGCTTTAGAAATACATAAAGATGCAATTAAACCTGGACAGAGGGTTCTGATAGTTGATGATTTGCTAGCAACAGGTGGAACAATAGCTTCAGTTGCTAAATTAGTTGAACAGCTTGGTGGAGAAGTTGTTGCAATGAATTTTGTAGTTGAACTCACAGGGCTAAAGGGAAGAGATAAGCTTGAGGGCTATAAAGTTAATTCCCTAGTTCAATATGAATTTTAATATCTTTATTACACTTATATAATGATTGTCGAAAAAATTTGCAAAATGATACAAATTAATATATAATAGTAAAAAATATGGCTGGTAGTGTTACCAGCCATATATTGTAATTTTAAGGAAAGAGGGCTACTATGCTTGAAAGGTTACTGAATAAAATTCAGGAGTACAAACTAGATGTAAATATTGATTTGATTAAAAAAGCATATTATATAGCTGAAAAGGCACATGTCAATCAATTTAGAGATTCAGGTGAGGCTTATATAGTTCATCCTGTTGAGGTTGCCTGTATTCTTGTTGAAATGGGTCTTGATACAGATACTATTTGTGCTGGTCTTCTTCATGATGTCGTAGAGGATACTGAGTATACCTATGAGGATATAAAGCTAGAGTTTAACGAGCAGGTTGCAAATCTAGTTGAAGGGGTAACTAAACTTGGGAAAATTGAATATAAGACTAAGGAAGAACAACAGGCAGAAAATATGAGAAAAATGCTTATAGCTATGGCTAAGGATGTAAGGGTTATACTTATAAAGCTTGCAGACAGGCTACATAATATGAGAACTTTAAAGTATAGACCAGTAGAGAAGCAGAAGTCTACTTCCCAGGAGACAATGGATATTTTTGCACCCCTTGCCCATAGACTTGGTATTTCTAAAATAAAGTGGGAGCTTGAAGATTTAGCATTAAGATATTTAAAGCCAGAGGAATATTATGATTTAGTTAATAAAATCCAAACTAAGAGAGCCGAAAGAGAAAAACTCATCGTTGAAATTGTAAATACATTAAAATCAAATCTTAAAATGTCAGGTATAGAAGCTGATATAGACGGGAGACCAAAACATTTTTACAGTATTTATCGAAAGATGGTTTATAAGAATAAAACCTTTGATCAGATTTTCGATTTACTGGCAATCAGAGTTATTGTAGATACGGTAAAAGATTGTTATGCAGCACTTGGAATCGCACATACATTATGGAAACCAATACCAGGAAGATTTAAAGATTATATAGCTATGCCAAAACCCAATATGTATCAATCTATACACTCAACTGTGATTGGGCCAGGAGGTCAGCCCTTTGAAATACAAATTAGAACCTGGGAAATGCATAGGACAGCAGAATATGGTATTGCAGCCCATTGGAAGTATAAAGAAGGTATTGAGGAAAGTGATATTGAAGATAAGCTAAAGTGGCTAAGGGAAATTGTTGAAATACAAAGGGAGGCCAAGGACCCAACAGAATTCATGGAAACCGTTAAGATGGATTTATTCACTGATGAGGTCTTTGTATTTACTCCAAAGGGTTCTGTTGTTGATTTACCGGTAGATGCAACACCTATTGACTTTGCATATAGAATACACACAGATGTAGGAAATAAATGTATTGGTGCTAAAGTTAACGGAAAGATGGTGCCACTTGATTATAAACTTAAGACAGGGGAAATAGTTGAAATAGTTACTTCAACAACATCAAAGGGACCAAGCAGAGATTGGCTTAATATTGCAAAAAGTTCACAGGCAAAAAGTAAGATAAGACAATGGTTTAAAAAGACTTTTAAAGAAGAAAACGTAGAAAAGGGCAAGGAAAGTATAGAAAAAGAAATAAAAAGGCAGGCTCTTTCCTACTCTGAAGCCATGAAGGGCGAATATATCGATGTGGTTTTAAAGAGGTTTAACTATAATCAGCTTGAAGATTTATATTTATCTGTTGGAAGTGGTGCAATAACTGCTCAGCAGGTAGTTTTAAGAATTAAGGAAGAAATAAGAAAACACGAAGGAATAAAAGAACCAGATTGGAGAGCTTTAGAGAGACAGCAGAACAGGCGAAAGCATAAACCAGAAAACAAGAAGCCTGGAGTTGAAATAAAGGGTGAAAAGGACATTTTGGTGAGATTTGCTAAATGTTGCAACCCTGTTCCTGGAGATGAAATAATAGGATTTATAACTAAGGGCAGGGGCGTTTCCATTCATAGAAAAGATTGTTCAAACTTCAGCTATCTTGCTGCAAGTGAGCCGGAAAGGGTAGTTGAGTCTAGATGGACAGGAGACCATAATACTAACTTCCTTGCTGAAATTCAGATTGAAGCTCAGGATAGACACGGTCTATTAGCAGAAATAACTATGGCTATTGCAAATTCCAAGGTTGAAGTCAGGGGTATAAACGCAAGAACAAATAAAAATAACGAAGCTATAGTTTCCCTAACCTTACAGGTAGTTGATATAGAACAGCTTGAAAAGGTTATGAAGGAGTTCAGGAAAGTACCTGGGGTTGTTGATGTTTATAGAAATAGAAGCTAAGGAGTGGAGAATATGAGAGCTGTTGTACAAAGGGTGAGCAAAGCAAGTGTTAAAGTTGATGATAAAATAGTAGGTGAAATTGGCAAGGGACATGTTGTTTTACTTGGAATTGAGGATGCAGATAATGATGAGGATATTAAATACCTTGCTGAAAAGATTTGTAACCTTAGGGTTTTTGAAGATGAAGATGATAAAATGAATTTGTCCCTTATGGATGTTGAGGGAGAACTTCTTGTTGTATCACAGTTTACTCTGTATGGTGATTGCAGAAAGGGCAGAAGGCCTAATTTTATGATGGCTGCTAAACCACAATATGCAGAAGAGATGTATTTAAAATTCGTAGATGAGTGCAAAAAATACGTAAACAAGGTAGAAACAGGACAATTTCAGGCAATGATGGATGTTGAACTGGTGAATAATGGACCAGTAACACTTATCTTAGATAGCAAAAAAAATTTTTAAGCGTGCAGTCATGCACGCTTTTATTTATTTACATCCCTCTCAGGACTATTCCATTTTCCTGAGTTCTCAAGGCTCCCAAATAGTCCTTTTATAAAAGTTGAAACTACTAAGAAAGCTCCAACAGAGAAGAAAATTAAAGGATACCAGGGAATCCAAAAAATACTCTTAATCAGGCTTTTATCGTAACGAAGATTAATAAAAATTGCGATTAGCATTTGAAGAACACAAATAAAGCAGAGAATTGAGGCAGTCCATCCAAATAGATTTACAGGATTGTGATTTCTTATGACAAATAAAATAATATCTATGGAAAAAACAATAACAAAACAGAAGGCCCATAGATAAGCAGCAACAGTTTCGAGATAAATCGTCCAAAGTTTTTTATTTTCTTTTTCAGTAAATACAGATTTATGGGTTCTTAAAAGATGCCATCCACCTAAAGCCCATCTTTTTCGCTGTTTAATATACTCTTTGAATTTCGTTGGTACTTGTATATATGCAATAGCTTCTGGCTGAAACCAGATTTCATAGGACAATCTTTGAAGTTTCCATGATACGTCAATATCCTCAGTAGCGGTATAGGATGAAAATCCCCCTACATTCTTCAAAGCTGATGTACTATAAAGAGTAATGCATCCAGAGACAGTGAAAATTTTTCCCCAAAATGACTGGCATCTTTTTATTAATCCGATTATAGACATAAATTCAGCAGTCTGAAACTTACTTAACAGATTAGATCTGTTTAACGGTAAAGGGTTGCCAGTAACTGCTGCAAGTTTTGTATTAAAGTAGAATGGAGCCACCAGCCATTTTAAAGATAGATTTAACAAGATTGTATCAGCGTCAAGAACTAAAACAAATGGAGTATTGACATAAGACAGGGCTTTGTTTAGTGCCCCAGCTTTTCCAAGATTTTTTTTTAATGATAACAAATGAAAATAGGCTATGTCCCCTATGAATTCACTGATGATATTACTGGTAGCATCACTACTGGCATCATCAATAAAGATTACCTGGTAATCTAAATAGTTAAGATATCTTAGCCTTTCACAGGTTTTTCTTATAACAGCTTCCTCATTATGACATGGTACCAAGATTGTTACCGGAGGCCAGTCTTTGATTTCATTTAGATTTAAGGGGGCTTTATTTTCAAAGTTTGACCAAAAATATATACCACCTACTATCCAAACTATACTCATTATAAGGGGATAAACAAAAACAAAATAGGAAAGATACTGATAGATAGAATATAAAAACATGCTATTCCTCATCATTATCTTCAATTGATGTTAACGCCAGAAGAAGCTCGCCATATAATCCCTTATCGATGATATTTTCTATTAGTCTTGGTGTTAGTATAGAGTTTTTTTCTACTATAATATTTCCTGATGCGTCGCAAAGATTCTTTTTTAGTTGTTTGCCTAAAAATAATGAAGTATCTATTTTATCCCATCTATCTTCAATTGAATCTAACTTAATATTCTCCTCAGTATTAACATCACATTGTTGATTATAATCAAAATTTTTAGGATAATTGTTCTCATATTTTATAATAACATCTTCTATATCTTTGCAGAAATCCTTTTCTAGTCGCTCTATATGATTTCTTGCTTTAGAGTAGAAATTATTTAAAATCAGCCTTAGATCATGTTCATATCCATAGAAGTATTTGTATATATTTTCTTTAAATTGCGAAGTTTCTTCAACTGTTTTGTCTATCAATTCCTGTCTTTCTTTTTCAGCCTTCTCTATTATTTGTTTAGCTTCATTCTGGGCATTTAGTTTAATTTGTGAAGCAGTCTGCTCAGCTGTGACTAATGCTGATTTTATATATTTTTCCTGATTTGTGTAATCTTCCAGTAATTCTTTACATTTTGTAAGTTCATTTTTCAACTTTTCGTTTTCTGCAATTAGGTTGTTAATAAAAGAATTAACTTCCTCAATTGAATAACCTTTTAAAGTCCTGTTGAATTTAGTGGTAAATTGATTTACAGAGTTACTCATATTTTTTTATCCTCCTTTAACTTAGCTGAGGCATTTTTGCCTTCAATATTTATTACTGAAAATAACTTTTTAAGCTCATGTTCTGAGGCTTTTTTTATTATTGCCGGTGTGGATTCATCTTTTATAAGATGCCTTAATATGCTGACTGCAACTGGAATATTTCCCTTTTTAACTTGAATAAGGGCATATGATATTAAATATTCTGCTGGATATTCGCTTAAATCATGTTTTTTGATTTGTTTATTATTAAGTTTCGGAAAATTTTCTGTTGAACAACTAAGTTCAGATAAATAACTTGTCCAATGTTCACTGACAAACTCACAAGATTTCTGATAGTATTTAGTTTTCACTTTAAATATGTGTTTACTACGTATTTTAAATATAATGGCTGTGATTAAAATCCATAAAATCGATAGTGCAATAGTAAGGATTGTATTTATTACTTTCTGAGGTATAAAAAGTTCGTTGTAGATAAATTTGCCAAGAAGCCACCATATTGTAGAAATAAATATCCAGCATATCAGAAAGCTTATGAAAATCCATAGAATTGAAGTTAAAGCTTTAATAAATGTTTTCTTAAAGAAACTCAAATCAAACACCATGCCTTAGAAAAAATTTATATTAATTTTATTAATACAATATGCTGCTAAACCTTTATTGATGATAAAAACTTTTAATTTCGAAAATAATTTGTGATATCAGTCAAAAAAATTTGCATATAATCTACAAAGTACAGATAAAAGTTTAGGGGATATGTATGAAAAGTTGTTTTAAATTCCTGACATTAACACTCCTTATTTGTCTGATAATTTTTTTTAGTTCATATAAGAAAACTGTCAATCATTATAATGACATTGAATTAAATGGAAGTGGATGTTTAATATTGTGCTATCACAGGGTATTGCCTAAGGATTATTCAACAAAATTGTTTTATAAAATAGTTACGAAATATACAGATGATAATGAACTCAATATATATTCTGTTTTGGGAGAGGACTTTGAGAATCAGATTAAATTTTTAAAGGATAATGGGGCTAATTTTTTAACTCCAGATGAGCTTAAGTTTTACATTTCTAATAAAATAACTATCCCTGAAAAGAGTGTAATCATAACCTTTGATGATGTTGATGAGAGTGTCTATAAAAATGCTTTTCCAATTTTGCAGAAAAATAAAATACCCTTTACTTTGTTTATTATTACTGGGAGAGTTGGGGATAAGAATTTTAAAGGATTGAGACTATGTGATTGGGATATGATTAAAGAGATGTATCAGTCAAATCTGGTAACTGTGGGAACCCATACTCATAACATGCATTATTTAGATAAAAAAAACAATCCCCCCTTTATAAAAACAGAAAATGTAAATCTTTTCGTAGAGGATACTATTAGGTCACAAGAAACAATCAATAATTATCTAGGATTTTCTCCAAAATATTTTTCATATCCTTACGGTTTTGGAATCCCTGAAACTGATGAGAAAATTCTTAAAGTAGGATTTGAGCTAATATTTACATTAAATCCTGGTATTGTTAAATCTGATGACCCTAGTTTCTGTATAAAAAGGGTATTAGTTAATAAATATACCTGGTCAGATATTGAGAAGTGGGTTTTAAACAGAAAATAATTTGCAAGTGTTGTAAAAGGTTACCTAGGCATAATTTGAAAAGGAATAGAAGAAAAAGAAAATAGGAACACTAAATCCTGAAGATTAAAAATTAAGGAGTGAATTTAATGAAAGAAGAGATGTTTTGTTATCAATGCGAGCAGACCATTGGAGGAAAGGGATGTACAAAACTTGGTAACTGCTCTAAGGATCCAGAGGTGGCTGCACTTCAGGATTTGCTTATATATCTACTAAAGGGAATAGGATTTTATGGACAAAAACTTATAGAAAAAGGCATGGTAATTGATGATGAAACCCATAAATTTATGATGGATGCCTCTTTTTCTACCCTTACGAATGTTAATTTTGATTCAGAGAGATTTGTTGAATATTTAAGAACAGCAGATAAGATTAAAGAGGAATTGAAAACAAAGGCTAAAGACATATGTAATGAAGTACCAGAAGCAGCTGAGTATAAGCTTCCAGCTACAAAGGAAGAAATGTTAAGAGATGCTGTGAAAGCCGGAATAATGTATGATCAGACCCTTGATGCAAACATCCGATCCTTACGAGAAATGCTTATCTATGGTATGAAGGGTATGGGAGCATATGCACACCATGCACATGTACTGGGTTTTAATGATGTGGAAGTAAATAACTTCTTCTATAAAGGGTTTGCTGCTACAATTGATAAAAAACTAGGTGTTGATGATTTACTGGCTTTAATAATGGAATTCGGTCAGGTTAATTTAAAGTGTATGGAGCTTTTAGATAAAGCTAATACAAGCTCATATGGTAATCCAGTCCCAACTGAAGTTTTGATTACAATGAAAAAGGGTCCTTTCATTGTTGTTTCAGGCCACGATTTAAAGGATTTAAAGGAACTCCTAGAGCAAACTGAAGGTAAGGGAATTAATATCTATACCCATGGAGAAATGCTGCCTGCCCATGGATATCCTGAGCTTAAAAAATATAAACACTTAATTGGAAATTTTGGTGGTGCATGGCAGGATCAGCAAAAGGAATTTGATGGACTACCAGGATGTATTCTTATGACAACTAACTGTTTAATGAAGCCAAGAGATTCCTATACAGATAGATTGTTTACAACCAGCATAGTTGGATGCCCTGGAATTTCCCACATAAAAGAGGTTAATGGTAAAAAAGATTTTTCCCTTATCATAAATAAGGCATTACAGTTAGGTGGCTGGCCTGAAGATGAACAAGAGAAAAAAATTATAGTAGGTTTTGGACATAATGCAGTTTTAAGCAATGCAGGAAAGATTGTTGAAGCAGTAAAAAATGGAGCAATCAAACATTTCTTCCTTGTAGGTGGATGTGATGGAGCTAGACCTGGAAGAAATTATTATACTGAATTCGCTCAAAAAACGCCGCCAGATACATTGATTTTAACCCTTGCCTGTGGTAAATATAGATTCAATAAAATGGATTTTGGAAAAATTGGCGAATTCCCAAGATTATTAGATGTTGGTCAATGTAATGATTCCTATTCAGCTATAAAGATAGCCCTTGCATTGGCAGAGGCATTTAATTGTGGAGTTAACGATCTGCCATTATCTTTAATACTATCATGGTACGAACAAAAGGCAGTTTGTATTTTAATCACATTACTTTCTCTCGGCATAAAAAACATCTATTTAGGGCCATCTTTACCAGCATTTATATCCCCTGATGTACTTCAGGTATTAATTGATAAATTTAATATTAAACCAATTTCAACCCCAGAGGATGATTTAAAAGTTATTTTAGGACAATAGAATTAAAGTTAGCCACCCAAAGATAAAAACATCTCTGGGTGGCTTTTTTATGAAGGGGAGATAGTCAAAAATATTAATAATATTGAAAAGATGCTGTATTAATATATAATAATAACTGTACGCTAAAATGTAATTATGATTTAAGGGGTGGTAGCAGTGATTTTGGAGGTTTTTCCATTAGGTGCATTTCAATCAAATTGTTATATTGTAGCAGATGAGGACTTAAAGGAAGGTATATTGATAGATATAGGTGGAGATCCTGATACAATTTTAAAAAGGTGTGAAAAATTAGGGATAAAATTAAAATATATCCTACTAACCCATGGACATGGGGACCATATTGCTGGTGTAAAAGAGGTTAAGGATAAAACTGGGGTGAAGGTGCTTTTACATAGGAATGATGAATATCTTGTAAAGGGTGCAAATGCAGAGCTTAGCAGGTTATTTACTTCTATCCATCCATTTGATATCGATATATATGTTTGTGAAGGGGATAAATTTAAAATAGGAGAAATGGATATTGAGGTGATAGAAACACCTGGACATACTCCAGGAGGAGTCTGTTATAAAATAGGAGATATAATTTTCACAGGAGATACAATCTTTAATGGTTCTATTGGAAGAACAGACTTTCCATTCGCCAGTCATGAGGAGCTTGTTCTATCAATAAAAAATAAGATAATGAAATTCTCAGATGAAACAAAATTATATCCAGGTCACGGTCCCTATACTACAGTTGGCTATGAGAGAAAATATAACCCATTTCTTTAGTGAATAAATGAGGTATATGTGGGTAACCTAAAGTTAAAACTTTAGGAGGGGTAATCATGAAAAGAAAACAAAACTACAAAGGCTTTAACATGGATTATGATTCATTTTCGTCATTTAGTTTTGATACATATAAAAGCATGATCGATTTAGGATATAAAGATAAAGAGATAGCAAAATTTTTAAATGTCAGCGAATCAAATCTTCAAAGATTAAAGGATGATACAACAGAAGAATATTAAGGGGATTAAAATGATAAGGATTAAATTAGTTGGACACGCTTTCCAATATGAAGTTTTCCAGATTGCTTCACTTTTTTACGACAAATCACAAATCCATTTTGTTACAGATGGTGAAAGTGATGTAGTTAGTATTTTTGATGAAGATAACAAAAAAGTTTATTGCAAAATGGCAAATGGATTACATGATGAGATTAGTCTAAAAGAAAGTGACATAAAAAAAATCAAGAATTCAATAAAAATGACTCTTTTAAGATGCTTTAAAAGAACTACAGGGCAGGATGTACCATGGGGAATACTTGTTGGTATAAGGCCAACGAAAATTGTGCACGATTGTTTTAAGAAGGATTTTAAGGATACAGAAATAATAGAATATCTGATTAATGAGTATGATGTAAATAAAGATAAGGCTCAGCTTGCCCTTGAAGTTGCAAAAAATGAAAGGAAGTTTTTAGACCAGGGCACCAAAAATGTAAGCCTTTACGTTGGTATTCCATTTTGCCCAACAAGATGTGTTTACTGTTCTTTTACCTCCAATTCTCTAAAAGGGAATGAAAGGCTGGTTGAAGAATATCTTGATGCGTTAATCAGAGAGATTAATTTTACTTTAGAATACCTGGCAAAAAACAATTTTTCAATTGACACCCTGTATATAGGAGGGGGGACTCCAACATCCCTCACAGCTGGGCAATTGGAGAGACTCTTTTCTACAATGAAATCACATATACAACTTGATACCTTAAGGGAATTCACCGTTGAAGCAGGCAGACCTGATTCCATTGATGAAGAAAAATTAAGGGTAATCAAGGGCTATGGTTGTACAAGAATAAGTATTAATCCACAGAGTATGAATGATGAAACCCTTTTAAGGATAGGAAGAAAACACACTGCAGAAGATATAATAGAAAAATTTGAAATGGCAAGGAAAATAGGATTTGATAATATAAATATGGACATAATTATAGGCTTACCTGAGGAAGGGCTTAAAGAGATTGAAAACACTATGAATATCTTGAAAAATTTATCACCAGAAAGTATAACAATCCATACTATGGCAATAAAGCGTGCATCGATTCTAAATCAGCATGAATACAAAAATAAAAATCATATGATTGATATGATGTATGAAAATGCCTGCAGTGCCTCAAGGGAAATAGGTATGTATCCATATTATATGTACAGGCAAAAGAATATGGTAAGTCCCCTTGAAAATGTAGGATATTGCAAAGGTGGCAGAGAGTGTATATACAATATACAGATGATTGCAGAAAATAAATCTATAATCTCTATGGGTGCAGATGCAGTTACAAAACTAGTTTTTCCTGAAGAAAACAGAATTGAACGAAGTGCAAATGTAAAGGATGTCAGGGAGTATATTGCAAGGATTGACGAGATGATAGAAAGAAAAATTATGGCAATAGATATGTTGACAAAATAAAACTTTGGATATATAATACTTACAAATATCTAGTGTGTTGAAGGGAAGGAGTAGGCTGCAAACACCATACAGGGAGAAATATCCGTGATTGAAAGGTATTTCATGGTTAAGGTAGTTGAAAGACATCCTGGAGCAGAGGTCTGAATTGAGTAGGGCTTTCCGTTTTCCGCGTTAAGGAATTAAGTGGGTTAATCCAATTAGGGTGGTACCGCGGGTATACAGCTCGTCCCTTTGCAGGGACGGCTTTTTTTATATTTTTTTCTAAAAATTATGTTTAGATTTGTAGAAAACTGATTTTTGAAAGGAGGATAATTATGTTGACAAAGGCACCAAGAGGTACAAAGGACGTTTTACCACAGGAGGTTTATAAGTGGCATTACATAGAAGACCAGGTAAGAAAGATATGCAGGGATTTTGGATTTGGAGAAATGAGAACTCCAACCTTTGAGCATACAGAACTTGTTCAAAGAGGGGTTGGAGAAACAACAGATATAGTTCAAAAAGAAATGTACACCTTTGATGACAGAGGTGGAAGAAGTATAACCTTAAAACCTGAAGGAACAGCACCAGCAGTCAGGGCTTGTATAGAAAATAACATATATTCTGAAACTCTTCCAGTGAAGTTATTCTATTTAACACCGGTATTCAGATATGAAAGACCAGAATCAGGAAGATTAAGAGAACATCATCAGTTTGGAGTAGAAGTCTATGGAGCTCCTGATTATACTGCAGATGCTGAGGTTATCAGTTTAGCTATGACCTTCTTTAATAGATTAGGTGTTGAAACTTAAGGGTTAATATAAACAGTATTGGCTGCTCTAAATGCAGAAAAGATTATAATGAGGCTTTAAAGGCATATTTTAAAGAAAACTTAAGGGATTTATGCGAAACATGCGGTGATAGATATGAAAAGAATCCTTTAAGAATTCTGGATTGTAAGAGTCCTGCATGTAAAAAAATTACAGAAAATGCACCTGTTGTTTTAGATTATTTGTGTGATGAGTGTAAGAATCATTTTGAAGGATTGAAAAAAGAATTGCATATACTTAACATTCCATTTTTAGTGGATCCCGGTATAGTAAGAGGACTGGATTATTATACAAAGACAGTTTTTGAGATTATCTCAGAGAACATAGGCTCTAAAAGTACAGTATGCGGTGGCGGTAGATATGACAATCTGATAAAAGAGTGTGGGGGACCTGATATACCTTCAGTTGGTTTCGGTTTAGGTCTTGAAAGACTTATTTTAACCCTTGAATCAAATGGAATTGTTATTCCTGAGCCAAAGGGACCTGAATTGTTCATAGCTTCAATTGGTGACATGGCTAAGACAGAAGTTTCTAAGCTTATAATGGAGCTGAGAAGAGCTGGAATATCCTGTGAAAGAGACCTGGTGTCAAGAAGTCTTAAAGCTCAGATGAAATATGCCAATAAAATTAAGGCTCAATTTGCAATAGTTCTTGGAGAAGATGAAATAAAGTCCAACAAAGGAAAGCTTAAGAACATGGAAACTGGTGAAGAAGTTGAAATTGAACTTAGCAACCTCAAAAATGAAATTAGAAACAAGGTTAAGGGGGATTTATAATGGGAGAATCAATAAAAGGTCTTAAAAGAAGCTGTATGTGCGGACAATTGAATGAAAGCAATGTAGGAAATACTGTAACCCTTATGGGTTGGGTTCAAAGAAGAAGAGATTTAGGTAGTCTCATATTTGTTGACTTAAGAGATAGAACGGGAATAGTACAGGTAGTTTTTGGTGAAGAAATAGATAAGAACGCATTTCACAAAGCAGAGGCAATTAGAAGTGAATATGTTCTTGCGGTAACAGGAAATGTTGTTTTAAGGGAATCACCAAATCCTAATATGCCAACTGGTATGATAGAAATAAAGGCAACAGACCTTAGAATTTTATCTGAATCAGAAACTCCACCTATATACATTAAAGAGGAGCTTGATGCAGCAGAACAGATTAGATTAAAGTATAGATATTTAGACCTTAGAAGGCCTGATATGCAAAGAAGACTTATGGTCAGACACAGAGCAGCAAAAATCGTAAGGGATTTTATGGATGAAAATGGATTTTTAGAAATGGAAACTCCAATGCTGACGAAAAGTACTCCTGAAGGTGCAAGGGATTATCTTGTTCCAAGCAGAAATTTCCCCGGAATGTTTTATGCTCTGCCACAATCACCTCAGCTGTTTAAACAGCTGCTGATGGTTTCAGGTTTTGATAGATATTTCCAAATAGTTAGATGCTTTAGAGATGAGGATTTAAGGGCAAACAGGCAGCCGGAATTTACCCAGATAGATATAGAAATGTCCTTTGTTGATGTGGATGATGTAATTGAGATGAATGAAAGACTTATACAGAGGCTATTTAAAGAGATATTAAATGTTGATGTAAAACTTCCTATTATGAGAATGCCATATAAGGAAGCTATGGAAAGATACGGTTCAGATAAGCCGGATATTAGATTTGGACTTGAGCTTGTTAATCTTACAGATGTAGTAAGAAACAGTAGCTTTAAGGTATTCCAGGATGCAATAGCTAATAACGGCGATGTCAGGGCTATAAATGCTAAGGGATGTGCTGATTTTGGAAGAAAAGAGATAGATAGATTAGGGGAATATGTAAAAACATATGGTGCAAAGGGCCTTGCTTGGATAGCAATAAAAGAGGACGAAATAAAATCCCCTATTGGGAAATTCTTTAGTGAAGATGAGATGAAGGCTATTATAGATAGAGTAAATGGAGAAGTTGGAGATTTAATTCTGATAGTTGCAGATAAACCAGATACTGTTTTTGCTTCCCTTGGTGCATTAAGATTAGAATTAGGCAGGAAATTAAACCTTATAGGACCAGAGAACAAAGAATTTAAGTTCTTATGGGTAACAGAGTTTCCACTTTTTGAATATGATGAGGAAGAAAACAGATATGTTGCAAAACATCATCCTTTTACAATGCCAATGGAGGAAGATCTTGAGTTCCTTGAAACTGAACCAGGTAAAGTCAGAGCAAAGGCTTACGACATAGTGTTAAATGGTGAAGAGATAGGGGGAGGAAGTATCAGAATTCATGATACAAAGATTCAGGAAAGAATGTTTAAGGCATTAGGTTTTACAATGGAATCAGCATGGGAAAAATTTGGTTTCCTTCTTGAAGCCTTTAAGTTTGGGCCTCCACCACATGGCGGTTTAGCATATGGTTTTGACAGACTTGTTATGTTCTTAACTGGAACTGAAAATATAAAGGACGTTATTGCTTTCCCAAAGAACCAAAATGCTGCATGTCCTCTAACAAATGCTCCAAATGTAGTTGATTCTAAGCAGCTTACTGAACTTGGTATTTCAACTATAAATAAAGAGTAATAAAATAAATATAAAAAATATTGTTATAAAAAAACAATATCTGATTATAATACTAATAAGCAAGAAAGATATGGACTGACGTTAATTGTATGTTAATAAAAATGGCCTGCTGTATTCGATAGAATGGAATATGTATTGATCCAACACCTTTTAATCGGGAGTTTAACTTCTTGTGGGGAATGTATGCCTTTATATTTAAGGAAACAAGAAACATGAGAGAGAACACCCACCTGCCATTGCAGGTTCAAACATTCCATTTAACGGTACAGCGGGCTTAATTTGTGTATATGGAGGAAGATATGTTAAATTCATTTTCACGTACAGAACTTCTTTTAGGTAAAGAAGCAATGAATAAATTAAAAAACAGTACAGTAGCTGTTTTTGGTGTCGGAGGGGTAGGTTCCTTTGCGGCAGAGGGAATTGCCAGATGTGGAGTAGGAAAAATTATTTTAATTGATAATGATGATATATCTATCACTAATATCAACAGACAAATACATTCAACAACTAAAACCATAGGAAAGCCTAAGGTTGAAGTTATGGCTGAGAGAATAAGGGAAATAAACCCTGAGGCAGAGGTAATACCGATAAAAAACTTTTTTACTTCAGAAAATGCGGAAGAACTTTTAAAAAGAGAATATAGTTATGTTGTTGACGCAATTGATACAGTTTCTGCAAAAATCCATTTAATTTATATGTGTGACAAAATGGGAATTCCAATAATGAGCAGCATGGGGGCAGGAAATAAACTTGACCCAACCAGATTTGAGGTTACAGATATTTATAAAACAAGTGTATGTCCCCTTGCTAAGGTTATGAGATATGAACTTAAAAAAAGAGGTGTAAAAAAATTAAAGGTAGTTTATTCAAAGGAAGAGCCAGTAAAGCCTAAAAATGAAGCTTTACAAGAATATAAAGAAAATAAGGAAAAGGCACCAGAGCTTGAGATAACAACTGTAAGTAAAAGACAGACACCTGGAAGTATATCCTTTGTTCCATCAGTTGCAGGACTTATAATAGCTGGGGAAGTTATAAAGGACCTTATTAAATGATTTATGATATAATGAAAATAAAGTCTATATTGTTATTTTGAAGATTTCATGTATAATTTTTCTTAAGGTAACATACGTTGGGAGGGTTATTTATGGCAGGAAATTGCTCATTTGATGTAGTGTCAGAAATTAACGTTCAAGAAATGGATAATGCTGTAAATCAGACAATAAAGGAAATTTCACAAAGATTTGATTTTAAGGGCTGTGTAGCAGAGATTGAGTTTAACAAGGAAGAAATAAAAATTCATGCAGAGGATGAATATAAGCTTAATACAATCTTAGAAATACTTAGGGGGAAAATGGTTAAGAGAAATGTTTCTCCCAAATTCTTAGATCCAGGTAAGCTTGAACCTGCTTCAGGAGGAACTGTAAGACAGGTGGTAAAAATTAAAAAGGGAATTTCAAAGGAAAAGGCAAAGGAAATAATACAAGACATAAAAACATCTAAAATAAAGGTACAGGCTCAGATAATGGATGATGTTGTCAGAGTTTCTGGAAAAAACAAGGATGACCTTCAAGCAGTAATACATATGTTAAAGGGAAAAGACTATGATATTGAACTGCAGTTCACTAATTATAGGTCGTAAGGTGGGGTATAATGGATAAGACTAAGGAGGATATAATAAAAAGACTTAGAAGAATAGAAGGTCAGGTTAAAGGTATTGAAAGAATGATAGAAAAAGACCAGTGCTGTAATGACATATTAATTCAGATTGCTGCTGTAAAGGCGGCTATTTCAAAGGTTGGAGGTCTGGTATTAGAAAACTATTCCAGATCCTGTATTAAAAAAGCAATTGAAAATGACGAAAGTGAAGAGAATATTGAAAATATGATAGAAACAATAATTAAATTTATAAAGTGAAAATGCTTGAAAATTATAGAATAAAAGTTTAATATTAATGAAATTAAAACCCATAGTCTATTTAGCATATAAAGGATAAATAATTAAAAGTTATATTATACCCTTAATGCTGGTTACTTAGATTCATGGGTTTTCTTTTTATTGTGTCAAGAAATAAATAGAAAATTAAGTCGTAAAAAGTAAATGTAGGTACTAAAATTCAATAAATTGTATAATTTTCATAAACAATAAAGAATATTTTGAAAATTTCAAAAAATATATTGTGGGAATTTTTGCAAAATGTTATCATATTCTATGTAAGGGGAAACCGACAATAAAAACTTAACAAAAACCATTACAAGGGGGGTAAAATAATGCATAAAAAATTATTTATTCCAGGTCCTGTTGATGTCAGAGAAGATGTACTTCAACAGATGACAAAACCAATGATTGGGCATCGAACAAAGGATGCATCTGCACTTCAAAGAAGGATAAGTGAAAAATTGCAAAAGGTTTTTTACACAAATGAGGAGATTCTTCTTTCAACTTCATCAGGCTCAGGTCTTATGGAGGGAGCTATTAGATCATGTACTAGAAAAAGAGCAGCGGTATTTTCAGTAGGAGCCTTTGGAGACAGATGGTATGAAATGGCTGTTGCTAATAATGTTCCAGCAGATAAATTTTCAGTAGAACAGGGTAAAGCAACAACAGCTGAAATGGTTGATGAGGTTTTATCAACAGGTAAATATGATTTAATAACTGTTACACACAATGAAACTTCCAGTGGCGTTATGAACCCAGTAGAAGAAATTTCAGAGGTTATGAAGAAATACCCAGAAGTTATATGGTGTTTAGACACTGTAAGTTCTATGGCTGGTACAAAGATAGAAGTAGACAAATTAGGTGTAGATATATGTATCACTTCAACTCAAAAATGTATAGGACTTCCTCCGGGAATGGCTATTGCTTCAATGTCAAAGAAGGCTGTTGAAGCAGCTAAAGAAGTTCCATATAGGGGAGTTTATCTTGATCTTCTTGCACTCTATGACTACATACAGAAAAAGGATTACCAGTATCCTTCAACTCCTGCATTATCACTTATGTATGCCCTTGATTACCAATTAGACAGAATTTTAGAGGAAGGCCTAGAAAACAGATATGCAAGGCATTTAGAAATGGCTCAATATGTAAGAGAATGGGCTAAAAAGAATTTTGAGTTATTCCCAGAAGAAAGATATGCTTCAAATACATTAACAACAATAAAGAATACAAGAAATATTGATGTTTCAGCATTAAATAAGGCACTTGGGGAAAGAGGATTTACAATTTCAAATGGTTATGGAAAATTAAAGGACAAGACATTTAGAATTTCACATATGGCTGACTATACTTTAGATGAAGTAAAGAGTTTGATAGCTGCCATAGATGATATATTAGGTTTATAATATATAATTTATTTTATTAAGGGGTAATGGGTATGATTAGAATATTAGCTGCTGATGGCATGGAAAAGTCAGCAATTACAAAATTAACTGAAATGGGTTTTGAAGTGGTTGAGCGGCATTATGAAGAAACAGAATTGGCTGAGGAAATTAAAAACTTTGATGTGGTGGTTGTTCGTTCAGCAACTAAAATAAGAAAGCCAATAATAGATGCTGCATTAGAAACAAAAAGACTTAAGCTGATAATTCGAGGCGGAGTTGGGGTTGATAATATAGATGTAGATTATGCAAGGGCAAATGGGATTGAAGTGAACAATACTCCAAATGCAAGCAGTGCATCGGTGGCAGAGCTTGCAATAGGACATATGTTTACCCTTGCAAGATTTATTCATAGTGCAAATGTAACCATGAGACAAGGAAAATGGAATAAGAAGCACTATGAGGGTATTGAACTTGCTGGTAAGACTTTAGGGTTAGTAGGGTTTGGAAGGATAGCAAAGGAAACGGCAAAGAGAGCGGAAGCCTTGGGTATGAAAATAGTTTATACTGATATTTGTGGGCCAATGGATGGATATGAAAGATATAGATTCTGTACACTTGATGAGTTATTGCAGGTATCTGATTTTGTTTCATTACATATTCCATTTAATAAGAACCAGGGCCCAGTTATCGGTAAGGAGCAGATTAATAGGATGAAGGACGGCGCATATATAATCAATTGTGCCAGAGGCGGTGTAGTTTCAGAAGATGACTTATTAGAGGCACTTGATTCAGGTAAACTTGCAGGTGCAGCTCTGGATGTATTTGTTGAAGAGCCAACAAAAAATATGGCACTCTGTTCACATGAAAAAGTATCATTGACTCCACACATTGGGGCATCAACAGTTGAAGCTCAGGAAAGAATAGGAGAGGAGATTGTTGATATAATAACAAAATTCTTTGCATAGGAGGAAAGGCTATGGCTGTTTTTAGACCTTTTAAAGCTATAAGACCAACAAAGGAACTTGCAGAAAAAGTTGCAGCACTTCCTTATGACGTTATGAATAGTGATGAAGCCAGGGAAATGGTTAAGGACAATCCCTATTCATTTTTACACGTTGATAAGGCTGAAGTAGATTTAGATCCTTCCATTGACTTATATGATAAGAGAGTTTATGAGAAGGCTGCAAGTAATTTAAAGACAATGATTGAAAATAAAATTTTTATACAGGATGAAAAAAATAATTATTACATCTATAAACAAGTAATGAATGGCCGCTCACAGATTGGACTTGTTGGATGTGCTTCAATAGATGATTATATTAACAATGTTATTAAGAAGCATGAACATACAAGGGCAGATAAAGAGCAGGACAGAATAAACCATGTTGATTATACAAATGCAAATACCGGACCCATATTTTTAACTTATAGAGCAAAAGGTGAAATAAATGAAATCATAAATCTATGGATAGATGAACATACTCCAGTTTATGATTTCGTATCTGATGATGGAATAGGCCATACTGTGTGGGTAATAGATTGTAATAATGTCATTGAAAGGCTAGAAAATCTCTTTAAGGAAGTTGATTATTTTTATATTGCCGATGGACATCACAGAGCAGCTTCTGCTGTTAAAGTTGGAAAGATCAGAAGAGAGGAAAGACCAGGTTATAACGGAACTGAAGAATTTAATTTCTTCCTTGCTGTACTCTTCCCAGATGAACAGCTCTATATAATGGATTATAACAGGGTTGTTAAGGATTTAAATGGATACAGTGAAGAAGAATTCATGTCAAGGATTAATGAAAAGTTCGAAGTGGAAGTATATGAGGGTGAGGGACAATATAAACCTGATAGAAAACATACATTTGGAATGTATTTAAATAACAGATGGTATAGTCTCAAGGCTAAGGAGGGAACCTTCAACCCTGATGATCCTGTAGATAGATTAGATGTTTCAATACTGCAGAATAATCTTTTGAATCCAATCTTAGGAATATTGGACCCAAGAACAGATAAGAGAATTGATTTTATCGGAGGAATAAGGGGTCTTAAGGAACTTGAAAAAAGAGTTAATGAGGGAATGAAGGTTGCATTTTCAATGTACCCAACAACAATTGATGATTTAATGTCAATTGCAGATGCAGGTCAGGTAATGCCTCCTAAATCCACCTGGTTTGAACCAAAGCTTAGAAGTGGTCTTTTCATACACGATCTGGAATAGTTTATTTGAGAAAAGTGGCTGATGCACTAGATAATAGTGTTCAGCCTCTTTTTATTGTTAACATTTGTTATTCACATGTGAATTTTGAAAAATGTCATGAATGATGACATAAGCTTCAAGGCGCTTCATCAGGGAAATTTAAATGTTTCCTTGTTTTAATAATCCAGAAACTCATGGTTGCTAGAAAAGTAACAGTGCTTGCCTTTGCTGCATATTATGTTATTGTGTATCAACTTTTTAGGAGGAAGATTAACGTAATGAAAAGGGACCATGAAAAAGATAATGAGATGCAAAGCAAATCACAAAAGGATATGGAAAAATGCGTTTCACAGGAGTTGGTAATTAAAAACGTCAGGCTGGCTGCAGCATACGTTCCTTATCAGAAAATGTGTAATACCTTTTCGCCAATTGATGCATTAAAAAGGGGGACTGCATTTCCAGAACTTTTCAGTCCATATGATAAAAAGGACAAGAAATCAAAACTGGAAAAAGAAGATAAAGGGAGGGACTATTATGAAGAATGAAAATGAAAGGTTTGATTTATTGAAAAGATTAACTGCAGCACGTTTCATGGTAGAAGACCTCCACTTATATCTAGACACTCACCCCAATGATCGTGAGGCTATTGCCAAATTCAATTCATATCTTATGCAAACAAAAAAATTAAGGGAAAGCTACGAAAAATCATATGGAATGCTGACAGCACATGATTCCTTCAGTCAGTACCCCTGGCAGTGGATAAATGAACCATGGCCATGGGATTATGAAGCTAATTTTGAACTAAACAGGGGGGAAAATTAATCTATGTGGATTTATGAAAAAATGCTGGAGTATCCAGTTAAAATAAAAAATCCTAATCCTAAAATGGCCAAAATTATAATAACCCAATATGGTGGACCAGACGGTGAGTTAGGAGCAGCTTTAAGATATTTAAGTCAAAGATTTTCAATGATTACTCCTCAGGCAATAGGAACGTTAAATGATATAGGAACTGAAGAATTGGCACACTTAGAGATGGTTGGGGCTATGGTACGTCAGTTATTAAAGGGTGCAAGCTTGGAAGAAATAGAAAAGGCTGGGATGTCAGCTTATTATGCAGACCACGACAGGGGTGTTTATCCAGCAAGTGCATCAGGTGTTCCTTTTAGTGCAGCTGGTATTCAATCTAAAGGAGATCCTATTGTTGATTTAACAGAAAATCTTGCTGCAGAGCAAAAGGCAAGAGCAACTTATGAATATCTTATAAATATGGCAGATGATCCTGATGTTATTGAGCCTTTAAAATTCCTGAGGGAAAGGGAAGTAGTTCATTTTCAAAGGTTTGGAGAAGCCTTAAGAATAGTACAGGATTATCTTCAGGAACCACATTTATTTATTATGCCAAAGCCTGATTTTTTAAACAAATGATTTTTAGATGTTAAAAATGAACATCACCTGAATCTGCAGTTTTATTGTTGCAGGCTGAGGTGATCTTCATAAAAAAGAGGCTGTTAGACAGCCTCCTCAGTTATATTAGCATGGGCAGATTTCTACACAAACTTTAACGCAACCAGTGATTTTATATCTTCTGTCTTTGCATTCACAGCAGCTATTTGGAAGTGGAGTTAATTCAAGACTGTCAAGATCAACACAAACATGAACCTTAGCTATATTAAAATGTTTGTAGTTAGGGCATTTTATGCAGATAACTTTATCTATAAATGTCTTAGCACAGCAGCTGAAGAATTTGTATTCGTCGCATTTTCTAGTTAATAATGAGTTTTGAATTAATATTGGACCACATAATCTAAGCTTTTTAACAGGAACGTCGCAGCATAATTTTCCTAAAGGTGTTTTAATTGGTACGTCCTTTACTATTGTTGGCTCGCATACAACTTTTACACAATGTTTTGAAATTGCTGATAAAATCAATGGTTTACATTTTGGACAATGTTTTCTGTCGCACTTGTCAAAGTCTTCGTATTCCTCATAACAGTCGTGTTTTTCGAATTTTTTGTAGTACTTCTTACATACTGAAACAATGTCGTATTCTTCTGGGACAGTTATGCAGCAGCAGAATGGTACAAGCTCTGTTTTGCAAATTATATCGTCACATTCAGGTTGTGGACAACATTGTTCAGTATGATGACAACTTTCATCTCTAAAATCATCATGACAATCTTCGAAATCACTGTCAAATTCAAAATTGTTGTCGAATTTTTCAAAATCCATACGTTTCACTCCTTTTTACCTATTCTCAATTTCATATTATGTAGAATAATGGTATAATGTTACTAAATTTGTATATTATATAAAAATTATGTAGTTAATTTCTTTGTTAATATAAATAACGTAATAGTTCTTTGCAAATGATATATTTCAACAATCTGGGTTAATAAAGTTATTTTCACCTTATTTTATGTAAGAGAATAGAAAAATGTTATTAAATCTGTCAGAAAATGTAGTAAAATATACATATAATCATCCATTGGGAGGGATAAAATGGATTTTCAAAGGGAATTACTTGAAATTCTATTAAGATATGTTGAGGAAGGTATTCATGTAATCGATAAAGAAGGTAAAACATTAATATATAATAAAGCAATGGAAACATTAGAAGGTCTTGAAGGAACAGAAGTAATAAATAGAAATATATTGGATGTCTTTCCAAGTTTAAATGAAAACACCAGTACATTATACAAGGTAATAGAAACAAAGGAACCTATAATTGAGAGATTTCAAACCTATGTCAACAAAAAGGGTCATAGTATAACCACTGTTAATACAACGGTTCCAATCATTAAAAACAATGATGTTATGGGGGCTGTTGAAATATCTAAGAATTTTACAAAGGTAAAGGAACTGTATGACAGGATAATCAATTTAACTGAAAAGACAACTGAAGTTAAAAATGAATCTGATTTCAATTTTGAAGGTATAATAGGCTGTAGTCCCAGCTTCATAAAAGCTTTGGATACGGCAAAAAAAGCAGCAGCAACATCTTCAACGGTTTTGATATATGGTGAAACGGGAACAGGTAAGGAAGTTTTTGCAAAATCAATACACAATGAAAGCAAGAGAAAGGATAGGCCTTTTGTTGCAATAAACTGTGCAGCACTGCCTGATGGACTTTTAGAAGGGATTTTATTTGGTACAGTAAAGGGAGGTTTTACAGGAGCAGTAAATAGGCCAGGACTCTTTGAACAGGCAAATGGAGGTACCATACTTCTTGATGAACTTAACTCCATGAGTCTTAATTTACAGGCAAAACTTCTAAGGGTATTACAGGAGGGGTATATAAGAAGAATAGGTGATGTAAAGGATATACCAGTTGATGTCAGAATCATTGCTACTACAAATGAAGAGCCTTATCGTTGTGTTGCAGAAAATAAAATAAGAAAAGATCTTTATTATAGATTAAGTGTTATAAATCTTAAAATACCTGCCTTTACGAGAGAAAAGAGGACATACCGCTTTTTGTAAAAAACTTTATCAATCATTATAACATAGTTTTAAATAAGGATGTATGGGATATCTCAACAGAGGTATATGATGCCTTTATGACATATGATTGGCCAGGAAATGTAAGGGAACTTAAAAACTATATTGAAGGTGCAATGAACTTAGTAAGTGGCCATATAATAAATAAAGAGCACTTTACTCCCCAGGTTCAGGAGATATTATTTAAATTGACTGAACAAGAATGTATGCCAATTGGAGTTAATGCAGATTATAATTTTTGTATTCCACTTGATGAATATATGGAAAATATTGAAAAAAATATTATTCTTCAGGCATTATCAAAAAGTAAAAATAATATTTCAGAGGCTTCAAGATTGTTAAATATAAAAAGACAGACCTTACAACATAAAATGAAAAAATATAACATAAATTTTTAAACAAAATTAGGCAGCCAGATGCAAAAAAAATTGCATCTGGTATTTTATTTTAAATTTTACCAATTTTATAAGGATTAATAAAAAATTAACAATAGCAAAAAAATTTGCAGTGATATTCTAATATAAACAGATATGATACTAAAAATAATAAATATTCACAATATTCAGTATAAAACCCATTAAATTTTAAGAAAAGATAGGACAACTCCATTAAAATTCTGGCATGGAAATTGCAGTTATAATTGCAGGAATATTATTTATTTTTAAAAAACGGAGGAGATAGTTATGAGAGAAAATGTAAAGGTAGCGATTTGGGGATTTGGTGCCATGGGTAGTGGAATGGCAAGGATGCTTCTTAATAAAAAAGGAGTAGATATTGTCGGTGTTTGTGATAGACATGAATTAAGGGTTGGAAAGAGCATGTATGATGTTCTTGGTGTTGAAAGAGGAAACAGACCAGAGGTTATAATAAAGGCTGATATCGATGAAGTATTAACTGAAAAATGCTGTGATGTATGTCTTTGTGCAACAGATTCATTTACTAAAAATGCTTTTCCAAGATTAAAACATGTTTTAGAAAAGAAGATAAATGTAATTTCAACTGCTGAAGAAATGGCTTATCCACAGGCACAAAATCCAGAATTAGCAGCTGAACTTGACAGAATAGCAAAGGAAAACGGTGTAACAATTCTTGGAACAGGAATAAATCCAGGACTTATGATGGACCTTTTAGTTGTATGTTTAACAGGATGTATGATAGATGTTGAGCATATTGAAGCAAAGAGAGTTAACAGTTTATCACCTTTTGGTCCAGCAGTTATGGTTGAACAAGGCGTTGGTGTTACTGTTGAGGAATTTGAAAAGGGAGTTAAAGACGGAACTATTGCAGGACATGTAGGTTTTGCTGAATCAGTAAGAATGATTGCTGATGCAATTGGCTGGAAGGTTGAAAAATTTGAGCAGCAAATGAAGCCTATAGTTACAAATGTTGATAGAAAATCACCTTATGGATTTGCTAAGGCAGGAAATGTTGCTGGAGTAAACATGACAGGTCAGGGATGGGTAGATGGAGAAGTTAAGATAGACATGATTCATCCACAGCAAATTGAACCTGAAATGGAAGGAACAGAAACAGGAGATTATATAACAATTAAAGGTACACCTGCTATTCATATGGCAAACAAACCAGAGGTTGAAGGTGGACTTGGAACAATAGCTATGTGTGTAAATATGATACCTCATGTAATAAATGCGAAGCCAGGTTTAAAGACTATGATAGATTTACCAGTTCCAAGGGCTATCATGGGGGATATGAGAGATTTCATTGAAGAATAAAAATAATCTATGGAAAATGGGAGTGAAATATATGGCTAGAAAAGGAGAATGGGTACAGGTACATCAAATTGTACTTAAGCCTGAAGAAAGACCAGCTCATCTTCCTGAGGATACAAAAAAAGTTCCTTTAGAACTTTGGGTTAAGGGATTTTTAAATCACGATGCAGAAATCGGTGATGAGGTTGAAATTACAACCTTAACTGGAAGAACGATAAAGGGAGAACTTGTTGAGATTAATCCTAAATATGAATACGGATTTGGTGAATTTGTTCCAGAGCTATTGCAGGTTGGTATTCAGTTAAGGAGCATCTTAAAGGATGGTGAGTGTCATGAGTAGGGATATGAGCTATGCTGGTGTAATTTCCAGGAAAAATGAAATTATGAAAAAGACAGTGGGAATGGATTATGGCATCTTTGAAAGTGGCTCCATTGCCTTTGATTATGAAAGAATGATGAGGGAAACTGGTTACAGTCTCTCAGAAATCCAGGAGATTCAAAGATCGGTTGGTGTTGGAAATACACCATTGATAGAGCTTAAGAATTTAACTGCACTTGTTAGAAAGATATCTCCAAAGGGAAAAGGAGCAAGGATTTTCATTAAAGATGAATCATGTAATCCATCAGGCAGTTTTAAGGACAGAAGGGCAGCTGTTTCAGTATATCATGCTGAAAAGCTTGGTTATAAAGGAGTTGCTGCTGCCACAAGCGGAAATTACGGGGCGGCAGTAGCTTCACAGGCTGCAATGCGAAATTTAAAGTGTATTATTCTTCAGGAATGTTATGATTCAAGAAAGGTTGGACAACCTGAAATATTAGAAAAACAGAGAAAATGTGAGTGTTATGGAGCAGAGGTTGTTCAATTATCTGTGGGACCTGAATTGTTTTACACTTTTTTAAAGACATTAGAAGAAACAGGCTATTTCAATGCATCCTTATATTCAACCTTTGGTATTGCAGGTGTTGAAACATTAGGATATGAAGTTGCAATTCAATGCAGAGAAATGATTGGTAAGGATCCTGATGTTGTCTTGATTACCCATGCTGGTGGTGGAAATGTAACTGGAACTGCAAGGGGACTTATTAAGGCAGGAGCAATTAACACTAAAGTAGTTGGAGCAAGTGTTGATTTATCGGGACTTCATATGGCTTCTGATTATGACTTTAACAGAAAATCCTTTACAACAGGTCATACTGGTTTTGGTATTCCCTTTGCAACATGGCCAGACAGATCAGACGTTCCAAGGAATGCAGCAAGACCACTTAGATATTTAGATAAATATGTAACAATTAAGCAAGGAGAAGTATTCTATATAACTGAGGCTTTAGCTCAGCTTGAAGGCTTAGAAAGGGGACCTGCAGGCAACACATCTTTAACAGCAGCATTTGCTCTGGCAATGGAAATGGATGAAGATGAAGTAATTGTTGTTCAGGAAACTGAATACACAGGAGCAGGAAAGCATCCACTTCCTCAGTTAAGTTTTGCAAAACAAAATGGGGTTGAAGTAAAATTTGGAAATCCCGATGAAGAAATTGCAGGCAAAAACATAATTTTACCACAACACCCATCAATGATTAAGGCTAGAGAAATGGATTTAAATAAGATGAGAAAATCTTATGTTAAAAACTGCATTGAAAACACGAAGGTTCAGAGTGTTTCAATGAAGGATGTGGAGTTCTTATCAGAGGATACAAAGAGTTCAGTGGAAAATATAAAAGAAATATTAACTGATATGGGCATAAGTATTGTTTAGGAAAAATAAAAATCCAGTAAATAGGAGGTATAATAATGGCTATTAAAAGAGCAGATGATTTTGAAATCAGAAGAGAGCATATAAAGAATTTAACAGATGAGGAATTAGAAGCAAAGTTCTGGAGCCTTGCTGAAGAGATTGTAAATCCATTGCTAGAACTTGCTAGAACCCATACAACTCCTTCAGTTGAGAGATCAGTATTACTTAGAATGGGATTTTCAAGTATTGAAGCTAAAGGAATTGTTGAAAACACAATTGACAAAGGACTTATGGGAAAGGGATGTGGAAATATCGTTTACAGGGTAGCAAAGCATCTGAATAGAAATTATGTTGAGGTAGGCAGAGAGATGGCAGAGGGTGCACATTTTGATATTGCCTTAGATATTTTCAACGGAGGTGCAAGATAATGGAACTTAGAAGAGATCAGAAAATAGATGTTGAAGAGATTTTAAAAGACCTTGAAAATTATAGGCCTAGAAGAAGGGGATGGCATTGGAGAGAACCAGTTGAAAATTTAGAAATGGGGCCATTTACTTATCTTGAAATGAGTAAACCTCTAAAAAACAGCTATGGATTACCTTCATCAAAATATTTTAAAGACATTGATCCACAGCCAAGACCGGTTATAACAACAGAAATAGCTTCAGGAAGATTTGAAGATGATATAAGAAGAATGAGAATGGCTGCATGGCATGGTGCAGACCATATAATGGTTATAAGAACAGCAGGACAGAGCCATTTTGACGGTCTAATTGAGGGTACTCCACAGGGTATAGGTGGAATTCCAGTTACAAGAAAGCAAGTAAGGGCTCAAAGAAAAGCACTGGATATGATTGAGGATGAGGTAGGACGTCCAATCAACTACCACTCATATGTTTCTGGTGAAGCTGGTCCTGATATTGCAGTTATGTTTGCTGAGGAAGGTGTAAATGGTGCACATCAGGATCCACAATATAACGTTCTTTATAGAAATATTAATATGGTAAGATCCTTTGTTGATGCAGCTGAAGCTAAAAAAGTAATGTCATGGGCAGATATGGCACAGATTGACGGAGCACATAATGCAAATGCAACTGCAAGGGAAGCATGGAAAGTTATGCCTGAGCTCATGGTACAACATGCAATTAATGCAATATATTCAAGAAAGGTTGGAATGAATCCAAAGAATATATGTCTCTCAACTGTTCCACCTACAGCACCTCCAGCACCATGTTTAAGACTTGACTTACCTTATGCAGTGGCTCTTCGTGAACTCTTTAAGGAATATAGAATGAGAGCCCAGATGAATACAAAGTATATGGAAAGCTGTACAAGGGAAGCAACTGTAACCCATGTACTTGATTTGTTGATTTCTGAATTAACAAGTGCTGATATACAATCAACTATAACTCCAGATGAAGGACGAAATGTGCCATGGCATTATAACAACATCCATGCTATAAATACTGCAAAACAGACTTTTGCTGGACTTGATGGACTAAAGGAAATGGTTGAATTAAAGGAAACTGGCTATCTGAGAGAAAAAGCAAGGGAGCTTAAGGAAAGAGCAGTTTTATTCATGGAAGAAATTCTTGAAGTTGGAGGCTATTTTAAGGCTGTTGAAGAAGGCTTCTTTGTTGACTCAGGATATTATCCAGAAAGAAATGGTGATGGTATAGCAAGAAAAATCGATGGAGGTCTTGGAGCAGGAACTGTTTATCCAAGGGATGAGGATTACATGGCACCAGTAACTGCCCACTTTGGATATAACAATCTTCCAGAGGGAATTAAAAATCCATCTGATTTAATTGAAGGATGTACCTTTGAGAAACCAGAAAAGATAGTTTATATAGACGAATTAGATGAAGAGGATAATGTTTATAAGAGACTTGATGAAAGCAGAAAATACTTTAAAAAGGAACATCTAAAACCAGAGGTTGAATGGGCTGGTGATGGCTACGTTCTTCAAACTATGTTCTTACCAATCGATGTCAGGGCAGCTGAAGTTGCAGCAGTTGAAATAGGTAAAAAGATGGGACTTGAGGATGTAGAAGTTGTTCACAAACAAGTTCTTCAGGAAGCTGAAGGTACTCTAATAGAAATTAAGGGTAAAGTTCAGTTTGAAATCGATGTTACAAAGCTGAATATACCACCAGTTCAACATGTAATGTCAGATGATGAAATCAGAGCAGAAATTGAAAGAAGACCAATGAAGATTGTTGCAGGTACAGTTGGACAAGATGAACACTCAGTTGGTCTTAGAGAAGTTATTGATATTAAACATGGTGGTATTGAAAAATATGGAATAGAGGTTATTTATTTAGGAACATCAGTGCCATGCGAAAAGATAGTTGATGCAGCAATTGAAGCCAATGCTGATGCGATATTGGCAAGTACAATTATAAGCCATGATAATATTCACTATAAAAATATGAAGAGAATCCATGAGCTTTGTATTGAAAAGGGAATAAGAGACAGGATTATGATAGCTGCAGGTGGAACCCAGGTTATAAATGAACTTGCAATTGAAGCTGGTGTAGATCAAGGTTTTGGAAGAGGTACTAAGGGAGTTCACGTTGCAACATTCTTTGTAGAAAAGAGAAGAGAATTAGAAGCAAAAGGCTTAATTTAAAGAAGGTTTTAATATGAAGATAGATGTTTTAGTAGCTGAAATAGGAAGTACAACAACGGTAGTGAATGCCTTTAATGGCATTCACACCGATTCTCCCAAATTTATAGGACAGGGACAGGCACCAACTACGGTACTTGAGGGTGACGTTACAGTTGGGCTTAAGGGGGCTATAGAAAGCTTAAGACAGGCTCTTGGAGAAGAGTCAATTGAATATGGAGAACTTCTGGCAACAAGCAGTGCTGCAGGGGGGCTTAAAATGACTGTCCATGGTCTTGTTTATGACATGACAGCAAAGGCAGCAAAGGAGGCAGCACTTGGTGCAGGGGCAATTATCCATATGGTAACTGCAGGTAAGCTAAGAAGAACTGATCTTAAAAAAATTGAGGATATTAAGCCAAATATAATTTTAATTGCAGGCGGCCTTGATTATGGTGAGAGGGATACTGCAATTGAAAATGCAGAAAAAATAGCTGAATTAGGTCTTAACATTCCAATAATTTATGCTGGTAATTGTGAAAACCAGGATGAAATGAGGGAAATTTTTAAAAGCTACAGCAGCAGGCTTTATGTTGTTGAGAACGTTTATCCTAAGGTGGATATGCTGAACGTTGAACCAACAAGAAGGGTTATTCAGGAAGTATTTGAGGAACATATAATTCATGCTCCAGGAATGACAAAGGTAAGGGATATGGTTACAGGGCCTATAATTCCAACACCGGGAGCAGTAATGGAGGCAGCAAAGCTTCTAAAGGAAGAAATAGGGGATTTAATTGTTATTGATGTCGGCGGGGCAACAACAGATGTTCATTCTGTAACTGAAGGTTCAGAGGAGATAAACAGAATCCTTTTAGCTCCAGAGCCAGAGGCAAAGAGAACGGTTGAAGGTGACCTTGGGGTATTTGTAAACATGAGAAATGTTGTTGAGAGAATTGGTGTTGAGAAATTAAGTAAGGAACTTGGGTTTGATGTAGTCCCATATATAGAAAACCATAAACCTATACCTAAAACTGAAGAGGAAATTAAATTTGTTGAAAGACTTACTCTAGAGGCTGTACTGACAGCTGTTGAAAGGCATGCAGGCAGAGTCAGAAGACTTTATGGTGAATCAGGAAAAAAATCTGTTGCAGAGGGAAAGGATTTAACACAAGTTAAGTTTATCATTGGAACAGGTGGTGCTTTAACAAGACTTCCAAAGAGGGTAGAAATAATGCAGCAAATAACAAGATACGGTAAAGGAGTAGAGCTTCTTCCAAAGGAGGGAGTTAAAATACTTGTTGACAATAATTATATCATGGCATCCTTGGGGGTACTATCAAAGGAATATAAAGAAGCATCCTTAAAGCTTATGAAAGAAAGTCTGGGTATTTAACTGAAATATAGGGGGGAATTTTATGTATCCCAGGATAGAGATTAATCTTAAAAAAATCACAGATAATGCCAGGGTATTGAATGAACTTTGTAAAAAGTATGGAATCACACCATGGTCAGTCACTAAGTGTTTTTGCGCAGACCCAAGAATTGCCAAGGCAATTGTAGATGGGGGAATTGAGTATCTAGCTGATTCAAGATTAAGTAACTTAATCAGATTAAAAGACATAGAGGCAAAAAAAGTATTGTTAAGACTGCCAATGCATTCAGAAATAGATGATTTAGTTAAGTATGTTGATTACAGCCTGAATTCAGAATTGTCAACTTTAAGATTGATTGGAGAAACCTGCGAAAAATTGGGAAAAACTCATAATGTTGTTATAATGATTGATCTTGGTGATTTAAGAGAAGGTGTATGGCCTGATGATTTAGAAAATTTCGTCAGGGAAGCTGTTGAAATAAAGGGAATATGTATAAAGGGATTTGGCGTAAACTTAACTTGTTATGGTGGCGTTATACCTGATAATGATAATCTTGGGAAATTAGTTGCCCTTGCTAAAAAAATGGATGAAAAGTTTAACTTGAATATTGAAATAATATCTGGAGGAAACTCAAGCAGCTTTTACCTCTTACAAAAAGGGGAGCTTCCAAAGGGCATAAATAATTTAAGATTTGGGGAAGTCCTGTTACTTGGCAGGGAAGCAGCCTACTGCACCCATGTTGATGGTCTTCATAAAGATGCATTTACACTTAAGGGACAGATAATTGAACTTAAGGAAAAACCCTCTGTTCCAATAGGGAAAATAGGTTTAGATGCCTTTGGGGAAAAACCACATTATGAGGATAGAGGAATAATCAAAAGGGCTATCCTAGGAATGGGACGACAAGATATAGAAACAGGAGCTATGCATCCATATGACAGCGACATAGATATTTTAGGTGCAAGCAGTGATCATATTATACTTGATGTAACAAAATCACAAAAACCATATCAAGTTGGTGAAATAGTAGATTTTACCCTTGATTATGTATGCGTTTTAAAAGCAATGACATCTGAATATGTAGAAAAGGTTATAATAGAATAATTCAGACTGCTTAAAAAGTCATGTATTTAGAATAGATAACTTAATAAAGAGAAAATACAAAGAAAACCCGTAATCTAGGAAGGTGTTTAATTTAAGTAGATTTACGGGTTTTTATAATTATTTGTTTAAAAAGTCAATGCAAAGTTTATTAAATTCAACAGCATATTCCTCCTGGGGAAGATATCCACAGTTTGGAAATATATAATACTCAAGGTCTGGGCGTAAATCTTTAAAACTTTGAATATTATTGACAGTATTCATTTTTGCATTCTCACCCCAGATGATTAAGGTTGGAGTTGATAGTTCCTGTAGGGGCCCTATTATATTTTGATTTAAATACCCTCCTAAAAATGATGCAGGAGCATATTTACTTAGATATCCATTCTGTCTGCTACTGTCAATATAATGATTTAAGACATATTTAGAGGCTAAATCTTTGTTGTAGTAGGTTTTGTTTCCAATAAAATATTTTATACCAGGCCTTGAAACAAGCATATTGTATAAGAAGGTACCTAGAATTGGAGTTTTGAAAACTGATGTTATAATGCTGCCTGAGGTACTTGGTGGCAGCGACTGTTCAAATATTCCAGATGGACAAACTGCAATTATTTTTTTAAATAAGCCAGGAATGTCATATTCAAGGCGAATAACATAAGCAGCGCTTTGTATATTTGCTATAACATTTGCAGGTTCTCCGATTACGTCTTTAATAAAATACTTGATAACATCTCTGTACATATATGATTTATATGTTATAGGAAGTTTTTCAGAACGTCCAAAACCGGGTAAATCAATAGCATATACTGTGAAATGTTTAGAAAATTCATCGAAATTCTTACGCCACATAAAGGAGGATACACCTGAGGCTACCCCATGCAATAACATCAATGGAGGTCCTTCTCCTTTCTTAACATAAAAAATCTTCCCATATTGACTGAAATAAAAGTTTTCTTCTCCGTTTATAGAATTTTCTATTTGCCTTACCTTACTAAAAATATATTTATTTGAAAAATGCATTGCAGCAAGTGTTGAAGAAACAAGAAGTGTTCCCTTTAATAATTTTTTTCTCATCCAGCCTTCACCTCAGAAATATTTTATCCTTCATAAATTATTTTATCCACAATAAACAAACATAAACTATTAAGGTATAGTTTTTATTGTATTTAATTCAATACTATATATGCTTGCTGTCTGGTGACTTTAAAATTCAGTAGTGGTATAATTTTTAAGAAATCTAAGTGAGAATTAAATTTGGAGGAAACAGAAATGCAGCCTTTAGCAGATAAAATCAGACCAACTTCCCTTGATGATGTCTTCGGTCAGGAACACATACTTGGGAAAGGCAAAATTTTAAATAAAATAATAAACTCTGGTTTCATACCCAACATGATATTCTATGGTCCTCCTGGGGTTGGAAAGACAACAGTTGCAAATATAGCAGCCAAAAAATCAAACAAGAAATTTTACAAATTAAATGCTACTAATGCATCGGTTAAAGATATTAAGGACATAGTTGATGATATTGGTACTCTTTTAACCCACAATGGAGTTTTGCTGTATTTAGACGAAATACAGAATTTTAATAAAAAACAACAGCAGTCACTTCTTGAGTTCATTGAAAATGGACAAATAACCCTTATAGCAAGCACCACTGAAAATCCTTACCACTACATCTACAAGGCCATATTAAGCAGGGCATCTGTATTTGAGTTTAAGCCTCTAAATGAGAATGAAATAAAAAGAGCTGTTTTAAGGGCAATAGAAATTCTTAACAATGAAGAAGATAATAAAACATTCTTTAATGATGAAGCAGTAAGCTATATCTCAAGGATATGCGGTGGTGATGTCAGAAGGGCATTAAATGTAGTTGAACTGTGTGCAGGATCAGTAGAATCAGATGAAGTTGGAAACAAATACGTAGATTTAGACAGGGTAATGGAATGCAGTCAGATAAAAATACTTAATTATGATAAGGATGGGGACAGTCACTATGATATCCTAAGTGCTTTTCAAAAATCAATTAGGGGCAGTGATGTAGATGCATCCTTACACTATTTAGCCAGATTGATTAAAGCAGGAGACTTAATCTCCATTTGTAGGAGACTTTTGGTGATAGCATCTGAGGATATTGGACTTGCATACCCTAATGCTATTGTTATAACAAAAAGTTGTGTAGATTCCGCAATGCAGCTTGGATTTCCAGAGGCAAGGATACCCCTTGCACAGGCAGTTATAACATTGGCAACATCACCAAAATCCAATTCAGCTATATGTGCTATCGATAAGGCTTTGATGGATTTAGAAGAGAAGAACATTGGAGATATACCTGTATATTTAAAGGATTCACATTACTCAGGTGCTGAAAAGTTAGGTAGAGGAATAGAGTATAAATATCCGCATGATTATCCTAACAACTATGTAAAACAACAGTATTTACCAGACAATATAAAGGATGCTCTTTATTATTTCCCAGGAAAAAATAAGATGGAAGAAAAAATACAGCTATATATGAGAGGCATAAAAAATGAAATTAAATGAATTAATTAATATGCAAAATTAGAAAATTTAGTGTTATAATGAAAATTGCATAGACCTTATTTAACACTTAAAAAAGGGAGGACATGGATTATGAAATTAAACAATTTACTTCAACAAAATAACTTAGATGGAATACTTTTAACAAACAAGTATAATCTAAGATATTTTACATCTTTCACAGGAACTACTGGTTTTGCTCTAGTTACAAAAACAGGTAGATATTTCTTCTCAGATTTCAGATATAAGGAACAGGCAACAAATCAGGTTACACCAAGGGGATTCGAATTTGTACTCTGGGATAGATCTATGAAATCAGTTGCAGAATTTTTAAAGAAAAATGAAGTTAAAAGGCTGGGAATTGAAGATCAGGATGTAACTTTATCATATTACAATAACTTAAAAACAGAATTTGAAGGTGTGGAACTTGTTGCACTGGAAGACAAGGTTTCAAAAACAAGAATGATAAAAACAGAAGAGGAAATAGAAAACATAAAAGAAGCTGTTAGAATAGCTGATATTGCATTCTCAAAGATTCTTGAAAAAGTTAAAGAAGGAGCAAAGGAAAAGGATTTATCAGCAGAAATAGAATACATAATGAAACTTAACGGTGCTGAAGATAAATCATTTGATTTTATTGTTGCTTCAGGCTACAGATCAGCTATGCCTCATGGTGTTGCAAGCGATAAGACAATTGAAAAAAATGAATTTGTTACATTTGATTTTGGATGTTACTACAATGGATATGCTTCAGATATAACAAGAACAATTTTCTTTGGTGATGAAATAACTGAAAAGCATAAAGAAATATACAACACAGTTCTTGAAGCCCAGCTGCTTGCAATAAGCAAAGCTAAGGCTGGAATGAAGGCAAGTGAACTTGATAAGGTTGCAAGAGATTATATAACTGAAAAAGGATATGGAGAATATTTTGGACATGGCTTAGGACACGCACTAGGTCTTGAAATTCATGAACAGCCATTCGTTTCAAAGATTGGCGATATTGTACTTGAAGAAAACATGGTTGTTACAATTGAGCCAGGTATTTACATTGAAGGATTCGGTGGAGTACGAATTGAAGACGATGTAATAATTAAGAAGGACGGCTGTGAAGTACTAAACAAGAGTCCAAAGGAACTACTAATATTAAAGTAGGGACATATAAGTAGTGATATAAACCAATAAATAGCATCTCCCTTCAAAGGAAATACTAACAACAGAGTAGACTTTGAAGGGAGATGTTTTCTTATGCCCAAAATGGCTAGGCAAATATGAAAATATCGAAAAAATATATATAATATATGACAACACTAAGTATATGTCCCTATACATGTGTCCCTATACATAAAACTTTCTTCACTGGAGAATATAAAAATAGAAAGGGGAGATGTTTATGTCAAACAATAAGATAAGGGAAACAAAAAATAATAGAAAACATGATGAAAGATTTAAAAAAATAAATATTAAGCATGACCCTCAGGAAGAGAGTGCACGTGCAGTATTTCACAAAAGAACTGAAGTGGATTTGGATGATATACATTAGGAGGGTGATTTAATAAATGACACACAGAGAAACTAAAAAGGAAACAAAAATGCAGAACAAACAAAGTGCAACACCACCTATAATACACAATGATGAAATAAAAAAGAAATTTCCAAAGGGAGTAATTAAGGGAACGGATAGAATATAACTGATTAAATCAGGAATAGCTGACAAGCCAGATGAATTTGGAATATTAAATTTTGACAGGGCAAATTCATTTTACACTTGTCAGTTATTTTATATTTATATATTTAAAATTTTGGTTTTATTAAAGTTGACAATTTTGCTCGGTTATAATAGAATTAATTTAGTAGATATCCTATCTTTTTACTCGGAATTCGAGGTGATTTAATGAAATTATCAACAAAGGGTAGATATGGTGTTAAGGCTATGTTTGAATTGGCTTTATCAACGGCATTAAATGATGAGCCGGTGTCAATAAAAATGATAGCAGAAAAACAAAATATATCAGAATATTATCTTGAACAACTCTTTGCCAGCCTTAGAAAGGCTAAGTTAATAAAAAGCATAAGAGGGGCTCAAGGAGGATATGTCCTGGCAAAACCGCCTAAGGATATAACTGTTGCTGATATTTTAAACGTACTTGAGGGTCCTGTTGAAATATCAGACTGCATAAGCGATGAGGATTCAAGTTGTTCAAGATCAGGTTACTGTGCAACTAGATTACTTTGGATAAAGATATATGACAGTGTAAACCAGGTGATTAATTCTATTACACTACAGGATATGTTAAATGATTATTATGAAATGCAAAAAACTAATATTTTGCAAAGGGGAGAATAAATATGGAACAAAAAAGATTAATTTACATGGATCATGCAGCTACTACATACACAAAGCCTGAAGTTGTTGAGACAATGATGCCATTTTTTACAGAGCAGTTTGGAAATGCTTCATCTGTTTATACCTTTGGAAGAAAATCAAAGGCTGCTGTTGAAACAGCAAGAGAACAGGTTGCAAAGGCAATAGGTGCAAAATCAGATGAGATTTACTTTGTAAATGGTGGATCTGAAGCTGATAACTGGGCAATTAAAGGAATAGCATGGGCTCATAGAGATAAGGGAAATCACATTATAACTACAAAAATAGAACATCATGCTGTTCTTCATGTATGTGAGTATTTAGAAAATAACGGATTTGAAGTAACTTATCTTTCAGTTGATGAAAATGGTCTTATTGATCTTGATGAACTTAAAAGGGCTATAACAGATAAGACTATATTAATAACAATTATGTTTGCAAACAATGAAATTGGAACTATTCAGCCAATAGCAGAAATAGGTAAAATAGCAAGGGAAAGAGGAATTATATTCCATACAGATGCTGTTCAAGCTGTTGGAAATGTTGCAATAGATGTTGAAAAGATGAATATAGATCTTTTATCCTTAGCAGGACATAAATTCTATGGACCAAAGGGAATTGGTGCTCTTTATATAAGAAAGGGTATAAAAATAGAAAACCTTATTCACGGCGGCGGACAGGAAAGAAGGAGAAGGGCAGGAACTGAGAATTTACCAGGAATAGTTGGTCTTGGTAAAGCTATTGAAATGGCAACTGAAAACCTTGAGGAACATAACGAAAAAATAAGAAAAATGAGAGATAGATTATTAAATGGAATTATGGAAAAAATTCCATATACAAAACTTAATGGCCATCCTGAAAAAAGATTGCCTGGAAACATTAATGTTAGTTTTAAATTTATTGAGGGTGAATCATTGCTGTTAATGTTAGATCAGCTAGGTATTTGTGCCTCAACAGGAAGTGCTTGCTCATCAGGCTCACTGGATCCATCACATGTTTTACTTGCAATTGGACTTCCTCATGAAATAGCACATGGCTCATTAAGATTGTCGCTTGGTGACTTAACGACAGAAGAAGATATTGATTATGTACTGGAAGTACTTCCGAAAATAGTTCAAAGATTGAGAGAAATGTCTCCTCTCTATGAAGATTTTATAAAAAAGGGGGAAAACTAAATGTATAGCGATAAAGTAATGGATCATTTTATGAATCCAAGAAATGTTGGAGAAATTGTTGATGCTAATGGTGTTGGTGAAGTAGGAAATGCAAAATGTGGAGATATTATGAAAATCTATCTTGAGGTTGAAGACAATATAATAAAAGATGTTAAGTTTAAAACATTTGGATGTGGAGCAGCAATAGCTTCAAGTTCAATGGCTACTGAACTTATTAAGGGAAAGACTTTAGAAGAAGCTTGGAATCTTACAAACAAAGCTGTTGCTGAAGCATTAGATGGACTTCCTCCAGTTAAGATGCATTGTTCAGTTTTAGCAGAGGGAGCAATTCATAAAGCAATTAATGATTATAGAATAAGAATGGGTCTTGAACCATGGGAAGATAACATAACAGATTTAGATGATCACCACCACCATAATAATGAGTAGGTGAAATTATGAAGAAAAAAGTTGTTATTGGTATGAGCGGTGGAGTAGATAGCTCCGTTGCAGCATACTTGTTGCTTCAACAGGGATATGACGTAATCGGTATAACTATGCAGATATGGCCTGAAAACAAGGCTGTTGAAGAAAGAGAAGGAGGGTGTTGCTCATTAACTGCGGTTAATGATGCACGAAGGGTTGCTGATAAGCTTGGAATTTATTATTATGTAATGAATTTCAAAGAAGTCTTTGAAAAGAAGGTAATAAATTACTTTGTTGATGAGTATCTTGCAGGTAAAACCCCTAATCCTTGTATTGCATGTAATAAACATATAAAGTTTGATGAGTTTTTAAAGAAAGCTCAGATGCTTGGAGCTGATTATATTTCAACAGGTCATTATGCCAAGGTAGTTAAGGACGAAGAAACAGGAAGGTATTTGCTTTTAAGATCTAGGGATGACAGAAAGGATCAAACATATGCTCTTTACAATCTGACTCAGTATCAGCTATCTCATACGGTAATGCCATTAGGGGACTATACAAAGGATAGAATTAGAGAAATAGCTGATGAATTAGGTTTAATTGTAGCAAACAAACCAGACAGTGAAGAGATTTGTTTTGTTCCAGACAATGATTATGCAGGATTTATAAAAGAAAGGGTACCGGATAAAGTTAAACCTGGGAATTTTGTAGATGTTAATGGAAACGTAATTGGAAAGCATAAGGGTATAGTCCACTATACTATTGGTCAAAGAAAGGGTCTAGGCCTTGCCCTTGGAAAACCCGTCTTTGTTGTTGACATCATTCCTGAAAAAAATCTTGTGGTTATAGGGGATGAAAAGGAAGTATTTAAGGATACCCTTTATGCAGAGGATATAAATTTAATTCCATTTGATAAGTTAAATGGTGATCTTAGAGTTACAGCTAAAATCAGATATAGTGCAAAGGAAGCCCCTGCTACAATATCCCCTTATAAAAATGGAGTAATTGTAAAGTTTGATACTCCTCAGAGAGCCATCACCAAAGGTCAATCAGTTGTATTTTATAATGGTGATGTAGTTGTAGGCGGAGGAATAATAAAAGATGTGTTATAAGTCAGTATCGTTGATACTGGCTTTTTTTTGCATAAAAATGTGCTTCGTTTATTTTGTGATAATGAGGTAATAATAAATATTAATCAAAACAGGAAGGGGGTATATATATCAAATGAAAAAATATTTAGACCTAAGGGGAATAAATGTAGTAGATGAAAAGGGAAATTTAAAGGGAAATGTTGATGACTGTATTTTTGATATTAAAAGAAGGAAAATCTATTCTCTTGTTGTTTCTACAAGGAGCTTTTTTTCTCCTTGGTTTTTAGTGTCTTTTTGTAATATATCTGCTATAAATGACTCAGTAATAATAAGGGAAAATCCTTTTAAAATAAATAAAAAGCTTGTTAAAAAGAACAAACAATTTATGATTCAATATTATATTGGAAAAGAGATTATTGATACTGAAGGCAATACATTAGGCATACTTTCAGATTTAATTTTTGATGAAAAGAGCGGATATGTCAAAGCTATTATATGTTCAAGGGGGGTTGTGGATGATCTTATTGAAGGAAGAAGAATAATAATTTTAAATGATTTAACTGTATTTGGAAGGGAAAAAATAATAGTTGAGAAAAGCTCCATGGAGATAATAAACAATATTACATTGAATAAATTTAAATAACGAGGATGATTATGTTGAAAAAAATAAGTATTAAATACATAATAATTATTGTCTTAGTATTACTAATGATTTCATTGGTTTTTATTTCAAGAACAATAATAAAACCTATAGTATTTTCTGCAATTATGGCATATATTTTAAATCCACTTGTAAAATTAATATCAGGCAGGGGAATAAAAAAGAAGAATGCAGTTTTGATTTCTCTGGCATTATTATTGGGTATTTTTATTCTCATAATATTATATGTAATACCAGGTGTAATAAAAGATGTTATGGGGATATTATCCAACATAGATAAATATAATCAAATGATAAATAGTCTTATTCCTAAAATAGGTTATGATGGATTTCCAGTGTACCTAAAGGAAGTTATAGATGCAACTTTAATTAAAATTCAAGAATTTTTAAAGAATTATTTATCCAATACTTTTAGTGAAATTTTAAATTTTACAATGGAGATTCCAACCTACGCATTGACTCCTATATTCATTTACTATTTTTTAATTGACTCTGACTATTTTTCAGGCATTTTAAAGTCCTTTTTTTCCATAAAATTCAGAGGAAAAATGATAGAACTATGGCATGAAATTGATAAAATCCTTGGTTCATTTATAAGGAGTCAAATAATCCTATCAATTATAATTGCAGGGATGACTTTTGTTGCATTATCAGTTATGAAAGTAAAGTACGCAATAATAATTGCACTGATAAACGGTATAACGAATATAATACCATATTTTGGACCAATAATAGGTTTCCTGCCGGCTTTTTTTATAGCAGCCTCTGAATCACTTAAAAAAGCTGTGATTGTGTCTATTACAATGTTCATTATTCAAGAAATTGAAAGTTCAGTTATAGCACCAAAGCTTATGGGAGAAAGTCTTGGAATACATCCGGTTTTTATCATGATAGTTCTTATTCTTGGAGGAAAATATTTTGGTGCCTGGGGACTTGTGCTTTCCGTTCCTTTGGCAGGGATGGTAAGAGTTACTTACAGATATATAATTAAAAACCTATTTTAGAGTGCAAATTAAGGTTATAGTCAGGTATTTAACCAAGGGACTTTTTAATTACTACTCTGGAATTGACAATTTTATATTGCTTCTGTATAATGGTGTAAAAGTTAAATGCAATGAGAGGAAGGAGTACATCTTAAACTTACTTTAAGAGAGAAGGCGGTTGGTGCGAGCCTTTAGAAGTTGAGATAGAAGCAGTCCTGGAGCAGTGCCGCTGAAATAAGTAAGCGACAACGGTGGCAAACGTTATCTGCCTTAAGAGACCTTGATGAGAGGTAATGTGGGTGGTACCGCGGAGATTTGACCTTCGTCCCTTTTTTGGGATAGAAGGTTTTTTATTTGTCAAAATTAATAAAACAATACATAAGCATTAGGAGGTAATATTTTATGATGGGAGTTAACGAAATCAGGGAAAAATATCTATCTTTTTTTGAAAGCAAAGATCATTTAAGGCTTGAAAGTTTTCCTTTAGTTCCTAAAAATGATAAGAGTTTATTGCTAATAAATGCAGGCATGGCTCCATTAAAGCCATATTTTACAGGACAGGAAATACCGCCAAAAACCAGAATAACAACATGTCAAAAATGCATAAGAACTGGGGATATAGAAAATGTAGGGAAAACATCAAGACATGCTACTTTCTTTGAAATGTTAGGTAATTTCTCCTTTGGAGACTATTTTAAGGAAGAAATAATTCCATGGGCATGGGAGTTTGTTACAGAGGTTTTAAAAATATCAAAGGAAAAACTCTATGTAACCATATATTTAGAGGATGATGAGGCTTTTGAAATCTGGACAAGAAAGACAGATGTAGATCCATCAAGAATATTCAGATTAGGTAAGGATGATAATTTCTGGGAGATAGGTCAGGGACCATGTGGGCCATGTTCAGAAATACATTTTGACAGAGGAGAAGGTAAAATAAATACTGTTGAAGAATTTATTAAAGCTGCAGAGGAAGACAGGGTTGTTGAGTTTTGGAACCTGGTATTCACACAGTTTGACAAAGATGAAGATGGAAATTACAACAGGCTTGCAAAGACAAATATTGATACAGGTATGGGTCTTGAAAGAATGGCAACAATAATGCAGGGAGTTAAGTCAATCTTTGAAATCGACACCATGAAGAATATATTAAATAATGTTTGTAAAATTTCTGGTGTTGAGTATGGAAGCAGTGAAAATAAAGATGTTTCACTTAGAATAATTACTGATCATATAAGAAGTGTTACTTTTATGGTAAGCGATGGAATTCTTCCGTCTAATGAAGGAAGAGGCTATGTTTTAAGAAGATTATTAAGAAGGGCAGCAAGACATGGTAAACTTCTTGGAATCAATAGAGCCTTCTTAAATGAGCTTTGTGATGTTGTTATAGAAAATTCAAAGGATGCATATCCAGAACTTGCAGAAAAAAGAGATTATATAAAGAAAGTAATTAAGCTTGAGGAAGAAAGATTTGATGAAACTATAGATTCAGGTATAAATATATTAAATGATTATATTTCAGAGCTTAAATCAGAAAACAAAAAAACGCTGTCTGGTGAAAAGGTATTTAAACTATATGATACCTATGGATTCCCATTAGAGCTGACACAGGAAATACTTGAAGAGAACGGTATGGATGTTGATTTAGAAGGTTTTGAAACGGAAATGAAATTACAAAGGGAAAGAGCCAGGGCTGCAAGGGGAGAAACAAATTACATGGGAACAGATATGAATGTTTTCATGACACTTCCTCCTTCAGTTACAACTGAGTTTAAGGGTTATGCAAGTACAGTTTCTGAGGGTGAAGTTCTTGTTATTGTAAAGGGAGATGAAATAGTTGAGAGTGCAGAAGAAGGCTGTGAGGTAACTTTAATTCTTGACAGAACTTCTTTTTATCCAGAAATGGGAGGTCAGGTTGGAGACAGTGGAGAAATAGTGTCAAGTGGATTTAAGGTTAAAATTGAGGATTGTAAAAAGACTGCAAACGGCAAGGTTATACATGTTGGTAAGGTTGTAGAAGGTACAGTAAGACAAGGGGATAAGGTTACAACAATTGTAAACAAATCAAGAAGAATGGATATAGCCAGAAATCATACTGCAACACACCTTATACATGCGGCCCTTAGAAAAATACTTGGAACCCATGTAGAACAATCAGGTTCACTTGTAACACCAGAAAGATTAAGGTTTGACTTTACCCACTTTGAAGCTATATCCCACGAAGACTTAAAGAAGATTGAAACCCTTGTAAATGAAAAAATAATGGATGCAATTGATGTTGAAACTATTGAAACTTCAATTGAAGAAGCACGAAAAATGGGAGCTGTTGCTCTATTTGGAGAAAAATATGGCTCAAGTGTAAGAGTGGTTAAAGCTGGAGATTTCAGTATGGAACTTTGTGGAGGAACCCATGTGGCAAATACTGCTTCAGTAGGAATGTTTAAAGTTATATCTGAAAGTGGAGTAGCTGCCGGAGTTAGAAGAATTGAGGCAGTTACAGGAAAGGGTGCCCTTGAATATGTAGAAGGCCTTGAAAATACAATAAAGGAAGCTGCAGCAGCATTAAAAACTTCAGTTAAAGATATAACAAGAAGAGTTGAAACGGTTATGACAGAACTTAAGGAAAAAGAAAAGGAAATAGAAGTTCTTAAGGCTAAAATGGCTTCAAATGTAGCAGATGAAATAATAAACAATGCTGTTGATATAAAAGGTGTAAAGGCGGTAACAGCAGTTGTAGAACTAGATGCAGATGGATTAAGAGGATTAGGAGATAAACTTAGGGATAAACTTGGAAAATCTGTAGTGGTACTTGCAAGTACAAAGGATGATAAGGTTACATTCATTGCAATGGCAAGTAAAGAAGCTGTATCTTCAGGTGTTCATGCTGGAAACATAATAAGAGAGGTTGCAAAAATTGCCGGCGGCGGCGGTGGTGGAAGACCTGATATGGCACAGGCTGGAGGAAAGGACAAAACAAAGGTAAAAGAAGCACTTGAAGTTGTTAATGGACTTGTTGAAAGTATGATTAAATAAAAAAGGCGAGGTGAAATTCACCTCGCCTTAATTAAAGTTAAAATACACATTAAAATATTCTATTATTTTTGGATAAAAATATTTGTTATAAGGACGATTGATGTTGTAAGTGAAAAACTTGCGATTTTTTTTTGTTTTAAATTTGTATAATATTAGTTATATTTAAAGTGTGCAAAAAGTGGAAAATAAGTATAATAATACTACATATTATAGGGAGGGTTGATAATGCTGAAGATGTAAAGGACAAAAAATTACTACAAAAAATTTTTTATGGGATAATATGTACAACATGAATCCTCTTGTTAAGTCGCTGGAAAATACAATCAATTGATTGGGTTTTCTCCAGACATTTGATAAATTGAAGGGGGACTGAGATATGAAAAGAAAGATATTAATATGGCTCTTGACGATAAATTTTTTAATACTTAATTTATTTGCTTTAAATACATATGCAGCAAGTAAAATTACTCCTCAAATAATTGGTCTGAATTCATCTTATGCTACAGGAGTTTCACCAACGGTATATCTACTTACTAATGGTTTTAAGGGAAAGGTTCAATATAGAGTAGTTTTAAATGATTTAGTTACAGCTAAAAGTATTGACATTACAAAGGGCTATACAAAGGCAGTTTTGAATTCTGTTAAGCAAAAAATCGTTTTACCTAAATTAAGCGACGGGTACTACAGAGTATTTGTCTATGTAAAAAAACTTGGCAGTAAAGCTAGTTACGACGGCTATTTAGTAAAAAGTCTAAATGTATATGTAAACAGTTTAACTATTACAAACAAGGGTTTTGTTGCAGGCTCAAAAAAAGAAAATCTTCCTCAATTAGTTAAGAAAGATGTAAATATCAAGGCTGATAAGGTAGTTTATAAAAATGCTAAAGTTGACGGAGATTTGTATGTTAACTCAGACAATGTATCATTAGAAAATATTAAAATTAAAGGGAAGATATACTTAGATCCAGGTTTTTATGGAAATACTAACTTAGATAAAGTTTGGGCAAGCGAAATAAAAGTATTATCTGGTGGAAGCAATAGCATTCATTTTAACAATATAACTACTGACAGGCTAACAATAGATTCAAAGTCCAACGTTAGGGTAGCTTTAAAGGATAGCAGAATTTCAAGGATAAATATTAATACACCTTCGATATTACATAATGAAGGGACAAGTATTGGTAGTGTTGAAGTAAATACTAATAATTCAAATAAAGTTGTTGAGTTTAGAGGTAGTATTGATACTAAAGTAGTTGTGAAGGGAGAAAGTTATATTAAATCCCAAGGGGGAATAAAACTTTTGCAAATATCACCAATTGAATCAGACTCCAAAGTTGTAGTGGAAGGGAAAGTAGAAACAATTGAATTAAAATCAGAGACTAAATTAGAGCTCAATAATGCGGAAGTTAGAACATTAGTTGCAGATTCGAAGGCAGAAGTTGTAGCAAATAAAGAGTCGAAGGTTGAAAAGATAGAAGGAAACAAAAAAGAGGATTTAAAAGTATCAGGAGAAGGACAAATACCAAAGGATAGTGGCTCAACAGGCGGTTCTTCAGGTAACACAGGCCCTCAAACAGGAAATACGGGCAGTACTGGTGGAAGTGGTTCAACTGGAGGTTCCACAGGTTCTGGAGAAACAAGTACTATATTAGTTAATGACGTAAAAATTTGCGATTCGGTTATATTGTTGAATATAGATGATGAATTAGATATTTCTTATTCTATAGAACCAGCTAATGCTACAAATAAAACTTTAGTATGGAGCAGCAGTGATGAAAAAATATTAACAGTAACAAATGGAAAAATAAAGGCTAAATCAATAGGTGATGCGACTGTAACAATTAAATCACAGGATAATAGGGTTACAAGAACACTAAAGGTTAAGGTTATTGATAATGGAATAACCGTTAATATTAAGAAGGAAGCGGAAAAGGTTGCAATTTATGTAAAGAGTAAGAATTCAAAGGAGATAGTAACTTTAAAGATTACACAAGGTGATAGCATAAAATATATTGACCAAATTAATTTAAACAACAATACCCAAAAAGTTACTACTATTTTGGAGAATGGTCTATATAGGATTTATGTAAAGGGATTAAACAGCGAAGTAATAAATATTGATTTTACTATAAATTAAAAAAGCATTATTAAGGGCAATCCCTTAATACAAAAAAGTTTCAGGGAGGGGTATAAGTGATTAAGAAAAAAATGACTAGGAAATTGACGTCTTTGTTCCTTGTCTTTGTTATGGTCTTAAACTTTTTCAGTATAAGCATTCCAGTTCAAGCAGCTCAACCAGATACAGTAGCTTCATGGGACTATATATCAGCACCAACTTCCTATCCAATTCCTGCAACAGGGGGGACATATAAGGACACTGCATTTTTAAAGAATTTTAAGGATGCTACCCCTAGTTATAGTGCAGTAAGTTTATCAATTAACGGATGGGATAATGGCACTAATACAAAGTATTGGCAGATTGAGTTTTCAACAAAGGGATATGACAATTTAATTTTATCTGCAAAGACCCGTTCTTCTTCAACAGGGCCTAGGGACTTTAAATTAATATACAGCGTAGATGAAGGAAACACGTGGGCTGATGTTCCAAATAGCACATATGCAATAACAGGTACTACTCTAAACAACTACATGTCAGCAATTAATTTGCCAAGTGAGATTTCAAACAAAGATAAGGTTTATATTAGATTTATAATGACATCTAATGCTTCAAGTTCATCTACTACTGTTCTTGAAGTTGCGCCAACAGGAACAAGTAACATAAATAATATATCAGTTACAGGAACACCAGTTTCAAATGCTGAAACTGTGGCAGGTATTGAGGCATCTCCTGAAAGCGGAAATGAAATTGCTCTTGGATCTAAGGTTGCTCTTTACTGTGCAACTGAAGGTGCAACTATTATGTATTCTATAAATGACAGTGAATTTACACCATATAACCCAGAAACACAGATTACTCTTACAACACTTCCTGCAACTATTAAGGCCTATGGAATGAAGGAAGGATTAAATAACAGCGTTGTATCTACATTCAACTATACTCAAGGGAAGACTTTATCAGTTACTGCAAATCCAAACGGCGGTGCTGTAATTTTGCATAAAGCAGTTATGTTATCATGCGAGACACCAAATTCAACAATTAAATATTCACTTGATGATGGTGTAAATTGGAATGATTATACTGAGCCAATAATTCTAAGGCAACTTCCTACAACAATTAAAGCATATGCAAAGGCAGAGGGGTTATTGGACAGCCCAATTTCAACATTTAGCTTTACTCAAAAGGTAAATACTGAATACAATATATATTTTGGACAAATACATTCGCATACAACTAACTCTGATGGTCTAGGGACACTTGATGATGCTTATAGCTATGCAAAGAACACAGCAAAGCTTGACTTTTTTGCAGTGACTGACCATTCTAATTCCTTTGATAATGCTCTAATATCAAGCATGGCTGATGGATCAAAGAGCACAAAGTGGCTAAATGGAAGGGATGCAGCAGATAGATATACTGGCAACACTTTTGTTGGTATTTATGCCTATGAAATGACGTGGTCTAATGGAACTGGGCATATAAACACATTTAATACACCTGGTTTTGAGACTCGTGATAATGCAAAGTATAAACAGCCAGATGGCCTAAAACAGTATTATGATCTTTTGAAGTTATTCCCAGATTCAATTTCACAGATGAACCATCCAGGGCCAACCTTTGGAGATTTTAATGATTTTGCATATTATGACCCACAAATAGATAAGTTGATTACCTTAATTGAAGTAGGAAATGGAGAAGGAGCTATAGGAAGCAGTGGATATTTCCCATCCTATGAGTATTATCAAAGGGCACTTGATAAGGGCTGGCACCTTGCACCTACAAATAACCAGGATAATCACCTTGGAAAATGGGGAACAGCAAATACAGGAAGGACTGTTGTGTTAGCAGATAGTTTAACAAGGGATAATATATATGACGCAATGAGGAACATGAGGGTTTATGCTACTGAAGATAACAATTTAAAAATTAATTATACATTAAATGGCGAGATAATGGGAACTATTTTTGAAAGCAAGCCTGAAAGCGTAAATATTAAAGTTGATATTGAAGATCCAGATAACGAAGCTCTTGGAAAGATTTCAGTAATTGCAAATGGTGGGAAGGTAGTTGCAACGAAAATTGTTACAGCTAATAAGGATTTAATAGAATTTAACCTTTCGGCAAATTATTCATATTACTATATAAGGGTTGATGAGGCTGATAAGGATATTGCAGTTACAGCACCAGTATGGATTGGAGAGGTTGATAAGGCTGGAATTTCAAAGACTTTTGGAAGCACAACACTACCAATTAAGGGTGAGAGCTTTAAGATAACTTCAAATCTATTTAACAATGAAAATTATCCAATGGAAATAACAAGTTTGGTTTATTCAATTAATGGCAATGTAATAAACGAAGCACATGATCTAGCTGCAGTTGCATCCTTAGGAGCCGCTGCATATTCATTTGATTATACTCCGCCGGCTTCAGGAAAATTTAATATCGATGTTAAGATGATGGCAAGGATAAATGGAGTTGAAAAGATTTTCACTGATGTTTTGAAGGTAGAGGTAGTTGATCCTTTAGTGACTACAAAGGTTGTTGTTGATGCAACTCATTACAATGACTACGTATATGGGTATTACGCAAATAATTTAAACAACTTTACAACCATTGCAAACAGTCAAAAGATTGCTGTAAACATTGAAAAGAACAAGCTTACTGATGAAGTTTTAAAGGATGCACAGCTTTTAATAATTACAGCACCAGCTAAAAAAGCAGGAACAGTAAATGGTATATCATATCAGCCGCAGAGCTTCAGTGATGAGGATATTGCAGTTGTGAAAAGGTTTGTAGATAGAGGCGGAAATTTAATTGTTTGTGGAATTGCAGACTACCAGGATGGAACAGGCGAATATCAAACTTCAACACAGATGAATAGACTTTTAGAAGGAATTGGAGCCTCTACAAGATTTAACAACGATGAAGTTGTTGATGATATTAATAAGTTAAATAATCAAAACTATAGGCTTGCCTTTAGAAACTATAATTTTAATTCACCTTATTTGAATGGTGTTTTACCAGAACAGAATTATAGCTTTTATAGTGGTTGTTCATTGAATATTGATGAAAATTCACTTAATACAGGAAGGGCTACTTGGCTAGTTAAGGGATATGACACAACAAGGTCAATAGATTCTAATAAAAATGTAGCAGGAGTTTCACTTCCAGAGGGAAGTGTATATGCACTTGCAGTAGAAAACCTTCCAGGTGGAGGAAAGATGTTTATTGGGGGAACAGTGTTTATATCAGACTTTGAAGTAAAAGTTCAGCTTGATAATTCTGCTCAGCTTCAAAACAGCAACTACAATATTACTTTAAACATATTAGACTCAATTAAGAAGGTTATACCAGTAACTCCAATAGCAAATGTTAGAGAAGGACAAAAGGGAGATGTATACTGCGTAGAAGGAACGGTAACTGCAGGTAAGACTCCTTCTGATAACGCCTTCTTTGACACTTTATATATTCAGGATTCTACAGGTGGTATTAATCTTTTCCCGATTTCAGATGGGAATATAATGGTTGGCCAAAGGGTAAGAGCCATTGGAACATTGGATGAGTATCAGGGAGATTTGGAATTAAGGGTGATTGAATATTCAGTAACAGATATCTCAGTAAATCCTATAGATCCCACATTATTGTCAACTAAGGATGCCATGGACAGTAAGTTTGGTGGGTTATTGGTAAAGGTTATTGGAAAAGTAACTAGGATGGATAGTCAAAATATTTATGTAGATGATGGTACTGGGGAAGCACGTGTATTCCTTGATGGATATATAGGAGATGGAAGTGGAGATTCTACAAAGGCTGGCAAATGGGATGAAAGAATTAAGGTTGGAAGCAAGATAAGTGCAATTGGATTGGCTTCTGTTGATCCTTTTGGACCAAGGTTAAGGGTTAGAAATACTTCAGAGGTTGTTTGGATTGAGGATTCACCACAAAGGGATGATTTTGAAATAATAACTACTGAAGTGCCAGAAAAGATTATAAAGGGTCAGGATGTAAGAATAAGCATTAAAGGAATAAACTATACTAAACAAGACAAAAGGGTTGCTTTGATTGTTGCTTTATATGATGAAAATGATAAGATGCTGCTCTATGGGGCATCACAACAGATAATTAAGGTTACTGATAGTGCTACATTAACTGTTATGATGAGCATACCAAATGTTCAAGGTAAGCTGAAAATAAAGTACTTTATTTGGGAATCTTTAGATAATATGATTCCGCTTTCAGATATGCATGAAATTGAATAGAAAAATAGGCAGGCTTAGTCCTGCCTATAACTTTTAATATGGAAAAATAATAACAATCATAAGGATACATTTGATTTAAACTGAATAACATGGTATATTAAAATTAAACATACTAGAGAGAAAGGTGTGGTTTGAATGACCGAACGCCATGAAGGTACTATGAAATTCAGCTTTAAAATGGAAGAAAAGAATAAAACAAAAGAAATTTTAAAAGAAGTGTATAATGCCCTTCAGGAAAAGGGATATAGCCCAATAAATCAATTGGTAGGATATATTTTATCAGGGGACCCTACTTATATAACTAGTCATAATAATGCAAGGGGACTTATAAGAAAACTTGAGAGGGACGAAATCTTAGAAGAACTTTTAAGAAGTTACCTTAAGGATTAGTTTAATATTATTTAGAGGGTGCTAAAGATGTTAAAAAAAATACTGGTGTTGTTTTTTGGTTTTTTCAGTATAATTTTTTCTGTTAACGCTAAGGAGCGATACATAATATTTATAGAAAACATCACCATTGAACAACTTAGTATTTATGAGGAAACAAAGGAAATAATGGAGAATTCAGTAACTGCCTTGTCTATTCAAAGAACAAACGGAGGGGAGTTTGGTTTTTTCAAGAGCCTGGTAAATGAAAAACCAGCTGAATTAAAGGAAGAAGATGTTCCTGAATATATAAATGATATAGAAGCCAATAATGTGATTATAAAGGGTTATGTTGAAAAAGACGGTACATTGTATGTGCCGTCTAAATTTTTGCTTTCTGGACAACCTGACAGGGATAGGATATACATATATCATATAAGTTCATTAGGGGAATTAGAGGATTTTTTACAACAAATAAAAGACAAAAAAAATAAAGTCATATTGATTATTTCATGGAAAAGGTATTCGGAAAAAAGATATGAAAGATTTCTATTGCCATTGATTTATTACGATGGAGAGAATGGGGGAATTTTTTATTCTGAAACAACAAAAAATATGGGCATATTAGATTATAAAAATATTAATAACATTATAAAAGGTAATTTTAAGGATTTAAAAATTGTTAAGGGAAATTTAAATGACATATATGTAAAAAGAATTTTACTTCTGAACCAAAAAAGAGACTTTCTAAAACTATTCAGCTACTTTATATGTGTAATAACCCTGTTTAATGTTTTATTGCTAAAGGTAAATAATTCAGAAAGGATACCATATTTAAGCCTTTCTATAATAATGATTCCAATTATGGTGCTGATAGAACCTTTATTTCTTTTGGATAATTTTATTTTAAAAGTGATTTTAATAGCTGTTGGAACGTTAATATTAGTTTTGTGTGTAGAGAAAAGTGGTGTATATATTCCAATAATACTGTTTTTAATTGTTATTTATGGGGATGCTCTGACAACCAACTATCTTTTAAAAAATTCCCTCTTAAGCTATGAACCCTCATTAGGAGCAAGGTTTTATGGGATAGCAACGAATACCTGGGAATTATAATTGCCTATAATTTTATGATAAGCAAAAGGCTTAAATCTAAAACACAGTGGACTATATGGTTTCTTAATGGATTGTTGTTATTATCAAGTAAATGCGGAAGCAACTTTGGAGGGTTTTTAACATGTTTTGGCCTTACTATAATTACAGCACCTTTAGTAATTATTTTAACACTCCTGTTTTTTGCAGCCTTTATAATATTAAAATCGGATAATCATATAAATGTTTTTTTCAGAAATGTTTTAACAGGAAACAGGGAATACATTTTAACTGTATTGAAAAGTAAGTTATACACCCAAAGGAGACTTATAACTTTTAATAGATGGACAGTAATAACAGCTGCAACTGCAGCAGTGTTTATATATGAAGTTTTAAGGGGAAAACTCAATTTTAGTGGAAATAAGTTTATTTTTGTGTTATGTTGTATTTTGATAACATTTCTGAATGACTCAGGAATAGTATCCCTTGCTTTATTTTTAACTTTATATGTAAACTACCTTTTCTTTATTAACTGTATTGAAAAGATTAATGATTGAGTATCTGGAGGATATTATGGAGTATATAAGATTAGGCAAGTCAAAGCTTGTGGTTTCAAAACTTTGTTTTGGTGGATTAACCGTAGGCCCCCTTCAGGCTGATTTACCTGTAGAAGAAGGAGCTAAGGTTATTGCACATGCCTTTAATTTGGGTGTTAACTTTATTGATACTGCTAAGTTATATAAAACTAATCCTTATATAAAAAGAGCAATGGAGCTGTCTTGCAACAAAGAAATATTAATTGCATCAAAATCCTATGATTACACATATGAAGGTATGAGGGACAGTTTAAAAGAGACATTGGAAGAACTAGGACTTAAAAGAATGGCTTTGTTTATGTTACATGAACAGGAGAGCAGATTAACACTAAAAGGTCACGAAGAAGCTCTAAGATATTTAGTAGAAGCAAAAAAATGTGGATTGATAGATGCTGTAGGTGTTTCAACCCACGCAGTTGAGGTTGTAGAGGCAGTATGCAGTATGGATGAAGTTGATGTTGTGCATCCTATAGTTAATATTAAGGGACTTGGAATAATTGACGGAAGTATAGATGAAATGCTTGCAGCAATTGAAAAAGCATATAAATGCGGTAAGGGAATATATGCAATGAAACCCCTTGGCGGAGGGAATTTAATGGCATCAGCTGATGAATGCTTTAATTTCGTATTAAATAATCCTTACATTCATTCCATAGCCGTTGGAATGCAGACCATTGATGAGGTAAATGCAAACGTATTACGCTTTGAAGGAAAAACAATTGATGAAGGATTAAGGGAAAAACTTAAAAACAGAACAAAACACCTACATATAGATTTTTGGTGTGAAGGCTGTGGAAGCTGCGTTAAAGCATGTAAAAACAAGGCTTTAGAAATATCAGATAATAAGGTGATTGTAAATAAGGAGAAATGTGTTTTATGTGGGTATTGCTCTGCATATTGCCCAAATTTTTGTATTAAAATAGTTTGAGGGAGGATATTAATGAGAGTATTAGGACTAGACATAGGAGAAAAAACAATAGGTGTTGCAGTCAGCGATCCAATGGGCTGGACAGCACAGGGAATAAAAACAATTAGAAGAACAGGTATTAAAAACGATATAAAAGAAATAATAGATATTGTAAAAGAGTATAATGTTGAAAAGATTGTAGCAGGTCTTCCTAAAAATATGAATGGAACATTAGGGCCTATGAGTGAAAAAATTATGAATTTCTGTGAAAAATTAAAAAATAAATCTGGTCTGGAAATAATTTATCAGGATGAAAGATTAACTACTGTTGCTGCAGAAAGAATGCTTATAGGAGCCGATGTTTCAAGAAAAAAGAGAAAGGAAGTAATTGACACAGTTGCCGCTACATATATACTACAAGGATATCTTGATAGGATAGGCAAATAAAGGTTGACAATTATATCCTCAAACATTACAATTACAGTATATTAAAAATCGAGGTGATTTAAATGGAGAACATGGAAAACATGGAAAACGTAGTTGTTCTAACTGATGAAAATGGTGTAGAAACTAAATTCGAAGTTATAACAGCTCTTGAAGTTGATGGAAAGGAATATTTTGTTCTTTATCCTGTAGATTCAGAAGAAGATGATGCAGTTGTGTTCAGACTAGATACAAACGAAGATGGCGAAGAAATGCTTGCTGAAATTGAAGATGATGAAGAATTTGAAAAGGTAGCTCAAGCTTATGAAGAATGGCTTGAAGCAGAAGACGACGAAGAGTAATTAATGAGGATATACCTATAGGTATATCCTTTTCATATGGGGTGAAATTATGACTGTTAAAATCGAGGGAGACAAGGTTTTGGGAATATTTATAGAAAGACCAAATCGTTTTGAGGCACTTGTTAATATAGATGGCAGTATAGAAAGGGTTCATGTTCCAAACACTGGGAGAATGAGAGAGATGCTTTTTCCAGGAACAGAGGTTATCCTTGTAAAGTCTCAGAATCCTAATCGAAAGACTAGATATAGTCTTATGTTTGTATATAAAAATAATCATTTAATATGTATAAATTCAGCATTAGCTAATAAGGTTTTTGAAGATGCTTTGTTAACAGGAAAAATAAAATGGCTAAATGGGAAGATCAAAAGAGAAGTAACTTACAATAATAGCAGAATAGATTTTTTTATAGAGGGTGAAGAAAAAACACTTCTTGAAGTAAAGTGTGCAACCTATGAAGAAAACAAAATAACAATGTTTCCAGATGCACCTACAGACAGGGGAAAAAGGCATATAGATGAACTTATAAAGGCAAAAAAAGAAGGATTTGGTGCTGCCATTGTAGTTATTGCATTTATGGATTATGTAGAGGAATTCACTCCTAATTATAAAATAGATAAGGCCTTTGGAGAGAAGCTTAAAGAGGCTTATGATAATGGGGTAATAGTTAAAGCTTATAAATGTTCTATCAGTGTTGATGAAATATCTATAAAAGAAGAGATAAAGATTTATTTTTAATATTGACAATCATTATCAATAGGGTTAAAATAGAATTGAGATTAATTCTCAATTATTTTTTCGCTACATAGTGATAATGAATATCAATAGCAATATAAGGAGGGGGTTCCTATGACATTAGATAAAGCAAAAAAAGGTCAGACTGTTATTATAAAAAATATAAATGATAATGAAATAAGGGTGCAGGCTATAAGGTTAGGGCTATATGAAGGTGCACATGTCAATTGCTCAGGTAAAATACCATTTGGGCCTGTGATTTTAAGTAATAGATTACAAGAGATAGCTGTAGGAAGGGAACTGGCAAAAAGAATTACAATTGAGGTGTGTGACTTAAAGGAGGGAGCATAATGAACTGCTGTGATAAAATAAATATTGATATACCAAAGGGAGCTAAGAAGATAGTACTTGCGGGAAACCCAAATGTAGGTAAATCCGTATTCTTTAATGCTTTGACAGGAATGTATGTGGATGTTTCTAATTTTCCTGGTACTACAGTTGATGTATCCCATGGAAAATTCGGAAATGACGTTGTAATTGATACTCCAGGTGTATATGGAGTATCATCCTTTAATGATGAGGAAAGGGTAGCCAAGGATGTTATACTTTATGGAGACATTATTTTAAATGTTGTTGATGCACTTCATATAGAAAGAGACTTGTTTTTAACGCTGCAAATCATGGATATGGGTAAGCCAATGATTGTTGCTCTGAATATGATGGATGATATTGAGAGAAACGGAATAGATCTAGATGTTAAAAAATTAAGTGAGCTTTTAGGAGTTCCAGTAATACCAACTGTTGCAGTAAAGGGGAAGGGACTTGAAGAAGTAAAGAAGAACATCCATAATGCAAAAATAGGAAATGCTAATCCTCAAATACTTGAGATGGTTAAAGAATATATCCATAAGGTTGGAGAACAAAGCGAGGCTTTAATGGTTGTTGAAGAAGATGAGGATATTTTAAAGGAATACAGCTTAACTTCAAAGGGCAAAAGAGAAGAGGTTTACAGATTAAGAAGGGAACAGGTTGATAAAATAGTATCTGAAATTATTAAAAAAGAAGGTAAAGGAAATACATTCAGATATAAGCTTGGTCAGTATATGTTAAACCCTATTACAGGTATCCCAATGCTTGCAGTTTCTCTATATGTTATGTTTAAGGTAATAGGTGTGTTTGTAGCAGGTGACGTTGTTGGTATAACTGAAGGTGTAATAATGGGTGAGCACTATGAACCTTTTATTAGAAAGATAGCTTCAGGATTATTAGGAGATAATACCCTTTTATACAGAGTTTTTGCTGGAGAGTTTGGTTTGTTTACATTAACTCCAACATATATGCTTGGTTTGTTATTGCCACTGGTAATTGCATTTTACTTCTTTATGTCTATTATGGAGGATTCAGGATATCTGCCAAGGATTGCTGCATTAGTAGATAGAGTGTTATCCTTTTTAGGAATGAATGGAAGGGCCATAATACCGATAATATTAGGTTTTGGATGTATAACTATGGCTACAATAACTACAAGACTTCTTGGTACAAGAAGGGAAAAGATTATAGCAACAGCATTACTTGGACTTACAATTCCATGTTCTGCTCAGATGGGTGTTATTGCTGGGCTGATTGCACCACTTGGAGCTAAATACTTAATGATTTATTCATTTACTATATTGGCAGTATTTGTTTTAACAGGAACACTTTTAAATAAGGTTCTTCCAGGTAAATCATCAGATTTATTTATTGATTTACCGCCAATTAGAATGCCAAGATTGTCAAATGTTTTATCAAAAACATGGACAAAGTCCTGGATGTTTATAAAGGAAGCAACACCATTATTTGCATTAGGAGCACTAATAATAACAATTTTAAATGAAACTAATGCGTTAGTTGCAATTCAAGATGCAGTACAGCCAATTACTGTAGGTCTTTTAAAATTACCTAAGGAGGCAGCAAATGCCTTTATAATGGGTATAATAAGAAGGGACTTTGGTGCTGCAGGGTTAACTGATTTATCAATGTCAGCATCCCAGACAGTTGTTGCGTTAATAGTTATAACATTATTTGTACCATGTATCGCTTCAATTATGATTCTATTTAAGGAAAGAAGTAAAAAGGAAGCTATATACATTTGGCTGGGTAGTTTTGTAACTGCATTTTTAGTAGGTGGAGCTGTTGCATGGATGATAATATAAGAGGGTGAGTTTATGGAGGTTAAATGTCCAACTTGTGGATATATGGTTAAGGATTCTACTGTATGTCCAAGATGTAGAACAAAATTGTTTGACTGCTTGAAGTGTTCTGGAAACTGTTTAAAATGTTCAGCACAAAAAAACAAAAGGTCTGCAGAATAATCTGCAGATTTTTTTTGAAGAATAGTTATCAAATGAATATCTCTTGACAATGAAGGGAAATAAATGTAAACTCTAATTAACCTAAATTAGGAATTGAGGTGTATTTATGGGTTTAATGTCAAAGGAAGATATAGAAAAATTAAAACAGCAGTTAAAGGTGCAGGGATATAAATTAACCCCCCAGAGAAGAGCAATATTAGATGTTATTATAGAGAACGAAGGTAAACACCTCTCAACGGAAGAAGTTTATGATATTGTTAAGGATGATTGTCCGGAAATTGGATTGGCAACTGTGTATAGAACGCTTCAACTTCTTGAAAAGATGGGTGTTCTGTGTAAAATGAATTTTGATGATGGATGTAATAGATATGAATTGGTTCATAATGATGAAGATCATCAGCACCACCACCTTGTATGTATAAGCTGTGGTAAGGTTGAGGAAGCGGAAGATGATTTACTAGAAAAATTAGAAGAGAAAGTAGAAGATTTATATAAATTCAGAATAGTTAATCATAGTGTTAAGTTCTTTGGTTATTGTTCCAGCTGCTCAGAAAACCTGAAAAAATAGACCTGTGTTTGTGCACAGGTAAGGCTGTGTACAGGTAACGTGTTTTATGAGGTCATGAATAATTGCATAAGTTTTAGGTCATTTCATCAAGTAAGTCTAAATTTTTCTTTGTTTAAAAAACCTTACCCTCGGCAGTCGACATCCGTGTCTCCGGCCTCGGCTCAGCACGTCCATGTGCTGAATTACAGGATTTTTTAAAGTCGAAAAATAAGACTTACTATGATTCATGACATGCACTTTCTGCAATTATTTCATGACCTTGTTGTAAACTTTATTTACAGATGATGTATGACGTCAATCTGACCTGTGTTTGTGCACAGGCTTTATTTATAATAGAAAACTATTAATAAGTTCTGATAATTTTATAAAAACTGCTTAAAATAAAGATAAGTAATTTACAAACATCACACGTATCAAAAAATTAAAGCATTAATGAATAAATTTATTGATAAATTTAGCATTAATAAAGTATAATAGCATTATTGGTAATGTGCGGTTGACTTAGCGGTAAAAAGGAGGGAAAAGATTTTTGACTAAGAAGGACAAAGTAAAAGTTATTCCTCTTGGAGGAGTTAATGAAATCGGTAAAAACATGACTGCAATTGAATACAAAAATGAGATTATAGTAATCGATTGCGGTTTGGCTTTTCCAGATGAGGAGATGTTCGGTGTTGATATAGTTATCCCTGACGTATCTTACCTTATCAAGAACAAGGATAAGGTTAAGGGAATAGTACTTACCCACGGACATGAGGACCATATAGGGGCCCTTCCCTATATATTAAAACAATTAAATGTACCAGTATACGGAACAAAATTAACTCTTGGAATAGTTGAAACAAAATTAAAGGAGCATGGTATCCTAAGGGAATCACAGCTCAGGGTAGTACAGCCTAAAGATGTAATAGTTTTTGGAGATGTTAAAGTTGAATTCATCAGAAACAGTCACAGTATTGCAGATTCATGTTCATTGGCAATACATACTCCTGTAGGAATTATAGTACACACAGGGGATTTTAAAATAGACTTTACTCCAATAGATGGAGCTGTTATGGATATAACCAGGTTATCTGAACTTGGAAAAGAAGGAGTACTTCTATTAATGGCTGACAGTACCAACGTAGAAAGACCTGGACATACAATGTCAGAGAGGGCAGTAGGAGAAACCTTTGAAAAGATATTCTCTGATACAAAACAGAGAATCATAGTAGCAACATTTGCTTCAAATGTTCACAGAATTCAGCAGGTTATAAATGCTGCTTACAAGTTCCATAGAAAAGTTGCTGTCTGTGGAAGAAGCATTGAGAATATAGTAGAAGTAGCTTCTCAGCTTGGATACCTGAGCATTCCAGAGGGTATGTTAATCAGTATAGATGATATTGGAAAATACCCAAAACATAAAATAACAATAATAACAACTGGAAGCCAAGGTGAACCAATGTCAGCACTGGCTAGGATGTCAACATCGGAACACAGAAAAGTTGAAATTGTAAAGGATGATTTAGTTATAATTTCTGCAACTCCAATCCCAGGAAATGAAAAACTTATTTCAAGGGTTATAAATCAGTTGTTTAAAAAGGGTGCAGATGTAATATATGAATCCTTAGCTGATATACATGTTTCAGGTCATGCCTGTCAGGAGGATTTAAAATTAATCCATACAATAGTTAAACCAAAGTACTTCATGCCGGTTCATGGTGAATACAGACACCTTAAGAAACATTCACTGCTGGCACAAAAGCTGGGAATGGATGAATCAAATATATTTATACCTGAACTTGGATATGTTTTAGAGCTGACTAAAGACAGTGCAAAATTCAATGGCAATGTAACTTCAGGTCAGGTTCTTGTAGATGGTCTTGGTGTTGGAGATGTAGGAAACATAGTGCTAAGGGATAGAAAACATCTTGCCCAGGATGGAATATTAACAGTTGTTGTTACCATCGAAAAAGAAACTGGAAGTGTCATTGCTGGACCTGATATTATTTCAAGAGGTTTCGTATACGTTAGGGAATCAGAGAATTTGATGGAAGAAGCTAGAAATATAGTAAAGAGGGCATTAGATAGATGTCTAGGAAATAATGTAACAGAATGGGCCGCATTAAAGTCAAGCATAAAGGATGATTTAAGAGAATTTTTATACGAAAAAACCAAGAGAAAACCAATGATATTACCAATAATAATGGAAATTTAATGAAAAAGGAGTCAAAGTCAAGGATTTTGACTCTTTTTCAATATTAAATTTAAAACTATAATCAAAGAAAGCAAATTATGTTGAAAAAAACAGAAAAATATGATAATAGTTAATTAAGATGAATAAGGGGTGATATGATGGAAAAAAGATATAATACCAAATTTTTAATTAAATCTGGTGTGATAGCTGCAATATATGTTGTTTTAACAATAATCCTAGGAGATTTATCCTATGGCCCGGTTCAGGCTAGGATTTCGGAAGCAATGACGATTTTACCATTATATGAAGCTGCAGCGATACCAGGTCTGTTTATTGGCTGTGCAATTGCAAATTTTGCAAGCGGATATGGCTTAGTTGATATTGTGTTTGGAAGTTTAACTACACTGGCAGCTGCATATTTAACTTCAAAAATGCCGAATAAATATTTAGCTGTGCTTCCCCCAATATTATTAAATGCGTTTATAGTTTCAATTTGGGTAAGCAAAATTACAAAGATACCATACATAGTAAACGTAGGAACAATTGGTTTTGGCGAGTTTTTAACAGCTGGAATTTTAGGAGTTATACTGGCTTCAGTTTTTGAGAGAGTTACAAAAAAAGACATGCGTTGACATTTTGTATTTAAAGGCTTAAAATTATAATGTTGTTTAATAGGATATTGATACAATATCCTATTTTTTATATATTGAAAGGAGTTTTGTAATGAGTTATATAAGAGAAGATATTAGAAATATAGCAATAATTGCCCATGTTGACCATGGTAAAACTACATTGGTTGATGGGATGTTAAAACAAAGTGGTATATTCAGAAGCAATGAAAAGGTTGATGAAAGGGTAATGGATTCTAATGATTTAGAAAAGGAAAGAGGAATTACCATTTTATCAAAGAATACAGCAGTAATTCATGATGGAATTAAAATTAATATTGTAGATACTCCAGGACATGCCGATTTTGGCGGAGAAGTTGAGAGAGTTTTAAAAATGGTTGATGGAGTGCTTTTACTGGTTGATGCCTTTGAAGGACCTATGCCACAGACCAGATTCGTTTTAAAGAAGGCATTGGAACTGAAGAAAAAAGCAATAGTTGTAGTTAACAAGATAGATAGACCGGATGCCAGACCAAATGAAGTTATCGATGAAGTTTTTGAATTGTTTATTGAACTTGGAGCAGATGATGAACTGCTAGACTTCCCAATAGTTTACTGTTCTGCAAGAAATGGAATAGCAACCCTTGATTTATCAGTAGAGGCTGTTAATTTAGAACCTTTATTTAAGACAATAATAGAACATGTTCCAGCACCAGAGGGTGATGAAGATGCACCTTTACAAATGCTGGTTACATCAATTGACTCAAATGAGTATGTTGGAAGAATAGCTGTAGGTAAGATAGAAAGAGGAAAGTTAAAGAAAAACCAGCAGGTTGCAGTTTGTGATAAAGATGGAGAAGTCAGAAATGGTAAAATAGCAAATCTATATGTTTATAATGGGTTAAGGAGAGTTGATGTAGAGGAAGCTTCTATAGGAGATATAGTTGCAGTATCAGGTATAGCGGATATTAACATAGGAGAAACAATAGCTGATATTTCAAACCCTGAGGCACTTCCATTTGTGGATATAGATGAGCCAACTATTTCTATGACATTCTCTGTTAATGACAGCCCATTTGCTGGAAGGGAAGGGGAATATGTTACTTCCAGACACTTAAGGGAAAGACTTATGAAGGAACTTGAAACTAACGTAAGTTTAAGGGTTAAAGAAACTGAAACAACAGATGCCTTTGAGGTTTCAGGAAGAGGTGAACTGCATCTTTCAATATTGATTGAAACAATGAGAAGAGAAGGTTACGAACTTCAGGTTTCAAAGCCAAGGGTTATATTCAAAGATATAGATGGAGTAAAGCATGAACCAATTGAATATCTTACAATAGATGTTCCAGAGGAATTTATGGGTGTAGTAATGGAAAAGTTAGGAACAAGAAAAGCTGAAATGGTAAACATGACTTCAGCAATAAATGGATATGTAAGACTTGAATTTAAGATACCTGCAAGGGGCTTAATAGGATATAGAAATGAGTTCTTAACAGATACAAAGGGTAATGGAATAATGAATCATATTTTCCATGGTTATGAACCATATAAGGGAGATATTCCAGAGAGAACAAGAGGTTCACTTGTAGCCTTTGAAAGTGGGGAAGCTGTAACATATGGTTTATATAATGCCCAGGAAAGGGGTACCCTGTTTATACCAGCTGGAACACCAGTATACAGCGGTATGATTGTAGGGGTTTGTTCAAGGGCAGAGGATATAGAAGTTAACGTTTGTAAGAAAAAACATGTAACAAACATGAGAGCATCAGGTTCAGATGAAGCCTTAAGATTGACTCCCCATACAGAAATGACACTTGAACAGAGTCTTGAGTTTATTGCAAGCGATGAACTGGTTGAGGTTACTCCAAAGACAATAAGAATGAGAAAGAAAATACTTGATGTGAATTTAAGAAAAAAAGAAGCCTCTGCAAAGGCAAAGGCAGCAAGAGAAGGAAAGTAAAACTTGTAAAATAAAGATTAGAATAATATAATAACATTAGTATTTTTACGAAAGCGGTGTATAAAGTGGGGTCAAATACATCAACTAAAAGGATATGGTTTATAGGAATAACTGTTTTAATATTAATTTCACCATTTGTTGTATATAATCTTTTTTTAAACTTGCCGATATCAAAAACAAAAATAGATGTAGAGTTCAGGGTAGCTAATGGTGAGTCAATTAATACAGTTATAAATAATTTAAATAAAAAAGGATTAATTAAATCAAAGCTTTTAGCAAAAATATACTTAAAAAACCAAAATATAAATAAAACCTTTAAAAAAGGAGTATATAGGTTCAATACTTCAATGACTCCAAAGGATGTATTTAAAAAACTTATAAATGGTGAGCTGGACCCAGATATATTAAGTTTTACCGTTCCAGAAGGGTATACTGTTAAACAGATTGCCGACAAACTTGTTTCAAAGGGTGTAATAAAGGACGCAGATGCTTTTATAAAAGAGGCTGAAAATGGAAAGTTTGATTATGAATTTTTAAATAATATACCTAAGGACAGACCATCAAGACTTGAGGGATATTTGTTCCCTGATACCTATGAACTTAGAAAAGGTATGAATGAAAGGGATATAATAATAAAGATGCTTGACACCTTTAACTATGTATATAAAACATCATTAAAGGAAGGCTTGGCAAATTCAAAATTAACCTTAGATGATGTTGTAATTATGGCATCGATTATAGAGAGAGAAGCAAAGTCATCGGAGGAAAGACCAGTTATTGCTTCAGTATTTTATAATAGATTAAACATCAATATGCCCCTTCAGTCCTGTGCAACTGTTCAGTATGCTCTGGGAAAAACAAAGCCAGTATTGTATTTTAAGGATTTAGAAATAGATTCACCATACAATACCTATAAAAATGCTGGGCTTCCTGTTGGACCTATTGCAAATCCAGGTAAAGATTCACTTGAGGCAGCACTGAATCCTGCCAAGACAGAGTTCATATATTTTGTTGCCAAGGGAGATGGAACTCATCATTTTACCAAGGATTACAATGAGTTTTTAAGATATAAAAAACTTTTAAATAATTAAATTAGGGGTAAAATAATAATTAATACATGGAATAGAGTCTGATAAATTTCCATGTATTAATTTTGTATGTGGAGGAAAATATGAGTAATATTGCACATGATTATATTGAAGACTACATAAGAGGATTAATAAAAAAACCAGAGGGATATTTAGGGGAAATCCTTGATTATGCAATAAAAAACGATGTTCCTATAATTCACCCTGAGGTTGCTCAATATTTAAGAGTTTTAATTAAATCCCATAATGTAAAGAAAATTCTTGAGGTAGGTACGGCTATTGGATATTCCTCTTCAGTTATGGCTGAGGCAGCTGGTGCTGACTGCAGCATAACCACTATAGAGAGGGATGATAATATGTATAGCCTTGCAGTTGAAAACATAAAAAAACAGGGTCTGGAAAAGAGAATCAACATAATTAAGGGAGATGCAATGGAGGTTTTGGAGAAAATAGAGGGTGAATATGATTTGATTTTTCTTGATGCAGCAAAGGGACATTATGATCATTTTCTACCACTATGTTTAAAGCATCTTAAAATAAATGGGTTATTGATTTCTGATAACGTATTGTTCAGAGGAATGATAGCTTCTAATGAACTTTTAATCAGAAGAAAAATTACGATAGTTAAGAGAATGCGTAAATATCTGGAACATATTTCAAATATGAGTGAATTGGAAACAGTAGTTCTCCCTATTGGAGATGGAATCGCCATGAGTACAAAGATTATGGAGGTGTAAATTATGAGTAAAATAGAGCTTTTAGCACCTGCTGGTAATTTAGAGAAATTAAAGACTGCCTTAACATATGGAGCTGATGCAGTGTATATTGGTGGAGAGTCATATGGACTCAGGGCTATGGCAGATAATTTTAATCTTGATGAAATGGCTGAAGGTGTAAAATTTGCCCATGATATGGGGAAAAAGGTTTTTGTTACAGTTAACATATTTCCTCATAATGATGATTTAAAGGGACTTCCAGAATATATCAAATCACTTGAAGAAATAGGGGTTGATGCTGTTATAGTATCTGATCTTGGGATTTTTTCAATTGTAAAAGAAACAGCTCCTGATATGGGAATCCATATAAGCACCCAGGCAAACAATGTGAACTACAAATCAGCTCAGATGTGGTATAAGCTAGGTGCAAAAAGGGTGGTTCTTGCCAGAGAATTGTCTTTAGATGAAATAAAGGAGATAAGGGAAAAAACACCTTTGGATTTGGATTTAGAAGCCTTTATACATGGAGCTATGTGCATATCTTATTCAGGCAGATGTCTTTTGTCAAACTACATGACAGGGAGAGATGCAAACAGAGGTGCCTGTGCCCATCCATGCAGATATAAGTATTATCTTGTAGAGGAGAAAAGACCAGGAGAGTATTTCCCTATCAATGAAGATGAAGGGGGAACATATATTATGAATTCACATGATTTATGTATGATAGAGCATATCCCAGAAATCGTTGATAGTGGCATTACAAGCTTTAAAATAGAAGGAAGAATGAAAAGTTCATATTATGTGGCAACTGTTGTTAAAGCATATAGGGAAGCAATTGACAGTTATCTTAAAGACAAAGAGAATTATAAGTTTAATCCAAAGTGGCTTGATGATGTATCAAAGGCAAGTCATAGAAATTTCTCCACAGGTTTTTATTTTGGCAAACCACAGGCTCAGATATATACTAATTCTTCATATATAAGGAGCCATGACATAGTTGGAATGGTAAAGGAATATGACAAGGAAAATGGTATAGCTACGATAGAGCAGAGAAATAGAGTATTTAAAGGTGAAACTTTAGAAGTTTTAACTCCAAAGGGAGAAAATTTTAACATCGTTTTAAATGAAATGTGGAATAGTGAAGGTCAGGTCATTGATGTGGCTCCACATCCACAGATGATTTATAAAATAAAGACAGATAGAGAACTAAAACCATTGGATATGCTTGTTAAGGAGAAAGGAGAATAAAATGAAAAAACCAATAATCATAGGAATAACAGGGGGTACTGGCTCCGGAAAAAGTACAGTAGCAAAGGAAATATATAAAAGTATACCAGCAGAAAAAATAGCTGTAATTGAGCAGGATTCTTATTATAAGGATCAAAGCCATCTATCCTTTGAAGAAAGAACGAAAACTAATTATGATCATCCAAATGCCTTTGATACTGAGCTTTTACTAAAGCATTTAAAGATGCTTATGAATGGAGAAGCCATAGACAAGCCGCTGTATGATTTTGAAATTCACACAAGAAAAAAGGAAACTGTAAGGGTTGAACCAAGGGACATTATAATTTTAGAGGGAATAATGGTTCTTGTTGAACCTGAAATAAGAGAACTCCTTGATATAAAGTTATTTGTTGACACTGATGCTGATGTTAGAATCGTAAGAAGGATTCAAAGGGATATTACTGAGAGGGGAAGAACAATTGATTCAGTAATTGATCAGTATATAAACGTTGTCAGACCAATGCATATGCAATTCATTGAGCCTACAAAAAGATATGCAGATATAATAATACCAGAGGGTGGATTTAACAAAGTTGCAATTGACATTATGATTGCAAAGGTTAGAGACATTGTTTCAAAAAGAGAAGTCATAGAATAAAGATTAAACAATTTATTCATATAAGAATAGCCCTATAAATAATTTTCATTGTGCATCTATTGATTTTGATAAAGTTTTAAGATGCTCTTCTGAATTTTATTCATGGGGCTTTAATAAAACAATGAACTGATTAAAAGTTTTAGGGTTAAAATCGTAAATAATGCATATACCATATTTATAAAAATATGGTAAAATATTATTACAAACAGAATTATATTGAAAGTGTCTGTTAAAATGTATAAATATTAAAAAATATTTAGGATAATGTTATAAAATATATTAAAAATTTGCAAATAACAAAGAAAATTTTATGCACCCTGAGATAGACAGGCACATAGCTACCCTGACTTACATATATTATACATATGACCTGTTAAGGGGGGAGTCAGGGTGTTCCAGGTTCTATTTAATATACTAAACGGTGCATTTTTATTAGTAGGTTACATTGCAAATGGCAATTCATTTCCTTATCCTCTAAATGAAGAGGAGGAAAGGGAACTTTTCAGGGCATATAAAGCAGGAGATGAGTCTGCCAAAAATGAGTTGATTACAAGAAATTTACGCTTGGTTGCTCATATAATTAAAAAATTTAATCCCCATACAAAGGATGCAGATGATTTGATTTCAATAGGCACAGTAGGCCTTATTAAAGCTATTGAGAGCTTTGATTATAACAAGGGAAACAGACTAGCTACCTATGCAGCAAGATGTATAGAGAATGAGATATTGATGCATGTCAGGGCCAGCAAAAAAGCTAAGGGAGAAGTTTATCTTCAGGATCCCATTGGAGTAGATAAAGAAGGAAATGAAATTTGTCTTATTGATGTTTTAGGTACTGAAAGCGATGCAGTATTAGATGAGGTTGAAAATAAAATTTCTATGAAAAAGCTATATGCTTTAATTGACAAGGTTCTTGAGGGAAAAGAAAAGATTATTATAAAGCTTAGATATGGTTTAGGGGGAGAACCACAAACCCAGAGAGAAATTGCAAAATTATTAGGTATTTCAAGGTCTTATGTATCTCGTATAGAAAAAAAGGCTTTAAAAAAACTGGCAAAAGAAATGCAAAACTAAAAACATGTAATGGCTCTGCCATTACATCAGGCTATTGAAAAGTTATATATTGATCAGCCCCTTGAAGAATTTCTTGGGCATCCCTTCATTTCGCTAAGCAATTCTAAGCTTTTCTTTGTTTGAAAAAGTCCTACCCTCGCGATGCCATCGTCCTGATGGCCGCTCGGCTCGGCACGTCCTGTGCCGATTTACGGACTTTTTCAAAGTCGAAAACCAAAAATTGCTAAAGCTCATGAAATATGCCTTTTGAAATCCTTTCATGGGGCTTTTTTATACTTTAACTAACAATTAGGTTTGTTAACAATCTGATGTAATGGATTTATCATTACATGTTTATTAATATAATGATAAATCTAGCAGATATTTTAATAAAAAGGACGGAGATTTATGAAAAAAATTTTTATTCCTCATTATTATTCTCAAAGTATTTACGATATTAAATATGAGAGGTTAATTGAGATGGGGATCAAAAATATCCTGATAGATATAGATAACACCCTTGCACCTTGGGGGAGTATAAAGCCTGATTTGAGAGCCAAGGAACATATCCTTAGACTTTTGGATATGGGCTTTAATATATGTATTCTTTCTAACAGTTCTAAAAAAAGGGTTAAGACCTTCAGTGATGAGCTGGGTGTTACGTTTTTTTCCTTAGGCATGAAGCCAATGGCGATAACCTTTAAGGGAGCAATTAAGTTTATTAAAGGCGACCTGAAGGATACATGTATAATTGGGGATCAAATATTTACTGATATATTTGGCGGAAGAAGAATAGGAATTCTGACTATTTTAGTAGAACCGATTTCAACAAGGGAATTGCCAACAACCAGATATATAAGGAGATTGGAAAAATACATTAAAACTAAATATGAAAAGGAGATTATTAAACTTGAGTGATGTTTATGGATTAATAGGGAAAAAATTATTACACAGCTTTTCACCAAAGATTCACTCCCTTCTATTAAAAGAGATGGATTTAGAGGGAAGGTACAATCTTTATGAAATTGAAGAGGAAAAGTTAGAGGAGAGTTTTTTAAACTTAAAAAATATTGGGGTTAAGGGTTTAAATGTAACCATACCTTATAAGGTAAAGATAATAAACTATCTTGATAAATTATCAGATGAAGCTGTAAAAATTGGAGCTGTTAATACCATTCAATTTCTAAATGGGAAAGCTTTAGGATATAATACAGACTACTTCGGTTTTAAACTTACTATAGAAAAATATGGGGTTAGGGTAAAGAACACAAGGGCATTAATATTAGGAACCGGAGGAGCAGCAAGGGTGGTATATCATTATCTTGTTGACAGCGGAGTAAGTGAAGTTGCCTTTTGCAGCAGAGATATAAAAAATGTTAAAATGGATAGCGATAAAAAAATAATATCATATGGCGATATTAAATATGAAAATAATTTTGATTTACTTATTAATTGTACTCCTTGTGGCATGTATCCAGATACAGGTGTTTCTCCAATAGCTGAAGAAGAAATAGAAAAATTTTCAACGATTATAGATTTAATCTACAACCCAAAGGAAACGCTTCTGATTAAATATGGTAAAGAAAGAGGTTTAAAAACAATAAATGGCCTATATATGTTAGTTGCACAGGCCTATGCCTCACAGTGTATTTGGAACTTAAGAGAAATAACAGTTAATGATATAATAATCGACAATATTGTAGCAATAATGACAAATTAGCTTTAGTGTAATATAATATTAGTAAGGAATTTCGGAAGTATATTTAATAAAAATATAGCAATAATCTTATCTTAATTGATGAAAAAGATTGGAGGGTATACATGTTAAACTTAGAGGATTTACTAAGGAAGGCAATTGAACTTGGAGCTTCAGATTTACATATAACAGTAGGGCTCCCGCCCACGATGCGTATAAATGGCAAGCTAATACCCTATGGCAACGGTAAGCTTGTACCAAAGGATACTGAAAACTATGTAAAAGAGATGTTAGATGCAGATCAATATGATGAATACATAAAGACTGGTGAAATGGACCTGTCCTTTTCAATTCAGGGTGTAGGAAGATTCAGGGTTAATGTTTTCAGACAAAGGGGAAGTGATGCTATTGCCCTTAGAACTGTAGCACCTCAGGTTCCTACATTGGACAAGCTGGGAATGCCATCTGTGATAAAGGAGTTAACGAATAAAACAAGGGGGCTTATATTAGTAACTGGCCCTACTGGTAGCGGAAAGTCAACTACATTAGCTGCTATGATAAATGAAATAAACAGTACAAGAAGCGGGCATATTATAACCCTTGAGGATCCTGTTGAGTATCTTCATAAACATAAGAGAAGCATTGTAAATCAAAGAGAAATTGGACATGATTCCAAATCCTATGCAAATGCTTTAAGAGCAGCATTAAGGGAGGATCCAGATGTTATTCTTGTTGGAGAGATGAGGGATCTTGAAACTATTTCAATTGCAATTACAGCAGCAGAAACAGGACATCTTGTATTATCTACACTTCATACAGTTGGAGCTTCCAAAACGGTAGATAGAATTGTTGATGTCTTTCCTCCATATCAGCAGCAGCAGATTAAGGTTCAGCTTTCAACTGTTTTAGAAGGTGTTATATCTCAACAGCTGATAACAAAGGCAAATGGTGAAGGAAGAACCTGTGCCCTTGAAATAATGACAGCAACTCCGGCAATAAGAAATCTTATAAGAGAAGGTAAGACACATCAGATTGATTCTGCTGTTCAAATTGGAGCAAAATATGGCATGAAAACAATGGATATGTCTTTAATAGAGCTCTATAAAAAAGGGGAAATAACCTATGAAGATGCAATGCTTTATTCTGTGGATTCTGATGTGATGATGAGGATGCTTAAATTATAATTTTATATTGTGAAAATAACATAAGAAAAAACAGCAATCCATTGTTAAATTTATGTTGATTGCTGTTTTTTAATTTGAGGGAAGGTTTGGAAAGCTTTATAATAAAAATATGGAGTAAAAAAAATTTTAAGAAATTCAAAAAAAACTATACCATAATATGTATAAAAGTGATAAAATTATCATAAAATATTATTTTATATCACTTCTATTTACAACATATGTAAAATAACAGAAAATTATAATGCTGAAAATGAAGTAAAGAAATAAAAATATATCAAATAGAGATAGAGGTTGATTGATGGTGGCAAGGTTTAAAAAAAGACTTGGTGATGTATTGGTTGAGGCTGGGAAGATAACGGCAGAACAATTAAATATGGTTTTAAAAGAACAGCAAAGAACAGGAAAGCGACTAGGTGAAATTTTAGTAGAAGATGGATATTTAAAGGAAAGGGATATACTTGAAGCCTTGGAGATGCAGCTTGGGATTCCACGTGTAAGCATTGAAACGTTAGATGTTGATTACGATGTTGTTAAAATGGTTCCAGAAACCTTAGCAAACAAGTATACTATTTTCCCAGTTGGAATAAGTCAGAATAGAATTCAGGTGGTAATGCTTGACCCTTTGAATATCTTTGCTTTAGATGATATTAAATTAGTTACAGGCTATGAAGTTGAGCCACTTTTAGGATCAAAGGAAGATATAAAAAACTCTATCAGCAAATTTTATTCAGGTCAGCAGGTTAAAAAGGCTGCAGATGAGCTTTCAAGGGAGAACATACAAGATGAAGGAACGGTCCAGGAAGAGAAGGAACTTGAAAATGTGAAAAATGCACCTGCAGTTAAACTGGTGGATTCAATTATTATGAACGCTGTGAAGGCAAGGGCAAGTGACATTCACATAGAGCCCTTTGAAAACCACATAAGGATTAGATACAGAATTGATGGCCAATTAAATGAGGTTTTAAAGCCAGCTAAGGAAATTCAGGCGGCCTTGGTTACAAGAATTAAGATTTTGGCAAATTTAAATATAGCAGAAAGGAGAGTTCCACAGGACGGAAGGATAATTACAAAGGTTGACGATAAAGATGTGGATCTTCGTGTTTCTGTACTGCCTACAGTATTTGGCGAAAAGGTTGTAATAAGAGTTTTAAGCAAAGACAATATGTTAATTGGAAAAAGGCAGCTTGGTATAGAAGATGATGATTTAGTAAAGCTTGATAAAATGATTAAAAGTCCACATGGGATAATACTGGTTACAGGACCTACTGGAAGTGGAAAATCAACAACCCTATATTCAATTTTAAATGAGTTAAACACAGATGAGAAAAATATAGTTACAGTTGAAGACCCTGTAGAATACCTTGTTGACGGTATAAATCAGGTAAATGTTAATGTTAAGGCAGGATTAACCTTTGCTTCAGGTTTGAGGTCAATTTTAAGACAGGACCCGGATATTGTTATGATAGGTGAAATCAGGGATAGTGAAACGGCTGAAATTGCAATAAGGGCGGCAATAACAGGGCATTTGGTTTTAAGCACTATCCATACAAATGATGCCCCTTCAGCAGTAGTGAGGCTTACTGATATGGGTATAGAGCCTTATCTGGTTGCTACATCTATTTCAGGTGTTGTAGCACAGAGGCTGGTTAGAAGAATTTGTCCATATTGTAAAAAGGGACATTATGCAGATGAATACCAAAAGAGAGTCCTTGGATTAAAGGCTGATTCCAGTGTAATAATATATAAAGGAGAGGCTGTAGTTACTGTAAAGGTACAGGTTATGCCGGAAGAGTGGGTGTCTATGAAATTATGGAAATCACCAGGGAGCACAGGGACTATATAATTAAAAACAAGAGTACTGACGAAATCAGGGATTTAAGTATCAAAATGGGTATGAAGACCTTGACGATGTCATGTAAGAACCTTGTTTTGAAGGGATTGACAACCTTCGATGAAATGATGAAAATAGCTTATATAAAGGAGTAGAAAAAATGTACATCTTTAAGGATTTGCTTAAAAAGGCATCAGAATTAGGTGCTTCAGATATTCACATAACCGTTGGTCTTCAGCCAATAGTAAGGGTACATGGAAAGCTTGTACCTATTGGAACCGAAAAATTGACAACAGATGATACTGAAAGTCTGGCAAGGGAAATATTAAATGAAAACCAATGGGAAAAATTTAATGAGCTTGGGGAGCTGGATTTTTCGTATTCAATAGAAGGCATTGGAAGATACAGGGTAAACGTATTCAAACAAAGAGGTTCTGTTGCTCTGGCGATAAGGCTTGTGGGACTTAGTATGCCAACTATCGAAAGTCTTGGTTTACCTAGTGTTTTAAAGGAGTTATGTAATAAGCAAAGGGGACTTGTACTTGTAACTGGTCCAACTGGAAGTGGAAAGTCAACAACCCTTGCAGCTATGATAAATGAGATAAACAAAACAAGGACATGCCATGTTATAACACTGGAAGATCCAGTTGAGTATATGCATAGGCATGGAAAGAGTATTGTAAATCAAAGGGAAGTAGGTCAGGATACCCTAAGTTATGCCAACGCCTTAAGAGCAGCACTGAGGGAGGACCCAGATGTAATTTTAGTAGGTGAGATGAGGGATTTAGAGACTATTTCTATTGCAGTTACAGCAGCTGAAACAGGACACCTTGTTTTATCAACCCTTCATACAATTGGTGCATCAAAAACAATTGATAGAATTGTTGATGTCTTTCCTCCTTATCAGCAGCAGCAGATTAAAGTTCAGCTTGCAGGAGTATTAGAGGGGGTTATTTCACAGCAGTTGATTCCAATGGAGAATGGAAATGGAAGGGCGGCAGCTTTGGAAATAATGATTTCAACCCCGGCAATAAGGAATTTAATACGTGAGGGAAAGACGCATCAGATAGATTCTCATATACAAACTGGGGGAAAATATGGAATGAAAACTATGGATATGTCTTTAACAGCTTTATATAAGGCAGGTATGATATCCTATGAAGATGCAGTAAACTTTTCTGTTGATAGAGATATAATATCAAGACTTTTGAACCAATGAAGGGGTGAAGCAGATGCCAATTTTTCAGTATGAGGCAAAGTCCCTTGATGGACGTACAGTTAAAGGGAAAATGGAGGCAGTAGACGAAAGAGCAGCAGCCCTGGCAATAAGGCAGCAGAACTATTTTCCAGTTAAAATAAAACCCTTCAGGCAGGGGCTTAATATAGATTTAGGGGAAGTTAAAAAGGTTTCAATAAGGGATATTTCAATATTCTGCAGACAGTTTTCGGTTGTTTTAACATCAGGTATAACGATACTTAAGGGGATTGAAATTATAAGGCAGCAGACTGAAAATAAAAAGCTTGCAAAGATACTTGCTGAAGTCTTTGAGGATGTTCAAAGGGGGAAAACCCTTTCTTTTTCAATGGGTAAGCACAAGGATTTTCCAGATATGCTGATTAACATGATTGAGGTTGGAGAAACCAGTGGTACCCTTGATAAAATAATGGAAAGAATGGCTGTTTATTATGAAAAGGAATATAAGCTTCAGCAGAAAATTAAACAGGCTATGACTTACCCCATAGTGGTTTCTATTGTGGCTATTGGAGTTGTAATTTTCCTTGTAGCAAAGGTAATACCGACATTTATAAGTATGTTTAGTGGTATTGGTAATTTTGAACTTCCTCTGCCAACTAGAATAGTAATTGGACTTAGCAATTTTATACGTTACAAATGGTATGTTTTAGTTTTTTTCATAATATTAATGATAGTGGTTTTTAAAGCTTTTTTAAGTACAGTGGATGGAAGGTTTAAAATAGATAAATTTAAATTAAACGCACCTGTTTTTGGAAAAATAAACAGAAAGATAATAACCTCAAGGTTTGCAAGAACATTTGGAATACTTATTGCCAGCGGTGTGCCGCTGCTGCAGAGTATATCAATATGTTCTAACATCGTTGGAAATACTCTGATAAGGGATGTATTAGATGAGGCAAGGGAGGATATAAATAAGGGTGCGTCAATTGGAGATACCCTGGCTAAAAGCGGGATATTTCCTGTTATGCTGACTCAGATGATTAAAATTGGTGAGGAATCAGGTTACCTTGATGATGTTTTAGCTAAGACGTCAGATTTTTACGATACAGAGGTTGAAACAGCAACAGCTCAGTTGACGACAATGATTGAACCTGCAATAATTGTTGTTTTAGGCGGGGTAGTTGCATTTATTATTTTATCAGTTATACTGCCTATGTTTAATATGTATAACGCTATTCAATAAGTTGTTGTTAATTTAATTAACATAAATTAAATATATTTAAGGAGGTTTTATAATGAAGAAAAATGAGAAAAAAAGAAAAAAGGGCTTTACACTGGTTGAGCTTATAGTTGTAATTGCAATCTTAGGTATTTTAGCAGCGGTTACTGTTCCAAGATTTACTGGGTACCAAGATAAGGCTAAATCAACCCAAACTCTGGTTAATGCAAAACAAATAGCAACTGCAATTGATAGTTTAATTGCAGAGGGTAAGACTGTTGATGAAGCATCAATAAGAAGTCTTTCAGGTGTTTCTGGAGGTACTTTGACTCTCGATAATAATGTTGGTACAAATGGATTTTTTACATTTGATGAAGGCGGATATAGAGCTGTGCGAAATACGCAAAATTCAGGAGTTACCATAACTGGTAAAACACCTACATCTGGATTATAGGATTTTTTGGTTAAAATTATTTCTTATCAACGAAGAGCCAGTTAGTTCTGGCTCTTTGTTGATAAAATTTTTTAAATTTTTTATTTAACAAACACCACTGGCAAAATGCAGCATTTATAGGAGAGATAACATGAAAAATTGGCAGAAGTATAAATATGTTGTTGAAAGGAAAAAAGGACTTACAATGGTTGAACTATTGATATCACTTGCACTTATTGGAGTAATTATTCTTCTGGTATCTTCAATATATATATTTGGTGTAAAAATTTTTGACAAGGGTACAACACAATCAAACATTCAGGTGGAAACAACCCAGGCAGGGGATTTCATTACAAAGGAGCTGCGTAATGCAGTTGAAATAACCTTTAACACTCCCGTGAATATAAGGGAATATAGTATGATATATTTAGATAAAAATATAATAAAATATAAACCAGAGGGTAAAACCCTTGAGGAATCAGTGAATAAAACTGATGCAATAATATTAGATAGTAATGATTTAAGTTTTCAAACTAGAAATAAAAATTCAATGGCTTTTTTAAACTTTACAATTAAAGGGACTGGAAAACAACAGAGCTATTTACTGAATTCAGAAGTTCTTTTAAATAACATTAAATCAATAGAAAATTCATCCTCATATAACTTTATTTATTATAAAGTAATAAAGGATTAAAATATATGGAGAAACTATATTTTACAGGTTGCTGTTTATATGGTTTGTAAACAAAAATATTATAAAAATAAGAGAGAATTTCTAATGAGGATTTACATAAATATAAAATTTTTGGCGGAGGTGATAATGTGAAAAAAAAGCATAAAGGTGCATCTTTAGCTATAGTGTTAATAACTTCTGCCACTTTGATAATTTTAGGTGGGGTTTTAGGATTAAGGGTAGTTTCTGAAGTTAAACAATCGGTATATAAAGAAAAGAAAACAAAGGCATATTATATTGCCAGGGCAGGAGCAGCTGCTGCTTCAAAATGGATAACAAATATGAACAGTTCTGAGTTAGACACTTTAAACAGCCTTGGTTCACAGATGATTTCACAACCCCAGGATTTTGGTGATGGTAAGTTTCAAATTAAAATAAACAAACAATCTGAAAAAATAATAATAGAATCAACGGGTATGATTGAAGATGGAAAATATGACAATGGAACAGTAAAGTATGTTGCAGAGAAAGTAACAGCAGTCCTTCAGAAAGAAAGTACAAATACCATTTCAAAGGTTGAAACTGCTGTTTATGGTGAAACTGGTCTTTACATTAAGGGCAAGGTATCAGGTGATATAGGAACAAGTTCATCAAATGCAGGGGCAATAGAGTTTGACTGGGGAACAAGTTTTAATGGAACAGTTTATATACCCTCTGGGGCTGATAAAAGCAAGGTTATTAAGGTTCCCAAAAATTTCAACATTAATCCTGTTGTAAAAACATTTGATGTAATTCCAACTTATCCAAAGCCGGTTTTACCTAGTTTTCCAGAGAATCTGTCTAATAAGGGCAGCATTCTTCTACAGGGTGCACAATCAAAGACCATAGAAGGTGAGGGCTATTATAGCAATATAACAATAAAGTCCAATAACATCCTTACAATTAATACAAAAAGCGGTGACAACATAATTAGAATAGGACAATTAAATGTAGAACAAGGGCATATAAAGGTAACTGGAAGTGGTAGGCTTCTAATCTATGTTGACGATTTTATAAAATTAAAGGGAAGCCTGAATGGTGGCGGTGATAAAAATAAAGTAATATTTTATTGTGGTGAGAAAGGCACATTATATATTACAGGTGAAACAGAGATAAATGGTTCCCTATATCTAGGAGAAACTAATTTGAGCATTACAGGATCAGGTAAGGTTTCTGGTGATATTGTAACTTCAGGAACAAGTATAACCATTACAGGCAGTGGACTTGTTGAGCCTAAAGTTATTTATGCCCCTAATGCAAACATAGAACTCAGCGGCTCTGGGACAGTTAAGGGAGCAGTTATTGGAAAAAGTGTTTCAATGACTGGGGGATCAGAGATTGTATTAAATGGAGGTATAGAAATACAAATTCCAATTGAAACTGTTTCTCAGGAAGGAAAGGCAACATACAAGCAGATATACTGGAAATAGTAGTTCTAAATCTTTGAGAAGGTGATAAATTGGTTTTAAAACATAAAAACAAAGGATTTACTCTCATGGAAGTAATAATTTCACTGGCAATAATCACAATATCAGTTCTATTTATTCTTCAGTTTTTTACAGGCAGCTTCAAACATATAGTAAAATACGGTAAAAGAACGGAGTCCATTTTTGAAGCCCAGAAAAAAATTGATAACGCAATTGCAAATTCTCAGGAAACAAATGGAGTAACTGTTGTGCCGGGTAGCATTCCCCTTAAAATATATTCTCAGGACTACTCAAAATCAATTGAAACACAAGGGGTACAGGGAAATATCATTACAGTAAAGGCAGGGGATAATAACGAAATAATAATTTCAACCTTCGTTACTGGTGATTAAAAAAGGAGTTAAAAAATGATAAAGGAGGAGAAAGGGTGAAAAGGTTTAGTACTAAGTTTAAATCCTTAACCAGCTTTTTAGTTATTGGCTTAATAATCATTTCATGTTTTTCTGTTAATTTTGCCAATGCTGCCAGCAGTACACTAATGAGCACGGATAGAACAGTGGATGTTAATAGGGTAAAGGTTGGAGATACATTTACAGTAAACTACTGCATTACACCTAAGGCACTGACAACTCCACAAAACAACAATATAAAGGATATAGTTCTGGTAGTTGACACCTCACTTAGTATGGATAGAAATTTAAATAATAATGATATAGCCAGTGCAGGCAGCTCAAGATTGGATTCAGTGAAAAGAGTGGCAACTGAATTTATCTCTAAATTTAACGATTCAAATGTAAATATTTCAGTTGTTAAATTTCATGGAAGGGCAAGTACAGTGATGCCCCTTACAAATACTTCAAACTCTTCAGACCGCAAGGCATTAGTGGATAGTATTAAAAATTTGAATACAAAGGGCTCAAATGGTACTAACATTGGGGATGGAATGAGAAATGCCTTTTACACTTTAGGGGATAGCAACAATAAACATGAAAAGTATGTTATTGTACTAACAGATGGAGAGTCAAATTTTTACAGTTACACTGGTTACTGGAATTGGTTTCATTATTATTGGGATTATTATTTAGGTAACAATTATACTTCTTATTATGTAGATGGTGCTGAAGGTGACCCCAAAGGACGTTCATTATACTATGCAAAGTTAGTAGCAAAAGATCAAATTAAAGCTAATAACATTAACACCTACGTTATTGGCTTTGGGCCAGAGCCCACAAGCAATAATTTAGAAATATCCCAGGAGGCAGGAGGAACATATTTTAAATCAACCAGTGAAATAGGACTGAATAATTTATATAACAAGTTTTTTACAAGTATAAACAATCCATCTGCAATGATTAATTTTGAAGAAACCATACCTGAAGGAGCAGAGTTTGTTACTTCAGAAAACCCAGAAATAACTGTCAGCGGAAGAAAACTATATGGAAATATTGGTTTTTATTATAAAAGAGATAACAACAATCAGCAGTTTATTGCTGAGCCGATAAATATCAAAATAACATATAGAGCTGCAAAATCAGATGGAAGTGTCTTTCAGGGAGATAGGATAACTTTTCTTGAAAACTCCGGTAAAGTTACATTGACACCAGTTAATTTTAACGGTAAGCCTGAGATTCTTAATTTTGACACAAGATGTATCATAGATGTTATGCCACTTGATAAACCCATATGTATTCCGGATATAACAGTGCCCACAAACAGCAACGTTAATGTAACGGTTAAGTATGATATTAATTCAATTAGAAAAGAATACAGCACAGATGGAACAATATGGAATGAGTATACTGGACCGATAGTTATTACATCAAATAAAACTGTATATGCAAGGTCAAGGGATGCCTGGAACAGGATTTACTATTCAGAACCGTTGATTGTTAACAACATCGACAAAACCCTTCCAACAGCTGTAATAAAATACAGTACAACAAACCCAACAAATGGCAATGTAATTGCCACATTAGTGCCAAACAAAAGTGTTGTAGTTTTAAATAACAACGGTTCCTTTGATTATACATTTACAGAAAATGGAAGTTTCCTTTTCAGTTTCAAAGATAATTATGGAAACATTGGAACAGCTGTTGCAACGGTAAATAACATAGATAAGACACCACCAACAGCAAGAATAACTTACAGTACCTTAAAGCCAACAAATGAAGACGTAACAGCAACCTTAGTACCAAGTGAGAAGGTTATTATTACTAATAATGGAGGATTGACTTCATATACTTTTAAACAAAAGGGCAGTTTTATTTTTCAGTTTAAAGATGAGGCTGGAAACACAGGTACTGCAAAGGCAGAGGTAAATAATATTGATAAAACACCACCAACGGCAACCATAAGCTACAGTACAACAAAGCCTACAAGTGGTAAAGTAACTGCAAAATTAATACCTAGTGAACCTGTTATAATAATGAACAACAGCGGTTTGGATATTCGAGAATTTACTGAAAATGGAAGCTTTACCTTTCAGTTTATGGACGAGGCGGGAAATACAGGTAATGTGACAGCTGTTGTAAATAATATAGATAAAACATTGCCAACAGCAACCATAAGCTACAGCTATGAAAATGGATATGTCAAAGCAACATTAGTGCCAAATAAGGCTGTAACTGTAACAAATAATAACGGTTCCTTTACTTATAATTTCTTTAAAAATGGAAGTTTTACATTCTTTTTCAAGGATGCCATAGGTAATACAGGAAGTGCAGTTGCTTCAGTGAGCAGCATAGAACCTGTCATTCCTGCAACTACAGTTAAAGTTTTAAAGGTAAATCCAAAGAAGCCAAAATCCGAACAGATTAAAATTCAATTAAACAAGATAAATCCTGATTTTATAGCAGATATTGATTTAATTAAGAAATCAGGTGATGTTAAGAATAATTTATCAGTTTCATATCAGGGCTATACAATAACTGATTATCAAAGGGGAGTAATCAGCTTAGGTATAAGTGGATATTCTGTAAAGGCAGGCATTAGTGCTAAATATGACATTGTTATTAAATTAAAACAAAGTGATACAGATAATAGTCCTAAGACTTATATAATAAGGCTTGAAATAAAAACAGTTTCTTCAGGTACGGGTTTATCGTAAGTTCTGTAAAATTAACATGGGACATTTAATAATCCCATGTTAATTTTTCAGTTATTAGAATTATTGCAATTGTCTCAGATTGGAGAGTCACTTTTATGATGGATATAAAAAATAAAAAGAGATACGGTGTTACATTAATAGAAATTATGATTTCATTAACTATTGTTGTTATTGTTTTTACAGCTGCTGCTTCTACTTTTGTTAGTGCATTCAAAAGTGCAAAGAATGAGGAGATAAAATTAGAAACAATGACAGGAGTTCAATCAACTATTCAATGTCTGAGAATGCAGGGGGTTGATACCCTTGAAGCTATATATAATTTAGTAAAAAATAAAGATGGTAGTGCTAAGATTTATTTGTTGTATGATGATATAAAGGAAATAGTAGATGAGGGTGGAAAGCTAAATTTTGGGCAAACCATAAGTGATGATTTTCAGCTGGAAGGAGAATATCTTAAAACATATTCCCTTGAGGAAGCAGAAAATAAATTTGGTGATAACAGGAAATTTTATTTATGCCTTGAAATATATGAAGAAAAGTATAATAACAATACTACAAATTTCAGATTTTATAATGTGTTGCGTGTGAAAGTTACCATAGGAAAACTTAACGATAAAAATATATTTTCTGAGGGGACAGCTTACTTTGGGGGATGATTCTTTTGAAAAAAAAGGGCTTAACATTAATAGAACTTTTGGTTTCCTTAGCAATAATGGCTGTGTTATTCGCTGCAGTAACTGGAATTTTTACAACTGGTTTAAAACTTTATGGGGCAGGGGAAATTCAATCAGAGGTTTTAAGAGATACCAGAACAGCTATTTTGAAAATCTCAGATGACATTAAAAAAGGAGTTATGTTTATCAACACAGATGATTTTCAGAATGCTCAAGGCAATATATATTTTAGCGATGTAAAAAATAAAGTGACTAAGCTTTTGGAAGATTATAATGAAAAATACAGCCTGAATTATATACCTTTGCTATTTATAGAGCAATTAAATGGAGAAAATTATCTCTATGCCGTAGAAACAAAGATTGAAGATAACAAGACGTTTTATAAACTTCATAGAATTCATCTGAGGGTGTCAGATAATTTACAATACAACTATTATTACAGCAACACGGATAATAATCCAGTTGAAAATTTTGATTTAGACAAAATAAAATTTGGAATTATTGACTCCTATGAGGCCAGATATTTTAAAAATAATTATAAGATTAAATCATCTTTAATAAAGATTAAAAATGAAAATATTCTACCCAGTGACAGATATGGTAATTACACTAAATCAATTAGTATAGAATTGTATGGAAATATAATAAATGATGCTATTACTTGTCCATTCGATTATTATCAGGGAAAAGACGTTTTTAGATGTGTATATGATAAAGAAAAATCTGTTTTTAAAAGCATAAAGCTTGAAAAAATGCCATTGTCTTTAAATGAAATAGATAAGTCAGATGATGAGCTGATGTCTGAAAATCTTTGTGCAATGCCTTTAATTAAGCCTGAGGACAGTAACAAAAGCTATAATATAGAAATTATTGTTGGCAAATTCAATAAAAATACAGGATATACATATCAGAAAAGGCTGTCTACAAAGGTTGCAGTTGGAAACTATGGAGGGGATATAGATGATGAATAAGAGAAAAAAAGGCTCTGCCATATTATATACAATAGTTGTTGTTTCCATACTGTTGTTAATCTCAATCAGTGCTTTATCCCTTTCCTTTTCAAACAGAATTTCAACTTTAAATTTTGAAGGACTCAACAATTTAAAAACAATTGCACAGACTGGAGTAGACATAGGGCTGGCTGTTCTTAAAGAAAAAATAGTATTAAATGTTCTTAATTCAAGGGACATTAAATCATCTGTTCTTTATAATACTGCATTGGATACAAATTCAACAGTAAGGGAGCTTGGATTAGAGGCAGTTAATACCTTACCTGGGGATATGGGAAGCTTCTCAATAGCATTTAATGTATTTGGTCAGGAAGTAGATTCCACAAATCCTAAAAATGGAGACTGTTTTATTAGATATGTTGATAAAATCGATAATAACTGCCAACCTATAGAAGACCTGGATAACTATATTACTCCAACGGGAAAAATATCAAAAAGGTGTATAAAAATGACGGTTTTAGCCTTTGGTAGAAAACAAACTACGAAAAAAATAGAAGTTTATATTGATAAGGATTCAATTTCAAATTATTATATGGAAAAAATACTTGGTAATGTTTTAACCGTTATAAACGAAACAAATAACCCAGAAGCAGTATTTGATAATAGCGAAATAACTCAATTTAATGCTTCAGGAGATATATATTTTAAAGGAAATAAAATAAACTCAATTAATGGAATAGATGGTAAGAAAAGAAGCATAACAGTGGATGATGAAAAAAAAGTTATATTTTCAAATACAAAGAAAAGTCTTCCATCTATGAATCTAAGTGATTTAAAAAATGTTGATATTATTGATATACCAACTGAAGATCAGCTTATAGAAGAAAATAAGTTCAGCTATATAGAATCAGATTATAGTGATAAAAATGCACCATTTCTTGTTACGTCACAATGTAAGCCTAATTTAGGGGAAGATGCTGTGGATTTAAATAAAATAATATTAGGCAAAGATTTAGATTCAACTAAAGGATTGAGGTACTATATTGCAAACACACCGGTATTTAATTTTGAAAATGAAGCTGATTTGACAAAGATGTTTAAGTTGGTTGTAGTTTATGGGGATTTGAACATTGATTGCCAGAGTTTTTATACAGACGGAATAAATTATAAGGATAGTGATGAGTTTAAAAATCCTGCAAGTTACAGGCAGATAACTCCATTTAATTACATCATCATATGTCTAGGTAAAGTGAAGATAAAAGGAAGGTTTAACTTCATAAACAGCTCAATATTTGCCAGGGAGATCAAGTTTGAAAAAAATAAGAATAATGACTTAATTGTGATGCAGGATGAGGATGGAAACGAAGTATTACATACAGTTTCAACAGATACTGCTGTTAATATGAAAGGTATTGGTGTGGAAGATTCTATCAAAGATATAAAGGAAAGTCTTAGTGAGTACTATGATGACTTACCTGATAATGCCTGGGGATATTTTAATAACACTGAGAGAGCCTTATTGAATTCCTTTCTTATAAAAAATTTACCTGATGCTTATTCAAAGGCATTAAAATTAAAGGTAATAGATTGGAAGGAAAGCGGATATTAATATGCAAAGGAATATAAAAAATTAATTTAAAAGGAATGTTTGTGATATGATATTAGGTTTTGTTATTTTATTCAGTTTACTTATTGGCAGTTTTTTAAATGTTTGTATATATAGGATACCAAGGGAGGAGAGCATTTCTTATCCTCCTTCTCATTGCGTAAATTGCGGCTCAAGAATTAAATTGTACGACTTAATTCCTATAATCAGTTATTTATTTTTGGGAGGAAGGTGCAGAAACTGTAAAAGTAGAATTTCAATTGAATATCCAGTAATTGAATTTATTACAGCAGTTATTTTTCTGATGATCTATATAAATTATGGATTAAGTTTTGAATTTATTAAATACTCCATATTAACAGCTTTTATGATTGTAATCGGTATGATTGATTATAAAACTACTGATGTTTATTTCAAAATATCAATTTCAGCGATAATAACAGGTATAATATTTACTGTAATTGGCAAGTATTTAGGGAGTGGTATTTTGGAATATATCTATGGTGCTGCCTTAGGTGGAGGCATTATCACCCTTATAATACTGATAACTAAAGGCATGGGCTGGGGTGACGCTGAAATTTGTACAATATGTGGTCTTTTTTTAGGTTTCAGGCTTACTATGCTGCTATTGTTTTTAAGTTTTATCATCGGAGGTGCCACAGGTGTAATCCTTATACTGCTTAAAAAGAAAAGCCCAAGGGATTATATACCATTTGGTCCATCTATTGCACTAGCTTCTGTTATAACAGTTATCTTTGGAGAGAGGATTTTATCCTGGTATTTTTCCCTGTTTTAAGGAGAGATATTTTGAAAAGGGGAGTAACTTTAATTGAATTAATCGTTGTTATTGGGATAATTTCCATAATATTGACTATTTCTAAGCCTTCTGTTATCGCTTATATAAGAAGGGATAGGCTTGAAATCAGTACGGATAAGTTGATAAATGACTTGAAGTATGCAAAATTGTATGCTATGTCAAATGATGATTCGTCTATTTATATAAGGTTTTATAAAGCTTTTGGAAGTTACGAATATGATAGTTATTCTATTTGTGATGGTAACAGGCTGACAAATAATATTCTAAAAAAGGTTAAACTTCCAGATGGCATCAGGGTTTGTGCAAGGGGAGATGGAAGCACCTTTGATGTTACAGAAAAAATTACATTTCAGTCTGCAGGTAATGTAAGCCCCTTTGCATGTACAATCGCTCTAAAGGATTTAGATACAGGTGAAAAGACATTTACAACCTTAACCATTGGTTTTACCAGGATTATGGAGATAAAAAAGTGAAGATAAACAAAGGTTTTACTTTAGTTGAGGTTATTGTTTCTATTGCACTCCTTGCAATACTTTTAATATCTGTATCAATTTTAAATCTGATGAGTATCAGGATGAACATTGCAGCAAGGCAAAGGGATAAAGTATTTTATATAGCAAAGGGAATATGTGAAATTTATAGTTCTGAAGATATAAATTTTACTGAGGATTTATATAAATCAGTATATAAAGGAATAGATGATTTGTCTGAAGTAACAGGTATAGTTGATATATTTAAAAACAATGATGGTATATGTACTGGGGTTGAGGATGAAATACCAGCTGTTGGTAAGAAATACATGGTGTTACTAAGTCTTCAAAAAAGTTTACAAAATTCAAATAATGGAGGAGCAAGCATAAGATTGAATATTCTGAGGGTTAGAGTTTTAGAAGTTGGAGAAAATCAAAACAGTGTTACATTAACTTATGTAAAGTAACAGGAGGCTTTTAACTGTTAAATGAAAAGAAAATCTGGAATAACCTTAGTAGAGTTAATAATAGCTATATTTCTTTTGTCAATTATAGCTGCTGTTACCTTTGATTTTATTTTTACAAATTACAGATTTTATTTATTATATAGCTTTAAGGCTGATGAAAATCAAAATGTAAGAATAGCTGTAGAATATTTGTCTAAAGGTATTACCAATGCTAAAGAAGTTAAGCTTATTAAAAAAATAAATAACAGGGAATTTACAGCCCAAGAGATTGTAGCAGAAGATAAAGAAGGAAATTATAGTCAATATGTTTATTTAGATGACAAAAAAATATATCTTTTAAATGGTATAATAAGATGTGATACATCTTCACAGCATGTTGTTTCAGGTATAAAATCCTTTGAAATCAAAGATAAGGGTAGAGGATTATATACTATAACGGTGAATGGAAAGGAATATTCCCAAAGCACTAATATTTTTAAAGGGAAGTGAAGTCTACGCAAAAGGTTAAAAAGTATGGAATTGCTTTAATATATGTTATTTTAATTATGATTCCAGTTTTATTTATAGCCCTTTCGCTAATAGATTTAGTTTCAACGGATTTTATGGTGAGCTATAAAGTGTTTAATGGTAACCAGTCATTATATAATGCAGAGTCTGGTATAACAAATGGAATAAAAAGGCTGCAGATAAAGGAATTTCAAAGAGGATATAAGGATAACTTCACAGTAGCATTGGATGACTTACAGAACAGTCAAAATTATTATAATACCGTTATAAAAAGTAATGGAGAGATGTTTCAGATAAGTTCCATGGGATTTTATAAAGGCAGCGTAAAAAGGCTCAATACAGATATCGATAGAGAACTGCTACTGAATTTAAATCGCAAGTTTATGGCAGGTCAGATTACATCACCTGGAAGGGTTGTATTTAGAATATCACCATTAAACTGGGAAACCAGGCTTAAAAAATATGAGAAAATCTTATTACTCAACCAGTCAGGCTTAATGAATGATGGTAATATATATTACTTTTTCAGTGGTGAAAATATATCAACTGCTGTTAAGGGTACTAGGGATGTCCTTATTTGTACAAGCATTATAAAAAATGATAAAATTAAGAGTATAAAAGCAGATTCAGCTAGCAGGAAAAAATGGCTGACAGATGGAAATGATATAATGTATTATATCGGTGCTGAAGGTGAGAATTTTAAATTTGATTTAGAAAAAATCAAAAATGCTGATGAAGCTATCTATAAAGGCTTTAGGGAATATGGAAATACAGTGACTGAGGATAATGGAATTATATCTAAATATATTCGAATTCTTTTTATTGATGGAGATATTGACTTAACAGGTATAAAGGGTGATTATATAGGGAATCAGGTATCTAATGCACAGATGTATCTGGATAATTTAATTATTTATTGTACAGGGAAAGTAACCATAAAGGATTGTGAAATTCAAGGTTATAACAATGGCCTACGTGAATATAAGGACATAGACATCAGCATTGTTTCTGATAGAGTTGAATTTTCTTCGGATAATTTAATAAGCTATCAAGGCCCAAATGACGGTTTAATTAAAAATAAAGTAGATAAAATTATCGATGTCATTCGGAAAAATACTGATATTTATTCAAACTGGGTGGTTAAATATTAATTGAAATCAAAAGGTGGATGTGAGGTGTTTAGATGTTTTTAAAGGATGGTCTTGCTGTAGATATTGGAAGCAGCTATATTAAAGTTGTTTTAGGAAATAAACAAAGGATAAGTGCCTTTGGTCTTATAAAAACACCAGAAAGAAGTGTAGTTGATAATAACATTGTGGATGCAGAAGCTATAAAAAATTCATTACAGGAATTTATTACAGAAAAACGCTGGAAACCTAGTTATGTTTCATTTGTTATTCATGGCCAGGATTTGATAATAAAGCATATAGAAGTTCCAATAATGGATGAAAAAGGTATCAACAAGGCTGTGGAAATGGAGATAAGCCAGATACTTCCAGATAATGGGGACAAATATTATATTGATTTTGAAATTCAAAGTAAAATTAATACAAAGGATAAAAAGGTATATAACCTTTTGATTGGAGCAGCTCCAAAGTTAAAAATAAATAAATATGTTGAAATCGCTGATGGATTAGGTTTGAAATTGAAAGCCATTGATTTATCAGCAAATTGTAATGCCAGAGTTTTTAAAGGAGGAGAAAAGGAAAACCAAAATTCTTCTAACATAGCCATAATTGATATTGGTTATAGAAGCTGCAAAATGACAATATTGGAAAACGGGAATCTATTTATAGAAAGAGAGATAACATCTGGGATTAGAAATGCAATAGTTGACATTGCAACAAGATTATCTATTGACGAAGAGGAAGCCTTTGGATATTTATTTGACAAATTTGACTTCACCTATATAAGACAGGATAACTATTTAGATAAGGATATACAGATGATTTTTGATAACGTATTTGTAAATTTTGAAAAAATTGTTCAATTCTTTGCCACAGGGAAATTACAGAGAAAATTAGATAAAATATATTTAACCGGTGGCGGAAGCGAAATAAATGGCATAGATAACTATATAAGAGATTTTTTTGGTTCGCAGGTATATTCTCCTGATTCCACAGAAAAAATTTCTTTAAAGATAAAGGCACCTGTAGGGTTTACTTTGAAAATGTATTCTTGTGCTTTAGGGCTTTTGCTTAGAAAGGAGTAAGGTCATGACTGAACTTAATTTAATACCATATGAACTTAGAAGGAAAAAGAAATTAGGTTATACAGGAAGGGAAATGGCAAAAATAGCCCTTGTAATTGCTGGTATTTTACTCTTTGCCATTTTGATTCCAACGGGTAAACTCATTTTTCTGCAGAATAAGGAAAAGGCTTTAATTAAAGAAATAAGCAGCAAAGAATCACAGCTTAAAGAGAGCGAAGAATTATCTAGAAAAATCACCAGCTATAAGGAATATATAAATATGGTTGAGGGGATTTTAAGTCAAAAACAGACAATAGAAGATAAGGTTAGAACTATTGAAAAATATATGGTTTCTGATGTTGTGATTACAAATCTTTCAGCTGGTAAGGGAACAATTAGTATTATTGCAAATTCTAAAAGCTACAGTTCCTTATGTGTGTTTGTTGCAAATCTGCAGGAATCAACGGAGTATAAGGAAGCTAGATTATCAGGGATAAATTTTAATACTGATAAATTAAATTACACGGCAGCAATAACCATTAGTTATTAGGGGGTAGAAGTATGGAAAATTTAGCAAAAAGAGAGAGAATTCTATTGATTGTACTTGCCTTTATGGTTATCTTCTACCTTTATTACACTTTATTTCTATCACCGGTTTTAGTTAAGATAAGCGATGTTAATTCAAGGATAAAAGTTTATCAGCTAAAAGCTGAAAGTATAAAAAATGCAAATGTAATTATAAAAAGGCAGCAACGTGAGTTAGAGGGTCTAAAAGAAAAGTTTAAAGATGCAACTTCAGCCATTCCAGAACTAGAGCGTGATGCTGAGATAGCTTACAGGCTTAAATTCTTAGCAGAATCAAAGGGAGTTACATTATCATCAGTTAATTTTGCTGAGGCCACAGAAATAGGTGTTAAGGAAATCAGTGTTTCTGGAGATTTAAATGGCGGAGAGCAAAATAATAGTGGAGTGTCAAATAATGTCTCAACAAATAGAGACAAAATATACAGGGTATCATGTACAGCAGTATTATTAGGCAACTATAATCAGATAGTTAATTTGATTGCTGATTTAGAGAAGGATAAAAGATTTGTAGTTATAGAAAATTTTGGTGTTACTTCAGGGGCACAAAATGAGAGATTAAATGCTACTTTAAATTTAAACTATTTCTTTACTAACAATAAAACAGAAGGTGTAGTTGATTATGATTTCAACAATGGAACATATGGCAAGGAGAATATTTTTAAATAAAAACATAGTTTTAATAGGGATGCCTGGCTGTGGGAAAACTACCATTGGCAGGTTGCTGGCTGACAACTTATCACTTCCCTTTGTTGATGTGGATGAATATATTGAGAAAAAAACCGGGAAAAGTGTAAGGCAGCTTTTTTCAAGGGGTGAAGAATTTTTCAGGGAAATTGAAACAACAGCAATAAAAGAAATTTCATCATTATCTCCAAGGGTTATAGCAACAGGTGGCGGAGTTGTAAAAAAAGAGGTTAATATGGATATTTTATCTAAAAATTCTATAATTATTTTTATTAACAGGCCCATTGAAGATATCGTAAAGGATATTGATGCTGACTCAAGACCTTTGCTTAAAGATAATTTAGATAGAATATATTCCCTATTTTATGAAAGGTATCCACTTTATTTAAAATATTGTGACCTAGAGATTAAAAATGACATTGGTATTGATGAGACCATAAATGAAATATTAGATGCTATTAAAAAAGGGTATGATTAGAATAAGTCAACATTTAATTGAAATATGTCAATAAATTTGTTAAAATACAATTATTGTACATATTAAGGTCAATTTTGTATAAAATTCCTTAAAAACAGGTGTGAAGATATGAAAATTATAATAATTAACGGAGTAAATTTAAACTTGCTTGGTCAAAGGGAACCCCATATATATGGGAACAAGGGATATGATGAATTATGTAAAGATATTATTTCAGAAGCTGAAAGATTAGCTGTAGAAGTAAAGATAGTTCAAAGCAATGTAGAGGGAGAAATAGTAAATTTTATTCACCAGGCTCAGGGCAAATATGATGGGATTATAATAAATCCAGGAGCATATACACACTATAGTTATGCTATTTATGATGCACTTAAATCAGTTGATGTTCCAGCAGTTGAGGTTCATTTAAGCAATATACATTCCAGAGAGGAGTTTAGAAAAAATTCTGTTGTTGCACCTGCATGTATTGGTCAGATTTCTGGATTTGGTACTTATGGGTATATAATGGCATTACATGCTATAATACATAGGTAAGGATATTGCTGTTAATCTGATAACAGTTTTTTCTTGACAAAAAATATAATAACATTATAGTAGAAAGAGTAAAAGTATAAACAAAATAAAATCTGTTAATAATATTTTATGGAGGGATAATTTAATGATAGTAGCTGGAGATTTTAGAAAAGGTAGTACTTTTGAGATGGATGGACAAGTATTTACAATCATCGATTTCATGCATGTTAAGCCAGGAAAAGGTGCTGCATTCGTAAGAACAAAAATAAGAAATGTTGTTTCAGGAGCAGTTGTTGAAAGAACTTTCAACCCAACAGACAAGTTCCCTGAAGCTGTTATAGAAAGAAAAGAAATGCAATACCTATATAACGATGGTACATTATATTATTTCATGGATATGAATACATATGATCAAATACCATTAAACTATGAAAAGGTAGAAGAAGCTATTAAGTACTTAAAGGAAAATATGTTTGCTATTATTAAATTCTACAAGGGAGAAGCATTCTCAGTAGAAGCACCTAATTTCGTTGAGTTACAAGTAACACATACAGAACCAGGTGTAAAGGGAGACACTGCAACAAATACATTAAAGCCAGCAACTGTTGAAACAGGTGCAACATTTATGGTTCCATTGTTTGTTAACGAAGGAGACACTATAAGAATCGACACAAGAACTGGTGAATATATGTCACGTGTATAATGCATAATATTAATAATTAACAGTGGCTCTGCCACTGTTAATTATTATCATATAAAAAGGAGGTAAGATATATGGAAACTATCAAAGAAAAGGTTGCATATCTTAAAGGAATGTCAGATGGACTTGGCATCAACCACGAAACAAAGGAAGGAAAACTTTTGTTAGCAATCATTGACGTCATTGACGATATGGCTGAAGAGATTGATCTTTTAAATGAAGCTCAAACAGAGCTTGATGACTATGTTGATGCTATAGATGAAGATTTGGCAAGAATTGAAGAAGACATCTATGAAGATGATGACGAGAATGACTATGAAGATGATGGATACATAGAAATGGAATGTCCTAACTGTCATGAAACAGTTTATCTTGATGAAGCTATGTTTGAAGATGAAGAAGAAGATGAAATACTTTGTCCAAATTGCAACGAACCACTACCTTTTGAATGTGAATGTGGTTGTGACTGCGGTTGTGATGATGAGGAATGTGACTGTGACTGCGACTGCGAATAGCTTGTTAAAGCTCTTGATTAAATTCAAGGGCTTTTTTTATGCCTGAAAAAGAAAGTGTGAAACCATTTATAAAAAATAATCCTGAAACTATAAAATATATATTTGTTTTAAGTTATAAAATCACAGTCATCCTAATAAACATTATATTAAGAAAGGGGGACATGCAGATGTATGCCAGAGATGAGAGTTATGTAAGAAATACATTAGAAAAAGATATACTTCCTGCTTTGCCAAAAAAACTAAGCAGCATATTAACGAAAATTTCAGATGAAGATATAAGTTCCATAGAAGAAATCAGATTAAGGGCTGAAAGACCTTTTATGGTTTATAAAAAGGGACAGGATATGTTTTTAAATGAGGATGGGGTATTGTCATTTCTACTTAGCAGACCGGTAATTGTAGAAAGACAAGATATTGAAAAGACCTTGACCCTTATGAGTAATTACTCAATTTATTCTATTGAGGAAGAGCTGAAACAGGGTTTTTTAACCTTAAAGGGAGGACACAGGGTTGGACTTACAGGAAGAATTGTAATGGAAGATAGAAATATAAGAACTATGAAAAATATTTCTGGAATGAATATAAGAATAGCAAAGGAAATAAAAGGCTGTGGAAATAAAATAATTAAAGAAATTTATGGTGAAGGTATAAAACACACTTTAATAGCATCCCCTCCAGGTTGTGGTAAAACAACTATGTTAAGGGATATTATAAGGGTTTTAAGTTCTGGAGACAGGGATTTTAACATAAAGGGTTTTAAAATAGGTCTTGTAGATGAGAGATCAGAAATTGCAGGATGTTATTTAGGCGTTCCTCAAAGAGATGTTGGAATTAGAACTGATGTATTAGATGCATGTCCTAAAGCTCAGGGGATGTTCATGCTTTTAAGGTCAATGTCTCCGGAGATAATTGCAGTTGATGAAATCGGAAGTGTAGAAGATGCAGAGGCTATAGAGGATGCAATAAATTCAGGGGTGAAGATAATAGCAACAGTGCATGGAAGAAATTTTAATGAAATTCAAAAAAGGCAAGGGGTTAAAATACTTATTGAAAATAAAGCCTTTGAAAGAATAGTAATACTGAGCAGAAGAAGTGGACCAGGGACTATTGAAGAAATTATAAAAATATAACAAATGAAACAGGAGGGATAAAGATGTTAAAGTTGATTGGAAGCCTTATTGTTATAACAGCAACAACTATATTAGGCTTCAGCTATGCAAGGGTGTACTCTGAAAGAGTTAATCAGCTCAGGGCAATGCAGTACGCATTGAATATCCTTGAGACAGAAATTGTTTACTCAGCAACACCACTGATGGAAGCATTGATATATGTTTCTGAAAAAACCGAAAACAATATTTCGATGCTTTTTAGTATGATGGCAGATATATTGAATCAGAAAAGTGTAACAGATGTGGTTGAAGCATTCTATTTAGCCTTTAACAAATTAAAAAATGAGCTCTATTTGGAAAAAGAAGAGGTTGAAGTAATTGCAGCATTTATGCAGAGTGTTGGCAGCAGTGATCTTGAAGGACAGAAGAAGAATTTTAATATAACTATTAAAAAAATGGAGGCCTTTGAGAAAAGGGCTGAGGAAACAAGAAGTAAAAATGAAAAGCTCTATAAATATCTTGGGGTATGTTCAGGGGCTATATTAATAATATTACTTGTGTAAAAGAGGTGAAAAAATGGTTGATGTAAGCTTAATTTTTAAAATAGCAACTGTGGGTATTTTAATTGCAATTCTGGACAAGATTTTTGAAGGCCTTGGAAGAAAAGAACAGGCAACGTTAATTACATTGGCAGGATTAGTGGTAGTTTTGATGATGGTTCTAGGACTCATAACAAAGCTCTTTGATAATGTCAGAACAATGTTTCAGTTTTAGTAGGTGATTTTATGGATATATCTAAGGTGTTGGTAATAGGTCTTTTAGCGGCTATGATTGTAGTCCTGCTTAAAAATGAAAAACCTGAAATAGCACTACAAATAAGCCTTGCCACTGGAATTGTAATTTTTCTTTTGATGCTCAGTAAATTAACTGTGGTAGTTGAAGCACTTCAACAGATAGCACTGAAGATAAATATTGATGTTATATATTTAAATACTGTACTAAAAATAATAGGAATAGCGTATCTTGCATCCTTTGGTGTGGAGATATGTAAAGATTCAGGACAGTCTTCCATAGCCAGTAAGATTGAGTTTGCAGGTAAGATATTGATTATTACACTGGCAATTCCCGTATTAATGGCGGTTATGGATATGGTTCTGAAAATAATGCCATAGGGTGATGTATATGGGTAAAAAAATATTTTACTTACTGATAATTTTGTTCTTGTGTGTAAGCACAAAGGCATATGCAATATCAGATGAACAGACCAGCGTTGATATATCAAAGCTTGAAAGTTTTGCACAAAGTCTTCAGCAGGAGGTTGATTATCTGCCTGAAATCAGCTTTTCAAAAATGATAGAATCCTACAAAAAAAATGGTTCTCTGGGTATCACAGTCAAGGATTTTACAAATAGTCTTTTAAAATTTATGTTTAAAGAAATCTTATTGAATTCAAAGCTGTTAGTAGAACTTTTATTTATTGGGATATTTTGTGCACTGCTTCAGAATATCCAAAATGCTTTTTCTGATGATGGTGTCTCCAAGATTGCTTATTATGCATGTTTTTTGGTAATGGTAGTAGTTATAATAAAAAGTTTTTCAACAGCTGTCCAACTAGGACAAAGAACTATCAGCAATATGGTAGAATTTATGAATTCCCTGATGCCGCCTTTAATTGTTTTAATAGCGGCAGTTGGAGGATTTGCTTCTGCGGCAACCCTTGATCCCATAGTTATGTTTATCTTAAAGGTTACAAGTGATATAATCAGGGATTTAGTTCTGCCCTTAACTATTTTAGTTGTGGTAATAAATATTGTTGATAATCTCAGTGACAGCATAAAGATTTCAAAACTTGGCGGGTTAATAAAACAAGTAAGCCTTTGGGTTTTAGGATTTATTATGACTATATTTGTAGGAATAGTTACAATCAGAAGTAATGCTTCGGCAACCATTGATCAAGTGGCTTTGAAGTCTGCAAAGTTTGCTGTTGATAATTTTATACCAATCGTAGGTAAATGTCTTTCTGATGCTATTACCACCGTTGCAGGATATTCTTTAGTGCTTAAGGATGCTATCAGCATAGGTGGATTGCTGGTTATGATTTTTATATGCGTTTTTCCTTTAATTAAAATAATAATCCTTGCACTTATATATAAATTCGTTGGAGCTGTTATGGAACCTGTTGTAGACAAAAGGATTGTTGATTGTCTTAGTGCTACAGGCAGTTCACTGACTATGATATTTATTTGTGTTTTATCTGTTGCCATAATGTTTTTTATTATGATTACAATAGTAGCTTCAACTGGAAAGCTAGTTATGATGGTAGGGTGATACATATGATTGAAGTTATAAAAAATTGGATTGTTTCTGTTGTCACTGCTGTAATCTTTATGGTTCTTGTTGATATGCTCCTTCCTTCTAACAGTATGAAAAAATATGCAAAGATTACAACAGGGCTGATTGTGATAATAATTATTTTGACCCCAGTATTTAAGTTGTTTGATAGAAATGTCAGTATTGAAACTTATGTTTCAAAGTACATGGAGGATTTGCAGCAAAATAGTACAGATTTTGAAAATATTGATTTAAGAAATAAGGTTGAAAAACAAAGGATGGATGTATTTAAAAGTAATTTAGTAAAAGAAATTGAAAAGGAGATTTTTTATTCAACAGGTAAAAGATATGAGATTAGCAGCATTAATGTAAATGAAGATAAAGACAGCTATGAATATACAAAAATTACATCTATAGAACTAAAACAAAGAGAAGATACTGAAAAAGTTAAAAGGGTTGAGAAAATTGTAATTTCCCAGCAGCAGGATGAACAGGAAGCACAAAAGGACGAAAGGGTAGTCAAACTTTTAAGGGAAAAATTTAACGTCAATCCTGAAACTATAAAGTTTTTAAAGTAAAGTGAGGGATGTATATGGATTGGAATAAGATGTTAGATAAGATTTTTAAACAAAAACAAAAAAAGGTTTTTATCAACATGGTAATACTTTTACTTTGCGGGGTACTTCTGATTTTAATTGGGGATATAACAACCAGTCTAACAAACAGTAAAAAAACTAAGGCTAAAAACACTGTTGAAGTAAATACTAATGCTCAGTTAGTTTCTACTTCAAGTTCTTATGAGGAGAAGGTTAAGAAGGATTTAACAGATATCTTATCTCAGATGGAAGGTGTAGGAAAGGTTTCTGTTATGATATATTTTGAAGGTGGTTCTGAATCTGTACCTGCAGTTAATGTAAATGATGTTAATAAAAAAATTGAGGAAAAGGATACCCAGGGAGGACATAGAATAACAACTGAGAATAGTAAAAGCACGAATATAGTAATAATCAGTGAATCAGGTGGCAACAAACCATTTGTTGTAAAACAGGTCAATCCCGCCATAGGCGGAGTGGTTGTTGTCGCAGAGGGAGCAAGTATTCCTCATATAAGGGAAAATTTACAGAATGCTGTAAAAACAGTACTAAACATACCAATTCATAAGGTTTCAGTAGTTCCTATGAAAAGGAATTAGAATATTGTTAAAAAAATATACATATAAATATTCTATAAAAAAAGTTGTGGGGGGATAATATGTCAAATTTAAGAAGACAAACAATAGTTATTGCTGTATTAATCGCACTTATAGGCTGTGTTGGGTATTTTGCTAGAAAATTTAATGAAAATACTCCTAATACATTTAAGACTGACAATAGCAAAGAGACAGCCAGCTTTTTTGTTGAGGGAAGAATGGGTAGAGAGAACCAAAGAAGTAGTTTAAAACAAGAATTAGAGGATATTTTAAACAGCAAAGAAGCTAACAAGGAAGCAAAGCAGATAGCTCAAACAAAACTCTTTAAACTTCAGGATATAAGCAATAAGGAAAACACAATTGAAACAAAGGCAAAGGAGAGAGGATTTGAGGATGCACTTTGTTTTGTAGATGAAATGGGTGTTGAACTGGTTGTTAAAACAAGTGAAGAACTAACAAAGGACAAAATTGCTCAGTTAACAGATGATATTGTATCAACAACTGGTATATCGCCATCAAACATAATTATTAAAGGTCAACAGTAATTATAAATAATAGTTTTAATTAGTTTGGAACATATTCTATATACTCAGACTGTTAATAAGGTAATGTATTTTAGAACGTCGGGGATAATTGCATAAGTTTAAGTTATTTTATGACATCCACTTTAAGCAATTATCTATGACGTTCTTGTAATTTTTTAAAATGCCTTTTTGGTATGTGATTTTTCAAGTATTTTGTAAACATCTTGATTTTCTGATATAATAGATGTAAACTAAGTCTAAGGGTTTATATATGCAGGAGGTGCAAATAATGGTAGAAAATATAAATACATCCACAGAAAATGGAGCAATTAAGATTGCCTCTGATGTTGTTGCTGTGATAGCATCATTGGCAGCAGTTGAGGTAAAGGGTATTGCTTCTATGAGTGGAGGGTTTACAGACGATATTGTTGAGAAATTTGGTATGAAATCCAGCAATAAGGGAATTAAAGTTCAAGTTGGAGAAACTGAAACTTCAATTGATTTATATTTAATCGTTGAATATGGTGTTAGAATACCAGAGGTAGCTTGGGAGGTTCAACAAAATGTAAAAAAAGCTGTTGAAACAATGACAGGCTTAAACGTTGTTGAAGTTAATATACATATACAGGGAATAAATGTAGTAAAGGAATCAAAGGAAGAAGAGGTAACTCAAAAAACGAAATAATGCTATTTAACCCTCTGCTATCAGAGGGTTTATTAGATTGTAAGGAGTGAAAAAAATGAAAACCTTAGATAAGTTTCTGATGTTTGTTTACCTTTTGGTTTTAACAGCATTTTTTGGTAGTATTATCCTTATTCCCTTTGGATACATTCCAAGGGATTATGTAGAAAGGATAGTTAATAATTTATTTGAAACGTCATACTTTGCTCTGATAGCAGCAGCATTTATCCTGTTAAACATAAAACTTTTAATTTCCCTTGTAGCAGGTGAGAGAAGAGGGGCTGGAGTAATAAAATACACTGAGGGTGGCATGATAAATATAACAAATGAAACAATAAAGTCAATGGCAATTAAAACTGCAAGTCAGTCCAGGGGTATAAGAGACATTAATGTTATGGTTAAACCTGGAAAAGACAACATTGATATTATGATAAAGGGAAATATTATGCCTGATATCAATGTTACAGAAACGGTAAAGGAAATACAGCAGAATGTAAAAACTTATATTGAGACGATTGCAGAAATACCCGTTGGAGAAGTTAAGGTAATAATAACTGATGTAGCTGCTGGTAACAAGCTTCGCTTGAGTTAGAGAGGTGGCGATATGTGGAAAGAAGTATTGCTTACTTTTTTTAATAACAATAAAGGGAAGTCTTTAGGAGCAATAATTGGTTTGATTATATCAATATTTGTATTGATTATAGGTTTTTTTAAGACTGTCTTTATTGTAATATGCGTTTATTTAGGGTATTATATAGGCAAAAAGATAGATAATAAAGAGAGTATAATCGAAATAATAGAAAAGATTCTACCTGATGGTTGGAAATAACAATAGATGGAGGTATACACATGAGTAGGAAATGGGCAAGAGAAGCAGCAATGAAGGTGCTATATCAGATGGATGTTACTTCTATTGACAGCAAAGAGGCCTTGGATGATTTTGAAGAAAATGTAGAGGTGAAATTTAGTCAAGAGGAGAAAGAATTTATCTTTAGCTGTGTAAAGGGAACAGAGGAAAACATTACAAAAATTGATGAATATATTGAAAGATACTCAAAGGGCTGGAAGATAAACAGAATTGCAAAGGTAGATCTGGCAATTATGAGGCTGGCTATCTACGAAATGCTATATAGGGAAGATGTACCTAATGTTGTTGCAGTTAATGAAGCAATTGAGCTGGCTAAAAAATTTGGAGGGGATAATTCTCCTAACTTTGTTAATGGTATTTTAGGAAACGTAATTAAGGAAGTATAAATTATGGCAAAAATACTGGGAATTGATACAAGTAATTACACCACTTCAGTGGCTGTTGTAAAAGATGGTGAAATATTATATGACGCAAGGAAACTATTGAATGTAGAACAAGGGCAAAGGGGCTTAAGACAGTCTGATGCCCTTTTTCAGCATGTAAAAAATCTTCCTGATTTACTTAATAGCCCTTTTACAAAAGGAATTGATGCAGTCTGTGTCAGTACTAGACCAAGACCGGTAGAAGGTTCCTATATGCCGGTTTTTAAAGCAGGAGAAAGCATTGCATCATCAATAGCTTATACTTCAGGTGTTCCAATATATAAAACTTCCCATCAGGAAGGGCACCTTGAAGGGGCCTGTCGTTCAATAAATTTTTCTTATAAAGAATTTATTGCTGTACATATGTCTGGTGGAACAACTGAAATTCTGAAGGTAAGCAAAGATAATGATTATTCCGTTGAAATTATTGGGGGAACCAAGGATATAAGTATTGGACAGTTTATTGACAGAATTGGCGTTGCAATGGGGCTATCTTTTCCTGCAGGAAAAGATATTGATGAACTTGCAATTAAACCTTGTGATACTAACCTTCGCATCCCTTCTAAAGTTGATGGTTTTTATTTTAATTTCTCAGGTCAGGAAACCCTTGGTTTGAAATATATAGAGGAAGGATATAATAAAGAAGAAATTGCAAAGGCTGTTATGATATGTATTTCAAAGACACTGGAAAAGGTTTTTAATAATTTGTTAAAAACAAATGAATTACCGATACTTTTAGTTGGGGGTGTGGCTTCAAGCATATTTTTGAAGTGCTACTTCAAGGAAAAATACAAAGACATTATTTTCTTTTCAGATAATAAATATGCGTCAGATAATGCAGCAGGATGTGCTTTTATTGGACTTGAAAAATACAAGAGGTGATAATATGAGGGCAGAAATAATTGATGGGAAAATGGTTGCAAAAAATATTCGAATAAAATTAGCTGCAGCAATTAAAAAATTAGAAAGTGAAAGGGGAATAAAACCAGGGCTTGCAACAATAATAGTGGGTTCTGATGCTGCTTCCCTATCATATGTTAAAAACAAGGAAAAGATTTGTTTAGAAACTGGATTGAATTCATTTAGTTATAATCTGCCGGAGGATACAAGGGAAGGGGATTTAATACAACTGATTGAAGAACTAAATAAACGTGAGGATGTACATGGAATCTTGCTACAGCTGCCACTTCCTGAGCATATTTCAGCTGATAGAGTGACAAGTGTTATTTCCCCACTAAAGGATGTGGATTGTTTAAACCCTATTAATCTTGGGAAGCTTTTTAAGGGGCAGCAGTGTTTGATGCCATGTACTCCTAAGGGAATTATTAAATTACTTGAGGAGTATAAAATTGAAATTTCAGGTAAAAAAGCTGCTATTGTAGGAAGAAGCAGCATAGTAGGAAAACCAGCTGCATTGATGCTTTTAAATAAACACGCAACTGTTACTATATGTCACTCAAGAACTGCTGAATTAAAGGCGGAGCTTATGGATTCAGATATAATAATAAGTGCTGTTGGAAAACCAGGTCTTATTACTGATGATATGGTGAAGGTGGGAGCAGTGGTTATTGACGCAGGGACAAGTGTTTTAAATGGTAAGCTGGTTGGAGATGTTGATTTTGAAAAGGTCAGTCAGAAAGCATCATATATTACACCGGTTCCTGGTGGGGTAGGAGCCATGACAACAACAATGTTAATCGAAAATGTATTGGAGGCAGCTGGTTACCATGAATAGGGAGGCTATATCTGTATCTCAACTGAATATGTATATTAAGGGTATTATAGAAGAGAACAGTTTCCTTGGAAATATATTGATAAAAGGTGAAATTTCAAATTTTAAGTATCATTCTTCTGGCCATATGTATTTTACCCTTAAGGATGAAGATTCAAAGATTAAGGCTGTGATGTTTAAAGGATATAACAGTTTCTTGAAATTTATGCCTGAAGACGGAATGAAGGTAATTATAGAGGGCTATGTTTCAGTATACGAAAGGGACGGACAATACCAGTTATATTGTACTAAGATGCAGCCTGAGGGAATAGGTGACTTATATTTAGCCTACGAGCAGCTTAAAAAGAAATTAGAAGTTGAAGGATTATTTGATGAAAAGTGGAAAAAACCAATTCCACTTTTACCAAGAAGAGTAGGAGTTGTTACTTCTCAAACGGGGGCTGTCATAAAGGATATTATTAATGTTGCCACAAGAAGATATAGAAATGTAGATATTTTACTCTACCAGCTAAGGTTCAGGGGATAGGCGCTGCTGAGAGTATTATAGAGGGTATTGAGTATTTTAATACAATGAAAGACATGGATGTTATAATTGTTGGAAGAGGCGGAGGGTCTATAGAGGAGCTTTGGGCTTTTAATGAAGAGAAGGTTGCAAGGGCAATATTTAGTAGTAAGATTCCTGTTATTTCAGCTGTGGGACATGAAACAGATTTTACAATTTCAGATTTTGTAGCCGATATTAGAGCATCAACTCCATCCCATGCTGCGGAAATAGCAGTTCCTGTGTATGGTGATTTGAAATTTAAAATCAGTAAACTTTCTACAGAGTTGTTTTTAAATAGTAAAGGCAAAATTTCTGATTTGCGTTATAATGTCAACGATTTAGTAGCTAAAGTAAAAAAATATTCCCCGGAAAATAAAATTAAACAACATATTCAGTATGTTGATTATCTGCAAAACAAGTTAATACTTTTGATGGAATCTAAAATTTCAGATAAGAAAAGCAGATATAGTATTTTGATAAACAGAATGGATGCCTTAAGTCCAATCAAGGCTTTATCAAGGGGTTATTCCTATGCTGAGAAGGATGGAAAGGTTTTAAATGATATTAAACATGTTAAAATAGATGACAACATCAGACTGCATATGCAGGATGGAGTTCTTGAATGTAAGGTGCTAGATAAAATGGAGGTGGATGTATGGCAACTAAGAAAAAGGAGTTAAAGTTTCAGGAAGCATTAGAAAGACTTTCTAATATAGTTGAGAAGATGGAGGATAAGGATTTATCACTTGAAGATTCTTTAAAGCTGTTTCAAGATGGAATGGAACTTGCAGCATTATGTAATAAACAATTGGATGAGGCAGAAAGAAAAATAAATATAGTAATAAAGGGAAAACATGGAGAACTTATAGAGGAAGGGTTTATGCCTGAGGAGGAATAGAATGGATTTTCAAAACCAGCTTAGAATAGAACAGAAGATAGTAAATGATTATTTAAATAGAATGATGGATATAAAAGAAGCACCTAAAAGTATAGTTGATGGTATGTCATACAGCCTGCTGGCTGGAGGAAAAAGAATACGTCCTGTACTTGCAAACGCAATATGTAAAGCTCTGGGAGGAGATTCAGAGGAAATTTTGCCTTTTGCCTGCAGCATAGAATGTATTCATACTTATTCATTAATTCATGATGATTTACCTTCCATGGATAATGATGATTACAGAAGGGGTAAATTGACAAACCATAGGGTTTTTGGGGAAGCACATGCTATTTTAGCTGGAGACGGTCTTTTAAATTTAGCCTTTGAAACAATGATTGAAACAGTAAAAAAATATAATTATAAACCAAAATTTATAATGGCAATGGAAGAAATATGCAGGGCATCAGGTGTAAGAGGTATGATAGGTGGCCAGATAATTGATATTGAGTCTGAGGGTAAGAAAATAGAAATAGAAACACTGTATAAGATGCATGAAAAGAAGACGGGAGCATTGATAGAAGCATCATGTATCGCTGGATGTGTAATTTCAGAAAGATTTGAAATGATTGATATTGTTAAGGATTACAGTAAAAATTTAGGCATAGCCTTTCAGATAGTTGATGATATTTTAGACTATACAGGAACACTTGAAAAGCTAGGGAAGAATGTTGGGGTGGATGCAGCAAATAAAAAGTCAACCTTTGTAAGTTTACTTGGACTTGAGGAATCCCAAAAACTAGCTGAGCAATATACAGAAAATGCTCTTAAAAGAGCAGAATACATTGATAAATCAGGATTTATAACCTCTTTAACCCAATATCTTTTAAATCGAGAAAGTTGATTTTATTTAAGAGATTTAATAGGATTCTAGTGAATGTATAGAGAAATTTAGTTGTACAGAGTGCATAATTATGATACAATAACATATTGCTGAAGAAAAAATCTTCATATGGACCACCTTATAAGCGGGTGGTTTTATTTATATGTAATATGTAATATTGCAAATTTTATAATAATTATAAATGGGGTATAGATGATGACCATACTAAAGAACATTAATAATCCAAAAGATATAAAGAAACTTAATATGAGTCAGTTATATCAATTGGCAGATGAATTAAGGACTTTTTTAATTGATAATGTTTCAAAAACAGGTGGACATTTAGCATCTAACCTTGGAGTAGTTGAACTAACCTTGGCACTTCATAGAGTGTATTCTATGCCGGAAGACAGGATTGTTTGGGATGTTGGACATCAGACCTATGTTCATAAAATAATCACTGGAAGAAAGGATAGTTTTGATACTTTAAGGAAGTATAACGGATTAAGCGGTTTTCCAAAGCCTAATGAAAGTATTTATGATACCTTTGCAGCGGGACACAGCAGTACATCTATATCTGCAGCTTTAGGTATTGCCAGAGCAAGGGATATTAAAAAAGAAAAATATAATGTAGTTGCAGTTATAGGCGATGGTGCCTTAACTGGAGGAATGGCCTTTGAAGCACTTAATGATGCTGGTACGTTAAATACAAATATAACTGTAATTTTAAATGACAATGAGATGTCTATTTCAGAAAATGTTGGAAGTTTATCGGGATATCTAAGTAAACTACGAACTGACCCTAAATATATTACATTGAAAGATGATGTTGAAACTTTATTGAAAAGAGTGCCTGCTTTTGGAAATAATCTTTTTAAAACTGCAGAGAGGGTAAAGGAGAGCTTAAAGTATCTACTCCTTCAGGGAATGCTTTTTGAGGAGCTTGGCTTTACATATTTAGGACCAATAGATGGACATAATATAGAGAAGATTTCAGAGGTTCTTGAAAGGGCTAAAACAGTAAAGGGACCTGTTTTAGTACACGTTATAACTAAAAAAGGAAAAGGCTATCGATTTGCGGAGGAGAACCCAAATGTTTTTCATGGAGTTGGTCCCTTTGAAATAGAAACGGGGCAAAATCTATCCAAGTCTAAAATAACCTATTCAAAGGCTTTTGGAGAAGAAATGATTAAGGAGGCTGAGGGAAATCCAGAACTTGTTGCAATAACAGCTGCAATGCCTGACGGTACAGGATTAAGTGAATTTTCCAAAAAGTTTCCAAATAGATTTTTTGATGTTGGTATAGCAGAACAGCATGCAGTTACCCTGGCAGCAGGGTTAGCTTCTAACGGCTTGAAACCGGTTTTTGCTGTATATTCAACTTTTCTTCAGAGGGCATATGATCAGGTGGTTCATGATGTGTGCCTGCAGAATTTACCTGTTGTTTTTGCTATTGATAGAGCTGGAATTGTAGGAGAGGATGGGGAAACTCATCAGGGAATATTGGATATTTCATTTTTAAGATCAATACCTAATATTACTTTATTGGCACCTAAAGATATAAATGAATTCAGGAATATGCTTAGATGGTGTTTTGAGTATAATGGACCGGTGGCAGTCAGGTATCCTCGTGGAGGGGATAGCTTAGATAATTTTGAAAAGTATGAAGAAATCAGACTGGGAAAGTGGGAAGTAATTGAAGAAGGTAAAAGACTTGCTGTTCTTGCTACTGGGAAAATGGTTCAAAATGCATTGGCTGCAGTAGAAAAATTAAAGTCAAAAAATATAAATGTAACACTTGTAAACTGCAGATTTATAAAACCAATGGATAAATCTCTTTTAAACAAATTATCCAATGAATATGATGTGATAATTACCGTTGAAGATAATTATACAGCTGGTGGTTTTGGTTCAGGGGTCCTTGAATATATTTCAGGTATCAATTCAAAATCCAAAGTTGTTATATTAGGATATCCTGATGAATTTATACCACATGGAAGTTTAGATATTTTATATAAGAAATATGGTTTAGACCCAGAAGGAATATATAGTACGATTTTAAAGAATATTTGATTTTAAAAATACGATTTCTTATTAATTGAAAGGAAGTTGCAAATGGGAGAAGGTAAAGAAAGGCTTGATATTCTTCTTGTTGAAAAGGGTTTTTTTGATTCAAGGGAAAAAGCAAAAAAAAGTATAATGGCAGGGTTGGTGTTTGTTGACAATGTAAGGGTTGACAAATCAGGAGAAAAGGTTAAAAAAGATGCCATCATTGAGGTTAAAGGTGTTGCAATTCCTTATGTAAGTCGAGGAGGCTTAAAGCTGGAAAAGGCAATTAATGAATTTGGAATTGAATTAAACAATAAAATTTCTATGGATATTGGAGCTTCAACAGGTGGCTTTACTGATTGTATGCTTAAAAATGGGGCATCAAAGGTTTTTTCAGTGGACGTTGGCTATGGACAGCTTGCATGGGAACTTAGGACTGACTCAAGAGTTGTATGTATGGAAAGAACAAACATAAGATATGTAAAACCAGAGGATATAGGAGTTAAACTTGATTTTGCATCAATAGATGTATCCTTTATATCTTTGAAACTGGTTTTACCTGTTGCTAGAGAACTTTTAAGAGATGGCGGAGAAATAGTTGCCTTAATAAAACCACAGTTTGAGGCAGGTAAGGAAAAAGTGGGTAAAAAAGGCGTAGTGAGAGAAGCAAAGACCCACATTGAAGTAATAACTAACCTTTTGTCCTTTGCAATGGAGATTGGTTTTAAAGTAGAGGGATTAACTTATTCACCTATCAAAGGACCGGAGGGAAATATAGAATATCTGGTATATTTAAAAAAGAGTGAAAATATCGGTGAAGGATTTGAAAACTGGGAAGCTAAAATAGCTGAAACTGTGAAAAAATCACATGATGAGCTATAAAAATTATATTGAAAAAAGATATTTTTGTAATATGTGATTTAGAGGATTTTTAAACATATTATAGAATAATAATAAGTTGAAGGGTAGTGTTCACGTGGTTTGTGTTGGGATTATAGTTAACATGACAAAGGATATTAAATTAGAAATTACTTCTAAAATAATAAACTGGCTGGAACAGAGAAATTGTGAGGTTTTATTAACTGAAATAGTGTCTCAACAACTTAACAAACCAGACTCAGGATATGCACCACTTGATATATATAAAAAGGCTGATTTTGTTATTGTTCTTGGAGGGGATGGTACGCTTTTAGGTGCTGCACGTCAATGTTTATGGCTTGAAACTCCTATATTAGGTGTAAATATGGGAAATTTAGGGTTTATTACAGAGGCTGAAGTGAAGGATGTATATACATGTCTTGATAATATATTAAGGGGAGATTACAGTATAGAATCAAGGATGATGCTAGAGGCATCTGTTATAAAAGACGATAAGCAAATAGAGACTTTTTATTGTCTGAACGATATTGGTCTGACAAAAGGAACTTTATCCAGAATAATTAATTTAAAGACCTATATTGATGATAATTACTTTGATAGATATTTTGCTGATGGCCTGCTTATATCTACACCAACAGGCTCCACAGCTTATTCTTTGTCTGCAGGAGGGCCCATAGTAAGCCCCAATGTAAATGTAATACTGATTACTCCAATCTGCCCACATTCACTAAATTCCAGAACTTTAATAGTCTCTGAAAGTGATGTTATTACAGTAGAGGTGGATGATGGGTATCAAGAAGTTTATCTAACTGTAGATGGACAGCAGGGATTTAAGTTAATGAGTGGAGATAAGGTTGTAATTAAGAAGCTCCATTCAGTGCCAAATTGATAAAAGTTGCAGGCAGAAGTTTTTATGATATTTTACGAACAAAGTTAAAACAAAGGTCTATTTAAAAGAAAGGGGTTATTGGAATGAAAATTACAAGACATGCCAAAATTCTTGAGGTAATTGGTCAAAAGGACATTGAAACTCAGGAAGAATTAGTGGACGAACTAAGAAAACTAGGGTTTGATGTTACCCAGGCTACTGTTTCAAGGGATGTTAAAGAGCTTAAACTCATAAAAGTTTTAGCATCAAACGGAAGATATAAATATGCTGCAATAACACATGGGGAAAACATTATGTCGGAGAAGTTAGTTAATATATTTGTTCAGACAGTTGTACATATGGATTACGTAGGCAATACAATAGTTTTAAAAACATTATCAGGTTCAGCTTCAGCAGCAGCAGAAGCAATTGATACTTTTGGGTGGGATGGTATAGTTGGTTCATTGGCTGGAGATAACACTATTTTTGTTTTGTGTCGTTCAGCTGAAAGAGCACAGGAGATTGTATATAAATTCAAAAAAATGCTAAATGAGTAGGAGGGTATCATATGCTCCTGGAACTTCACATTAAAAATTTTGCTCTAATTGATGAAGTAAAGCTACGTTTTGATGAAGGATTAAATATTTTAACTGGCGAAACGGGAGCTGGAAAGTCAATCTTAATAGATTCTGTAAATTTTTTACTTGGGGATAAACAAAACAGAGATATTATAAGAACTGGTGAGGAGAATGCTTTTGTTGAAGGAGTTTTTGAGGTTAAGGGTGATAAGCTGATTAATATACTTAAGGAAAATGGAATAGAATATGATGATTTGCTAATTATAACAAGAGAAATAAATCAAAGTGGAAGAAGCATATCTAGAATAAACGGAAGAACCGTTACATTAAACCTCTTAAAGCAGATAGGAGAGCTTTTAATAGACATTCATGGTCAGCATGAACATCAGTCTTTATTAGATGAGGGAAAACATATACATATTTTAGATTCTTTTTGTGTGGATGGATTTAAACAGTTAAAAAGTGAATATAACAAGTTGTTTGCTGATACTAAAGAGATTGAGGGAAGGCTTCAGAAATTAAAGACAGATGAGCAATATAAGTTAAGGCGAATAGATCTTCTTTCTTTTCAAATTAATGAAATAACTGAAGCCCAGCTTAAATTAAATGAAGACATAGAATTGGAAAAGAGAAAAAATATATTAGTAAATGCTGAAAAAATTGTATCTACTTTATCAATTATTTATAATAAACTTTATAAGGATGAGGAAACTGAGTGCGCTTATGACAGAATAGGTACAAGCTTAGTACAGCTGGAATCAATAGCAAAATATGATGAAAAAATAAGTAATGCAAAGGAATCCCTAGAAGAAGTATATTATAAAATTGAGGATGTAATTGAAACATTAAGGGATTATTTAGATGAAGCTGAATTTAATCCCGAAGAATTAAATGAAATAGAAATAAGGCTGGATACAATAAATAAGCTCAAAAAGAAATACGGAAACTCAATTGGAGAAATATTAAAATATAATGAAGAGATAACTGAAGAGTTATCTAATTTACAGAAAAGTGAGGAACTAACTGAAGAATTAGAAAGATCACTGGAGACTAATTTAACAAAGCTTGAGGAGTATGCAAAAGAAATAACAAAAATAAGACAACAAACTGGAGATAAGCTAAAAATATATATTGAAAATGAACTGAAATATCTTGGAATGGAAAGAGCCGAGTTTAAAGTCCAGATTGAAGAAACAGCACATTTAAATGAAAATGGGAAGAATAAAGTTTGTTTTTTAATAACTGCTAATCCAGGGGAGCCATTAAGAGCATTGAGTAAGGTTGCTTCTGGTGGTGAGATGTCTAGGATAATGCTTGCAATTAAAAGTGTTGTCGCTGATGTAGACAGCATTCCTACTTTGATATTTGATGAGATTGATACTGGAATCAGTGGAAGAACAGCTCAGGCTGTGGCAGAGAAAATGTGTCTTATTTCGCGAAAACATCAGATTTTTTGCGTTACTCACTTACCACAGATTGCTTCTATGGCAGATAATCATTATAAAATTCAAAAATTGGTAATAAATAACAAAACCACAACGACAGTTAATCTTTTAAATAAGGACGAAAAGGTAAATGAGTTATCTAGAATGCTTGGCGGGGCGATAGTAACTGAAACAACTAAAAATCATGCAAAAGAAATGCTAGAACTGGCTGATTCTTTAAAAACAAAGATTTAGACAACATGCACAATAAGTAGTGCATGTTTTTTTTTTTTTCAAAATTGTTGAAGCTTTACAATCTGACTTCATATTGTAATAATTGCACTCTTTATTATAGTATATATAATCTCCAATTAGGTTAATTTATAAGTAAGAAAGGAAGGTGACTTAAAAAAGGTGTGAAGAGGAGTGATTAATTTGAAAAAAAGAGGTTTTAAAATTGTTATACCTATGATTTCTCTTTTGTTTTTTATATTTCTGATAGCTACTATCAACGTAATGTTCATGCCTGGAAATATAAAGATCACCCAGAGTAAAAACAATCTTATTAACCTTGAAAATAGCAAAATAAAATCCAATTTTTTATATAAAGTGGAAAATGAAAAATATAAAGATAATGATTTAGAAACTTCAAATAAAATAGATATAAGTATAAAATTGTTTGGTATACTTCCAGTTAGAAAAATGACCTTGTGTCTTCTTCCAGAAGTTAAGGTCATTCCAGGAGGACAGCCTATTGGAGTTAAGCTTTTTACTGACGGGATTTTAGTTGTGGGTTTTTCAGACGTTGAAACTGCAACAGGTAAAAAGCAGAGTCCTGCAGCTTCTGCCGGAATTGAAATTGGAGATAGGATAATAGATATAAATGGTATAAAATTAAATTCAAGTGAAGATTTATCCAATATCATTGGGAAATTCGGTGAAAAGGAATTAAATATAAACCTAAACAGAAAAGGTCAGTTAAAAACTGTTAAGGTAACGCCAACAAAGGTTAAAAATTCAGACCAATATAAAATAGGACTTTGGGTAAGAGACTCAACTGCAGGTGTGGGAACATTGACCTTTTATGACCCTTCAACTGGAAGATTTGGAGCTCTTGGTCATCCAATAAACGATGTAGACACAGGATTACAGCTCCCTGTCAGGGATGGGAAGATATATAATGCTAAAATAATAGCAGTAGAACAGGGAACTAGAGGTAAGCCTGGTGAACTCAGGGGGATGTTTTCAGAAGAGGATGTTCTAGGAATTCTTGAAAAAAATACAATGTCTGGAATTTATGGCAAATTAACTACTGGTGCATCTAATGGTATTTACAATAAAGCAATACCAATTGCAAGACAAAGTGAGATAAAGGAAGGACCGGCAAAGATATTAACATCAGTTGAGGGAGCAGATGTTAAAGCATATGATATATATATTGAAAGGCTAACTGAGCAGAGCAGACCAAATCCTAAAAGTATGATTATAAGAATTACAGATAAGGAGCTTTTATCAAAGACTGGTGGTATTGTCCAGGGAATGAGTGGTAGTCCTATTATTCAGGATGGCAAACTGATAGGCGCTGTTACCCATGTTTTTGTAAATAGACCTGATATGGGTTATGGAATATATATAGAATGGATGTTGAATGAATGTGGAGTTGAAATTTAGGGGTTTTACCCCTTTTTTAATTGAAAAAATCTCTGTACGTAAATACCAAAAATTTTAATTAGGTTAAATAATTGAAATTATCTTAAAAATTTATTACAATATAATAGTAAAAAAATACTGTCAATTTAATAAAAAAAATATCTCTTTTTACTTAATAAATGTGAATGTCGGATTTATATAAGAGAATTTATAACTTTAAAAATTTTTTTATCAAAGTAGAAGGAAATATTACCAGTTTGTCGAATAAATATTATTGTTAAGAATTGGAAGT
>NZ_AZQP01000003.1 GCF_000601455.1 Fervidicella metallireducens AeB
CCCGCCAGAGTCTTGCCGTATACAAATTAAAACTACATAAGTATTATATACAGCTCCCTGCTTCATTCCGAGGTGGGGAGTTTTTGACGCTTACTTATCTACTAATGTTACTCTAAACCCGACTTGTGTACTAGACCATGTATATTGAGATCCAGAACTTACTCCCCCACTACCTCCTCCTCCATTATCTCCTCCAATTGGAGGAGTACCTACATTATTACTTCCTGCTAAAACTATTTGATTGAATTGAGTTAGGAGGAGTGATAGTATTATCAATATTGATAATACTATCCTCATCCTCCCCTCTAATTTATTCTTCAATGACATCTATTTTCACCACCCTCTAAATATAGTTATTACTTGTGATCCTGTAAACTTCCTCTGATGTAATCTGGGTCTAGTCCACCTATGACTATTTGATCATTTAAATACCACTCAAACCCAGCCCTGTCCGTGCGCATATTTAATGCCTTTATATCACTATGGGTGCACATATAAACTACTCCTTTGTATAATACTGGTATTTTTCCATGGTTTGAGAAGTTTACTTTATCCTTTGCTACATAATCATCAAACTCTTCCTTTGAAGTTATTACTCGTGCCCCATATGGAAGTTTTATATTTGAATATGGTGAATTTTTACTAGCCGTTACATTACTCTTCTTTGTATTTGTATTTGTTGTCCCTTTCTTAACTGTTTTTGGTGGTGTCTTTTTATTATTTGTGCTTTGTTTAATTTTACTTGTATCTGCCACCTTCTTAGCCTCTGCTAATATCTCTTTCTCTTCTTTTTCTTTTTGTACAAATTTCGCTATCTCTGAATCTGGTATAGCGTTTAATGTAGCTATATCTGTTCCTAAACCCTTTGCTATTTCTGATTTCAATGCATCTATCTCATGTAAACTCTTATTCTCTTTTTTCCACTTAGCCTCATATTCCTTTAACATTTGTTTCACTTCTACTAGTTTCATTCCATTATCCAATGTTTGATATGGGTCTATAATTCCTGTGGTTCCTTTAGGAAGTTCTACCCAGTTTTCTCCATATGCATATCCATCTTCTGTGTATCCTAATACTTTATCCTCTGAATATGCTACATCAAACTTAGACTCATTCATTTTTCCATATTCAATTGTAGTTTTATATCCCTGTATATCATTTACTGCTAGATGTGTGTCAATTACAAGCCTTATTGCCTCTTCCTTTGTTATTGCCTCATCCCATCTTGACTCGTCTCCTCTCATTAAATCAAGACTCTTTGATATTACCATTGCTTTATACATTTCTTCTTGTAAACCTTCATCTGGGTGCTTGAGCATATATGCCAAGGTGTAAAATTGCCACTTTTCCTTTGGTACCCCATTTTCCTTCAACCCTAATTTCTTTACTAAATCCCCTGCATTTTTTGTATCTTTATATCCCTTATCAAAGATTGTAACTTCTTTAAATAAGTCTGGTAAATATTTGTTTACTACTAAGTAAACTGCCTCTGCCCTTGACATTGTTCCTTTATATGATTTTGCATCTAAACTCTTTGTGGTTGTTTGTAACCAACCATAGTCTGCTACACTTTGTGCATAGATGCTTTTATCTGTTTTGCCTCCTATTGCTAATTCAAATAATTTGTCTGACTCTAGTTTCTGTACTGGTGTTTCTGCTTTAAATACCAATGTGTAAAAATCTTCTCTTGTTATTAATTGGTTACCTTTAAATTCTGTTGCTCCTGGTTCATCTAACAGGTTGTAATATGCGTTAATTGAAGCTATTAATGCTGATACGTCTTTTGTGTTTTTTATGTCTGTATATGCCTTTGGTGCTAACTCTTTTATTTTTAAATTATTTTCTGTGTGTAATAAGTATTGTTCCACAAAGACTGAATTTTTTAGTGCATCTGCTAAGGTTGTATTACCATTCCTATCCCCCTCACTATCTACATAAATACAACCAGATTTTCCATTTACCCCATTTTCAGTTACAATGTTTATGTTTAATAACTTGTCAAATTCCCTTCTAAACTCTGGATGTGTTTTTAACTGGTCTAATTGTATCCAGTTTTGAAGGGATTCTTTTTGAATGTCTTGTTTTGTTTTCATAACTCCATAGTTTGGATTTGCCACTTCCAGTGTTATTGTTTGACCTTTATTGATTAAATTAACCATTTCTTTTTGGCTAGCGTTGTACAACCTGTTAATTGTGATGTCATTACTACAAAGGTAATTATTGGTATAACTATTTTTTTAACTAGCATAAATTTACCTGACATGTATATCACTCTCCTCAAAACTCTATAAATTATAATTAAATTTTTATACTAAAATATCTTTAATGTATTTTTATATGCTAATTAGCCTATAAGTACAAAAACAGCCGACAGATTAAATCTAGGTTTTAAATCTAGGTTGACTGCCGTTATTTTATCTTGTCTACATCTGCGTTAATCATCACTAAACTCCAATAAACAAATTAATTTACTCACACAACTACACCTAAAAATTCAAAATCAATTTTACCCCCCCTAATTTCAATTTTGGACAACTTTTTATACTACCTAATATACCCGTAAAATTAATCTGCTTGAGTTTTAACCAGGTATATATTAATATTAAATTCTTTAAATAATATTAAAAAATTTAATATAATACGTTTAATTCCTTAATATGCTTTAACACAGGTTTGGAAAAGTATAAAAAGAAACCAAGACTAAATAAAAACTGGTTTATTGGTGATTTTTCTGATAAACTATTTTTATGAAACATATACTTCACTCCTGTTGTTAAAGTTTTTTCCAAAATAATTTACATACTCTATTTTAAAGCTTTATCTTGAATTGAAATATATTCTTCAAGCTGTGAAAGGCTGCTGCTTAAAAACTCATAGGTCAGATAATCCGGATTAATATACTCAACTAAAGTTCGTACCTTTGGACTGCTAAAAGGCAAATGCCTGTCTATATTGAATATATGATTAAATACCTCACCATAGGCATTGTAAAAATCGAAACTATTAAATTTAACACTTTTATCATTTAAATACTGAAGTATATAATCTCCTGATAAAGAACAATTTAAATGTAATCCTTTTATATGCTGTTTTAAGTCACCAATCTTTCTTATTGTATCAAGAATATACTCTATCCCTTCCTCTTGATTTTTTAAATATGGATTTGTATTCATAAGATGAGCTGTATCAAGCATAAATCCCTTATTAGGATATTCTATCCTGTTTAACAGTTCCTCAACTATTTTCTTATCTAAAAAAGTTAAGCCGGGCCACCATAGGTTTTCCAAAAGAAGAGTTATTTCCGTCTTTATTCCCCTGAAAATTTCGTTTATAAGTTCAATTGCTGCAGTAGCTACATCAAAATCAGAATAGGTAAATTTATGGGTATATGTATGCTCCAGCTGAACATGACTTACATGGAAAACCACATAGTGTGCCCCTGACATAGATGCTTTAGTTATTTCATCTCTGTAGTGTTCGATAATTGTATCCCTTGTCCTTCCACCGTAATATTTCTCAACGTTATCCATAGTCTTAAATTGATTTATTAACTCACAGTTATTTTCTTTCCAAAAATCTAACCATATTGGGAAATATCTAAGATGAACTCCTTTTATGGTGTTTTTAGGTGGTAGTGCCCCATTCCAATTATTAATATTAAGAACTTCAAAGCCATCTAGATTGTTTCTTTTTAAAAAAGCAGTCATTCTTTCAGAATCGTATTCAAATCTTTTCAAATCAGTTGCAAATGTAGATATGTTTATTAATTTTATCAATAGAGTACATCTCCTTTATTACAGTCAATTTCTTCTGCAGTTTGAATATCTATTTTATTTCTATCTTTGCTGAGTGATCCACTATACACCAATGGGTATTTCCTACATTAAAATATACTTGATTTCCCTTTTCATCTGTAATTTTTGTATTTGATTTTACACCTGCTCTGCTCCATTTTATTTTTATGTATTTACCATTGCTTATTAAAAATCCCTCTCCCTTACCTATCAAATCTATATCAATTCTTCCTTTTTCATCATTTCTATAATTAAGTTTTGCAATTTGTATTATTATATTTTTTGCTGTCAGGGGATTATTGTTGTTTTTATCTATTGCAATTTCACCATTCATATATTTTTTATATAAACCATTTTCAAAAATGTAACTTGTTGTATAAAATCCATTAAAAACTATTTTAATATCATTAGCGTTAGTTAAAGTTTCATTCTTCCAAAAATTTTCATCAAATTCCAATCCACTTTGTGGCTGTCTGATATAGTCATTTTTTTCTATTGCCTTTGTAATTCTGTGACTTGATGTATAAAGATTATGGGGTGCTCTTCTTGATCTATCTCTGTAATAATATGGACCATAAGCAAATTCATTTAAACTCATAAGTCCCTTATTTCGTATAGTTTCTAAAGCATCTGGACTTCCTCCGCAATGGGCAAAGGGAAGATTGTATTCTCTGGCAATATCTAAAAAATATGCTCTGATGCTTCTTATTGGTCCTATCTCATCTGCATTGTTCTTATGAAATAAAGCTATAAACCTTGGTATTCCACCCTCAGCCAGTGTTTCAAATAAAATATCAGCACTTGAAAGCCCAGACTGTGGTCTTGCCGCCCTATGATTTTCAACTACAGCCATAAAAGGAATGTTTTTATATGTATCCTCTTCAATTTCTTCACCAGTATATGGAGAAATCATCATCCTTTTTTGTTCTTTTACAACATTATCCTCTTTTACTTTCTGTTCCTCTGATATTGGATTATTTAATTCTGCACTTTCCTGTTTTTTACAAGAAGAAAAACTAAACACCATTAGCACTGTCACCATTATCCATAAGATTCTATGCCACCTTCTCATTATACATACCTCCAGTTTTATCTATAAAAACATTATTCTACAAAAACAGCTAATTTCCTTCTAACTAAATGGCATTCATACTGATGACATATATTTTGTATTCTTAGACTCCCAGGCATAAAAACATCTCCCTTTAAAGTCTACTTTTCAATTAGTATTCCTTTAAGGCAGATGTTAATCATTTGCTCTGAACAACACTTAAGTGTCCCTAGACTTCGAAATCTCATTTATTTGATCTTCTTTGGCAAAATTCTTTTCAACAACTTTTTCCTCAAAACTTTTCAAAATGCACTCTTGTTTCGTCATATCTATCAATAAATTTATTTTCTTCTCCTTCTGCTGGATAACCTAAAGCTATTACACAATAAGGCTTTAAAGTATCTTGTAAATTAAACATTTTTTTCACATAGTTTACCCTGTCTTCTAATGGAGCTACTCCTAACCATACTGCTCCTAATCCTAATTCTACAGCTTCTAATAAAATATTTTGTGCTGCTGCTCCCATATCCTGTTGCCAATTTTCAGGGAATTTCATTCTATCCTCATTTGCTAATAATACAAATGCTACGGGAGCATCTGCGATAAGCTTTGAGTAAGGACTCATTCCCGAAAGCTTTTTTAAATTATCTTTTTCTTGAACAACTATAAACTCCCATGGTTGTTGATTACCTGCTGATGGAGCCTGCATAGCCGCTCTTAGAAGTTTATCAACCTTTTCATTTTCTACTGGTCTATCTTTATATTTTCTTATACTTCTTCTGTTAAATATTACTTTCATAATGTATCACCCCAAACTTATTTTTCCATCTTTCTTTTCATTTCTTCTACTGTTTCTCCTGCAAAACCTAAATTTTCGTCTTCAAGTTCCTTAATTGTTACTGCTGTAGGGTATAATCCAACTACTGATCCAATATTTTTCATTATTTCTCACTCCATTATCCAGTTATTTTTTTACTAGTATTCTACTTTTTTTAAATAACTTTCTCCCCTTTTAATACTTTCCACATCATTTAAAATTTCCTAATAATTTTTCATTCTCATTCTAAATTGAATTTTAAAAAGAGCCTTATATCTAAACAAATTTGTAGATATAAAGCTACTAAAATAAACTGTTTATATTTTTTATACTCCTATAACTTCGTTTACACCATCAACTTCTTGCTTTAAAGTTTGTTCTATAAGCATTTTTAGTGTCATCATAGATCCTGGACAATTACCACAGGCTCCTTGTAATCTTACACTTACAACACCTTCTTCAGTAATATCAACAAGCTCAACATCTCCACCATCTCTTTGAAGTATTGGTCTAATTCTTTCAAGGGATTTATTAACTAACTCCTTCATAATTACCTCCATCTTTTTCTGTTATATCTTGTAATATTCCAATTCCTATTGACATATTATCAGTAAAACACCGTACTAAACTTTTTCTATCTAATATATTGCACTGTATTTTCTCTTCTTGCTGGTGCATTAGTGGTTCTTACATCTTTATATCCAAGTACTATTGCATAATATGGCGTAAATCCTTCTGGAATATTTAATTTTGCTTTATACTCTGCACCCTTTTCACCATTAAATAAAAATCCTACAAATCCATTCCAGCAAGCTCCTATATCTAAAGACTCTGCTGCAATTAACATATTTTCTGATGCTGCTGCACAATCTACCTGAGGCATCATACCATTATCCATTCCAGAAACTATAATCACAGTTGGTGCTCCATAAAAAATATTAAACTTATCATTATTAGCCATTTTTTGAATTAATTCATCTGGGAAATCCTTTGCAGCTTTTTTAGCTTCAACATTCAATTCTTCTATTAATTCTTTATTTTGTATAACTGTAAAATTCCATGTCTGCTGGTTATGTGCACTTGGAGCATATAATCCTGCTTCAATTATAGCCTGTAATTCCTCATCCTTTATTTGCTCAGGCTTAAACTTTCTTGTAGTTCTTCTTTCTCTTATTACTTTTAATGTTTCATTCATATTAAAAACCCCTTCTCACTAATTTTTATTATTCTTAATATTGTTCGTACGAATACGAATTATTTATTCATAAAAAATGCTTTTACAGCATTTTTTCAACATTAATTAAACATTTATCAATATTTTCTTCAAAAGTTTGCCTTTCATTATTATCAAAATTATATAGCGCTAAATCTAAAAATTCAGCTTCTATATTTTCAAGAGTTTTTTTTATATCTATAGCTTCTTTAGTTAAACTAATATATACACTTCTTTTATCCTCAGAGCACATACATTTTTTAATTAATCCTATGTTTTCATATCTATTTATAATATCAGACAAAGAGGATTTTGATATTTCCCATGTATTTGATATTTCATTAAATAATAATGGACTACCATCTTCAGGAAGTATATAAAACAATGGAATATGATTTTGTAATATTGGTAAACCTTTTTCTTTTATTTTTTGGGAAACAAATTTTTTAGCATTAGAACTAATTTCATTTATCTTACCAATTATGCACTTCTTGTTCATTATCTCACCTTCATTCGTTCGAGTACGAATAAATAGTACCATTTTTATTCTTCTTTGTCAATACTTTTGATATTATTCTAACATATATGGGGACATTTAAGTATTCTTCTGTTTATACTATCAATTTACTTCATTATATGACAATACTGTCCCCTGTAATATAAAAAGAGGATATACAAATTTATATCCTCTTCTTTCTGAACTATTCTTTACTGTCCCTATTTACTGATTCCATGAATTTGTCAAAGGCATTTTGTCCCTCAACATCTCTTTTAAATACTCCTGAATCCTCAAGTACCTTTAAAAACTTTTGCCCTATCTCATTTTTTAAAACCTCTTCCACCTGGTCATGCATAAGGGGTCCATACTTTCTGTTTATTTCTATTGCCCATTCCTTGTGCTTTATTAACTTCTCATTTTTATCAATTTCTAGGAGTTTATGAGGGTTAACTAAATAATCAGTTAGTTCTTTAAACTCATTATTTAATCTTGCAGGTAATACTGCTAATCCCATAACTTCAATTAAACCTATATTTTCCTTTTTTATATGATGCAGTTCCTGATGTGGATGAAAAATTCCATATGGATATTCTTCAGATGTCCTGTTATTTCTAAGGACTAAATCTAATTGAAATCTTCCATCTACCATCCTGGCAATAGGTGTTACAGTATTATGTGGTATTCCATTTGTATGGGAAATAATCCCGGCATCTACATCAGAATAATTTTTCCATTTTAAATAAATTTGATAGGCACTTTCTATTAAATCACATTTTTCCACAGCTTCTAATCGAATAACAGACATAGGCCATTTAATTCTATAACCTTTGACCTTTTTACCATAACCTATGGCATACTCTTTTTCCACTGGAGCCTTTGTCATGGCAAACTCATAATTACCTCCCTGAAAATGATCATGGGACAAAATCGAACCACCAACTATTGATAAATCAGCATTAGAGCCAATGAAATAATGAGGAAATTGTTCCACAAAATCTAATAGACGGCAAAAGGTTTCTCGTGATATTTTCATTGGCTCGTGTTCTCCCTTAAAAACTATACAGTGCTCATTATAGTAAACATAAGGTGAATATTGAAAAAACCAATTTTCATTATTTATAGTAATTGGTATAATTCTATGGTTTTGTCTTGCTGGATGATTTATTCTTCCAGAATAGCCTTCATTTTCTTTGCAAAGCAGACATTTGGGGTAAGAAGTTGTTTTTAAATTTTTTTCTGCAGCAATAGCCCTAGGATCCTTTTCTGGCTTTGATAAATTAATAGTAATATCCAGTTCACCATATTCCGTTTGGGTTTTCCATTTCATATCTTTGGCTATCCTGTCAGTTCTAATATAGTTTGAAGCTTTGCTTAAATTATAAAAATAATCTGTTGCTTCCTTCTTATCTCTCCTATAAATATTGAAGAACGTTGAAATTATTTCTGAAGGTCTTCCTATTAAACATCCCATAATCTTTGTGTCAAATAAGTCCCAGGCGTCAACTCCATCATCCAATAATAAGCCTTTTGTAAAGCCCACTTAAGCATATTCCTGAGTATTGGTTCAGGGGAAGATAATTCTTCAGTATTAATATAAACTTCATTTATGTCCTCTAAGCCTAACACTTCCATTATTTTATTTCTTGTATAAACCACGTCTTCTTTATGAATTAGTTTCTTCTCTAAGCCATATTGCAGTAACCTTTCAATTTCATATGAAATGTCTACATCCATAACCTATCCCCCAGTCTATGCTAGTTTTTAACAGCCAGTTCTACCGCCTTATACGCTCCATTATATATTCCGATTTTATTAGCCTTCAAAATATTGTTTACCAGCATTGTAAGTATTTCGTCGCCATTTATCATTAAATCAAGCATCTGTAATGCTCTTTCCGTGGTTTCACATTCAATTGTTCCATCCCCAACTTCTGCAGCCCTTACTGCCCCCCAGGCTTCATGGCCTCCTACCCTCTTTATAAGAAGCTTGGGTATTGGATAAAATGATAATTCACTTGGTTTTGTAATAATTATATCAGATGATCTCATAAGAAGGTTTGTTGCATATACTGCAGCAAAAATATCCTTATTATAGAAGGCATGGATACCTGTGATATCACTGTTTAATGCTTTTTCTGCAAAATCCCAGGTTTTATTCCAATCATCAAAATATTTCTCACTCATTGACTCTAATGCAGGAATTTCCTGAGATATACCTTCCCATACAGCCTTATGATCTCCAACATTAATGTATAGAACTGCCTTATTTTTATTCACAAGGGGAATTATTTTCTTTATGAGTTCAACAAATATCTCCTTTTGTGCCCCCGCACCGCCAACAGTAAGAAGTATTCTTTTTGCACCTTTGTTCTTTATACGTTCTAATCTTTTTTCACAATCCTTCTCTAAATTAACTACAAGCTCATGGTCAATATAATGGCCTACCTCATATATTTCCCCTTCTGGAATAGGCTTTAAAATTTTCTTACCATCCATACCCTTAAGTGTTTTATATCCTAAAAATGATGAAGGTGTCTGAACTGTATGAATTGAACCCTCAGCAAGATGTAATGCCATTGGCCAATTGTCTGGTATTACATTAACAACTCTCTTTAAACCTGCATGAATAGCTGCCTGAGCTGGCCATACATGTGTAGCCACAAAGGGTATATCCTTTGGTAATTCTTTGTATATTGGCGTCATTAATTCCGAAACCTTCTGATCCATAGCATTATAGGAAAGCTTTTTAAATCCCTCTGAATTTAAAGGTTCCCAGTAATATTTATTAAATAGTGGATATTTTTGGGACCATCTTGAACCCATAGAATAGAGTGAATTTAAATGTGCTATAACCTTTCCACCTGTTGTTTGACTATATGAGTGTAAATCAAACCAATATGGAGTATAACCCATTGAATATGCAGCTGAAGCTATTGCCATAGAAATTCTATAATGACCAAAACCCATTCTGATATTTCCAATTACTATTCCCTTGCTAGTATCTATTTTTTCCGAACCACTTCCAATTTCAATATTCTTTATTCCTAAAAAAGGATATAATGTTTTATTTTCTGTTACTGTCAGATTATATGTTGTATTTGAGTCATCGCCAAATTTTTTAATATATTTTTTCTTGTTTCTAACTGCCTTTTTATATACTTTATCAGAAACCTCGTTCCCAAAAATAAATTTTGACTTCTCCATCCCTAAATCTCCCTTAAAATTTATTGCTTAAAAATTGATTATAAATACTATACTTCTGTGTGGCTGTATCTTAATTATTTTTTCATTAACTAAATACCTATCATCCCTACGTATCAAATTTCCTTTGAACTTACTATTGTATTCCACTGTAGAATTTGATAGGTTAATAAGCATCAAATAACTGTTTTTATCTTCAGTATAAACTACCTCAACTAAACCATTCCTATAAAACTCTTTCTTTTCAATTGTCCTATTTTTTAAGTTTATAATATCATCAAAGGTCCTATTCTTTTTAATATCATAATCCCTAATATTATCAGATGTGAATATCAGGCTTCCAAAAACACTGTTTACTGTAGCTAGGGTCTCTTTCTCTGTTTCAGTAAGCTTTATATTGTTGTTCCTCAATAAAAATACATCTGGGTCATTCAAAAAAGCTCTGCCATTTAAGTGATGCCTTCCTATAGAATTTCTGATTGCATTTAATGTTGAAATTCTTTCTCTGTGAAGTAATCTCATATAGAATTTATCATCCCAATCCAATCCTACATCGCATCCTATTCTGCAGTAATCAACTTTTCCAAATGCAGGCCCTAAAGGAACTCCACAGCCAAGTATAAGCTTATCCATTGCACATTCCCTTAAAAATTCCATTGCCTCAGTCATTATTTGTCCTCTTGTTTTATCCCTTCTAGGAACAAGGCATACAGAATATAGGAAGTCAAGTTTAACCATATCAAAGCCCCATTCTTCTAAAACAACTGAAAAAACTCTCCTTATATAATCTCTTACTTCCTGATTATAAATATCCAGTGCATAAAATTTACTCCAATTGCTGCCTCCAACAACAAATTCCCCGCTACTATCCTTTAGAATCCAATCTTTTTTTCCTTTAAAAATTTCTGAATTTGTTTCACATACAAAGGGGGCAAGCCAAATACCTGCCTTATATCCTTTTACTTTTATAGCATCTGCTATATATTTCATCCCCTTAGGAAATTTATCTTTATCTACTGAAAGCCAATCTCCAACTGCTGTTTGATACCCATCATCAATCTGAAAAATATTTATTTTTTTCTCTAAATTTTTAAAGTTATTTAAATTGTCTATAATGATATCTTCATTTATATTTTGATAATAATTGTACCAACTCGTCCATCCAGTCATAGGTTTCAACTTAGGTTTACTTATTCCCATTAAGTTAAAATATTCATCAAAGACTTCATTTTCTAATCCCTTAAGCCATACGATTTCAAATGGAGTATACTTTTTATCTATCCAAAGTCCATTGCAATCCTTTTTAATTAGTATTTTATTGTTTTTAACATTCTCCTCAATTATGGTAAATCCATTCCTCTCTGATAATGAACCAATTAAATCAATGATTTTACCATTTCTAATATAGGAATAAGTATATCCATGAAAAATTCCTTTTTTCCCCGAATACTTACGAAAAGAATAATCCCCATATTTATCAAAATAATATCTTTTCATTAAAGGTTTGGCCAATTTTGATATGTTATTAAGCTTTTCATCAATAAAAAATTCTCTACTATCTGTCCATGATTGATAACCATTAACAAATATCCTATCGCTACTGGTGAAGATAAAATCTTTACATATAAAAAGGTTTTCAATCATTATTTCTTTATATGGTTCAATTGATAACACTAGTTTCTCATTATTACCAATTTTATCTATCTTAAATTCAGCCCTGAAATCCTTATTGGAAAAGTTGTCCTTAAATACAACTGAATTCAATTCTCCATCTAAATAATAGCTAAAATTTATTTCAATAGGATAAAACATAATCTATACCCCGTTTTCAAAAATTATAGTTTCAGATTTTATATATTCATGTCTTTTTCTTTCTTTGCTTCCTTAGATGATATTCCCTTAATAATCTTCTCTTCGTTGTACATCAATAAAAACACTAAACCAAGTCCGCAAAATACAGCAGCAAAGGCTGCAGTTAATCTTATTCCCAATTCATTACTGCCGTTCCTTTTCAAAAGAAGGAGTGAACTAAGAACAAGCATTGATAACATCTGCCCTATCTTTGACATAAATGTACGTGTTCCAAAAAACATTGCTTCTCTTCTTACACCTGTATGCTGTGCGTCATATTCAGCAATATCTGCTACAACAGCATTTGGTAGAATACCAAATACAGCCATAGGAATGGAGCCTAAAATTACCAAAATATATGCTTGTAGTGTTGTTGAAATAGGTAATTTTCCAAGGAAGAATCCATATACATATACAATTATGAATATGAAGAATGCTACAACCATAAGCTTTTTCTTTCCAAGTTTCTTTGCAGCAAAATTAACAGGGACATAGAAAATAAAAGATCCTACCCCAAGAAGTACTAACAGTATACCTAGCATATCTTCCGGTTTATCAAGTAATATAGTGATATAATATAAAAGAGCATTCTGGAACATTGTGAGGGCTATCCAATATATTAAATCAGAAACAACAAATACTGTGAATTCCTTATTTTTAAATGTTGCCTTTATGGAATCCATCATTTTAAGCTCTGAAGGAACTGATTCACAATATTTCTTTTCATCAATTGAAAATACTGGTATCAATAAAAATATGAGAGCAATAAATGCCAGTATAGAAAAGGCTATTCTTATTGATGTTTCTTTACTGTATCCCATATTTAAAAATATATTCCATAGAGAAGGTGCCTGTGAAGCAACTGCAAATCCTAAAAACCAAGTAACTGAGATATATGTTGAAAGATTTAGCCTTTCTTCAGGTGTATGGCCTAATTCTGATAGAAGTGCAAAATAAGGGGTTACATACATTGTTAAAAATAAATAGAAGAGTAAAAGAGTTATAGCAAGAAATACTGCATTAATGACACTTTCTCCCTTCACAGGAGTCCAGAAGACCAAGACAGTAAATATTGCAAAGGGTATAGCTGATTTTTGCATAAATGAAATTCTTCTTCCTTTTTTAGATCTGCATCTATCACTTAATGTTGCAATCCATGGATCTGTTATAGCATCAAAAAACCTTCCTAACATTGTTATCAAACCTATAATTGTTAAAAATCCAAAAAATACTATCTGTGGAATCACTGCCTGAATTCCCGATTTCCCTGTTGGAATATAATAAAATACCAAATATGTGTTTATAATCCCCGCTAAAAGCGACCATCCAAATTGACCTAATGAATATGCAATTTGTTTTGAAACTGGTAATCTTTCCTTCATTTTTATCCCCCTCAAATTATATTAAAATTAATTACAAATATAGTTCATTGCCATGTCAATTAACAGACTTAATTGCTCCCTTCCTTTAACCTCACTGTCACTTTTAAGAACTGCTCCCCTGAGTATCAGTTTTTGACATAAACTCATTAAAGAATGTGTTATAGTTATATAAAAATCATTACTATTAATTTGTTTTTTAATTGTCCCATCCTCCTTTCCCTTTTCTATGGAACTTAGAATTAAAGACTTTAGAGTAATTATGTTCTTTTCATACTCCTCAAGCTTATCTGTTGAAATCTTCTGATTAACAATGTAGTTATCAAAGTTTTCTAAAAAGACTATTGTTTCAGAGTGATTTTCATATATGTCTATGAAGGAGCTTAATACTTTTCTAACCCTCTCACTGCCACTTAATTTTAGAAAATTTTCTTCATAAAATTCATTATAAAAATTGTTTACCTCTTCCCTCCATAGCCAAGTTGCTGCTTCTACTATAAGGTCTGTCTTAGTTTTAAAATATCTGTATACAGAAGCTATTCCTACTTCAGCTTTTAATGCTACATCTGTCATTTTTGTATTTTCAATACCCTTTTCTTTAAAAACCTCTACCGCTGCCGCTACAACTTCCTCCTTTCTCTTTTCTTTTTGCTCATCTAGTTCCTGTTTTCGCTTATCCTTTAAATTCAACTGTGTGCAACTCCTTTTTTGTTGTTATATTTTGAATTATCTTAAAATACTTTTGATAGTTAAACTATCATCTTAATATATATTATATCATCCGTAAAATTCCAATTCAAGCTGCAAACTAAAAGGCTGTAGTATTAGCAACTAAAAATGCTAATGCCACAGCCTTTATTATTATCACTATTTGTTATTTACTTGTATAATTTATCAAAAATTTCATTTTAAATTTATAATACAACCTTTGCTAAAATATTCTTTTCTACTTCAACCACTTTAGTTTCAAGTTCATTAACTTCCTTTGAAACCTTTTCTACAAACTCCACATCTTTAATGGAACCAAGATTTATTTTCACGTTATAAAGAGCTGATAATACTGCAGTTCTTGCCATCATTGCAGCTACTGCACCATCTGTTACTGCGTTTTTATTTCCCTTTTCAACTACCTTTTCTATATGTTCCATCATGCTGAAGGCTTCCTTTGCAACCTTTAAAGGAACAAGAGCTGCTTCCTTTGTATTTTCCTGTATAGCTGCACTTCTGGCTGCTTTTTCCTCATCTGTATTCTTAGGCAATTTAAATGCATCCATAACTTTATTGAAGGCATCTGAATCTCTGTCAATATCTTCAATAAAACTTTCTCTCAATCTGAAAGCTGCCTTTGCAACTTCTTCCATTTCAGCTGTTACATCTTCATAACCCTTTTTACCTATTGTCAGGTTTGCAACCATTTCAGTTAAAGCAGCTGCTGCACCAGCACTTAAAGCTGCAATACTTCCACCTCCCGGAACCGGTGAGTTTGAAGCTGTCTGAGCTAGAAACTCCTTTACATTCATATCTGCCAACATAATATTTCCTCCTCTGAATAACTCATATTATACTGAATTTCAATATTTAAGTTACTATTTTTCTTTATCAAATACAAGCTGTCCCTTCTTAATAACCTTTTCTACAATACTTACTCCAATATGATATGGTAAAAATTTATAAGATGGGTTTTCAAGAATTATAATATCTCCCTGCTTGCCTATATCTATACTACCGATTTTATCAGCCCTGTCAATGGCTGCTGCTCCGTTTATTGTAAGTGCTGTTATTATTTCTTCAATGCTCATATTCATATGCAATGCTGCAAGGGCAATTACAAGAGGTATCGATTCAGTGAAGCAGCTTCCTGGGTTGAAATCTGTTGCAAGGGCAACTGCACAACCCTTATCTATCATATATCTGCCCCTTGCAAATTCTTCCTTTAAGCTGAATGCTGTACATGGAAGGAGGGTTGCCACTACTTTTGCCTTTGCCATATCAGCTATCCCTTTATCTGAAGCCTGAAGTAAATGATCTGCAGATACAGCACCAATCTCAGCTGCCAATTCTGCGCCACCTAATTGAACTATTTCATCAGCGTGTATCTTAGTCTTCATTCCCAACTCTTTTGCTTTGTTTAAAAGCCTTCTTGACTGTTCCACCGTAAACACATTCTTTTCACAGAATATATCACAAAACTCAGCAAGATCTCTTTCAACTACTGTTGGTAAAACCTTTTCTATTATAAAATCAATAAATTCATCTTCCCTGCCTTTATATTCCTTTGGAACTGCATGGGCACCTAAAAAAGTCTTTGCTATCTCTATTGGATGAACCTTTTCAAGTTCGTTCATAACTTCAAGCTGCTTTATTTCTGTATCATAATCAAGCCCATAGCCGCTTTTTCCTTCTACTGTTGTAACACCAAAGGAGAGCATTGAATTCAACCTTTTTAACCCTATTTTAAATAGTTCTTCCTTTGAAGCCTCAGCTGTTGCTCTGACGGAATTTACAATTCCCCCTCCACGCTGCATAATTTCCATGTAACTGTCCCCTCTAAGTCTCCATGAAAATTCCTCAGCCCTGTTTCCTCCAAATACAAAGTGGGTATGGGAATCAACAAAGCCAGGTAAAACAGCTTTTCCGCTGGCATCTATGACTTCATAATCATTTTCATCATAATTATTAAGTATTTCCTCTGTTGCACCAACAGCCTTTATTATTCCTTCTTCTATTACAACAGCTCCATTAAAAATCAGATGTAAATCAGACATCTCAACTCCTGCTTTAGCCTTAAAACCACTGCAGGTTACAAGTTCATTAGCATTTTTTATAATTAAATTACCCTTTTTCATAGCCTACTCCATAATTCTTGTTTCTAAAACTTGATCCATTGAAAAATCTTCAACACCAAGGTAGTAAACTGCAGTATCTATTAATGCTTCCATTGGTACAAGTCCTATAATCTCGCTGCCAACTATGTTTACACCATATCTTTTAGCTTCTATTCTTATAAGTTCAAAGGCTCTATATAATGAAGTCTTTGTATAGTCTGTCATATTCATAGATACCTGTACGATTCCTCTGTCAGACAGTTCAATTCCTATAGCCTTACAGAATCTAAGTCCTCCGCTTATGTGTCTTACACACTTAGCTATTTTATTTGCAATCTCAAGATTATTTGTATCTAAGTTTACATTAAAGGCAACAAGTGGCATTCTAGCTCCAACCGCAGTAACACCGGCTGTAGGATGAATTTCTGCTGGTCCAAAATCCGGAGTCCATTCAGGTGATTTAATCTTTTCAGCCATTCCTTCAAATTCGCCTTTTCTTATTGTTGCAAGATTTTCTCTTTGTGGATCTGTTGCAGCCTTTTCATATAGGAAAATTGGAAGGTTGTACTTCTCTGATGCAATTTTAGCAACCTCCTTAGCAAGTTCAACTGCTTCTGTCATGCTTATGTTCTTTATTGGTATAAATGGAACAACGTCAATTGCTCCCATTCTTGGATGCTGTCCCTGATGCTTAGTCATGTCGATTACTTCAATTGCAACTCCCATAGCTTCAATAACTGCATCTTTAACTGCTTCTGGTTCTCCAACTACAGTTACAACTACCCTGTTATGATCCTCATCTCTCTTGTAGTCTAAAAGCTTTACTCCATTCTTTCCTCTGAATGGATTTACTATTTTTTCAATTTTTTCTAAATCTCTACCCTCACTAAAGTTAGGTACACACTGTACAATTTTATTCATTCCCATAATCAACACCATCCCTTAATTGTTTTATATTTAATAATTTTCAGTCTTTTCAATATATGGACAGATATGCATGAAACTTTTATCCCCTGCATATCTGTCTTTTAAGATAACGGAGGTTCTTCTAATATAGTTATTTTCCTTCAAAAAGCTTTTCTACTAATCCCTTTACCAGATTATCATCAGCAATATATGGAATTGTAATATGATCAGTTCCCTTATTCAATTCATTGTATTCCATACTTGTTGTCATAGCATTAACATTTCTAGCCCAGTTTCTTCTAGCAACGCCACCCATAACATCCCAAAGCATTGCCTGTTTTATTATCTCATCTACCCTGTGGCTTCCGTCAAGTACAAGGCCAAATCCACCGTTGATAGATTTACCTATTCCAACTCCGCCACCGTTATGAAGTGCAATAAGGCTCATACCCCTTGCTGCATTTCCAGCAAAACATTGAGTTGCCATGTCAGCCATAACATTACTTCCGTCTTTTATGTTAGAAGTTTCTCTGAATGGTGAATCTGTACCGCTTACGTCATGATGGTCACGACCAAGCATAATTGGGCCAACCTCTCCACGTCTTACCATTTCATTGAATTTAAGTGCTATCTTCATTCTACCATAAGCATCCTGATATAATATTCTAGCCTGTGTTCCAACTACTAATGCGTTTTTCTCTGCATCTCTTATCCAAACATAGTTATCTCTGTCCTGTGCCCTTCTTGTTGGATCTATACATTCCATAGCAGCATGATCAGTTTTTATTAAATCCTCATGTTTTCCACTTAAACATACCCATCTAAATGGTCCATAGCCATAATCAAATAACTCTGGTCCCATAATATCTTCAACATATGATGGGAAAATAAATCCATCCTTTTCGTCAACTCCATTTTTGGAAATTTCCTTAACTCCTGCGTCATAAACCGCCTTCATAAATGAGTTACCATAATCAAAGAAATATGTTCCTCTATCAACTAATGTTTTAATTAATTCAAAATGCCTTCTTAGTGTTTTATCTACTAATTTAACAAAGGTTTCCTTGTCCTCTTTTAACAGTCTTGTTCTCTCTTCAAATGTTATTCCCTGTGGACAATAACCACCTTCATATGCAGCATGGCATGATGTCTGATCTGATAGTAGTTCAATTTTTATGTTGTTTTCTACTGCATACTCTAATAAATCAACTATATTTCCATAATATGCAATGGACATTGGCTCCCTTTTGTCGATATATTCCTGAGCTATTTCAAATGCTTCCTTTGCGCTGTCTGTAATCTTTGTTACCCAACCCTGTTTATGTCTTGTTTCTATTCTTGAATAATCAACTTCTGCAATAATTCCAACACCATTTGCAATTTCAATAGCCTTAGGCTGAGCACCACTCATTCCTCCAAGACCTGAGGTTACAAATAGTCTACCTCTTAAATCCTCATCTGGTCCTATTCCAAGTTTCATTCTTCCTGCATTTAAAATTGTGTTGAAGGTACCATGAACTATACCTTGAGGTCCAATATACATCCAACCACCGGCAGTCATTTGACCATAGTTTGCAACACCCATCTGAGCTGCAACATGAAAATCCTTGGAATTATCAAACATACCAACCATTAAACCATTTGTAATAATTACCCTTGGGGCACTTGGATGAGATTTAAATAATCCAAGTGGATGTCCTGATTCTATAACCAGAGTTTGATCCTGTGTTAATTCCTCAAGGTATTTTTTTATAAGTCTGTATTGCATCCAGTTCTGACAAACCTGACCTGTTTCACCATAGGTTACAAGTTCATATGGATAAAGTGCAATTTCAAAATCAAGGTTATTATCAATCATTACTTGAAATGCTTTTCCTTCTATGCATTTCCCTTTATATTCGTCTATTGGTTTAGCCTTTATATTCCCCTCTGGTCTAAATCTATACCCATATATTCTGCCTTTAGTTTTAAGCTCCTCTAAAAACTCTGGAGCTAAGATTTCATGATATTTTTCCGGAATGTATCTTAATGCATTTTTAAGTGCTACCTCTGTTTGTTGAGGTGTTAAATTAAACCCTCTATCTGGTGCTCTTCTTATTCCCTCAACAAATTCAGGCATCTTTGGCAGTTCATCATCAAGTTTAATAGTCATTGCCTTTGAAATGTCAATGTTATTTAGCATATTAATCCCCCTTTTTGAAAAATTACTATATATAGCTGGTTTAGAATAATCCTGTTATCTTTCCATTTTCATCTATATCTATATTGTTTGCTGCTGGAACCTTTGGAAGTCCTGGCATTGTCATTATATCGCCAGTTAAACATACAATAAATCCTGCACCTGCTGATACCCTGACTTCTTTAACTGTAATATCAAATCCACTTGGTGCACCAAGAAGTTCTGGATTATCTGATAATGAATATTGAGTCTTAGCCATACATATTGGAAGCTTGTCAAGTCCTAACTCTTCAAGTTTTTTAATTTCCTTTTGTGCCTTTGGACTAAACACTGCTCCATTACCACCATAAATTTCTCTCACTATTGTATTAACCTTCTCTGGTATAGAAGCTTCCATATCATATAATGGTTTGTAACTTGACTCTTCTCTTTCAATAAGGTTAACAAGTGTGTGAGCCATATCCACACCACCTTCTCCTCCTCTGCCCCAACATTCGTTAAGGGCAACGTCAACACCATATTCCTTACATTTTTTAATCAATAGTTCAATTTCTGCTTCTGTGTCACTGACAAATTTATTAACAGCCACCATTACCGGTAAACCAAACTTTCTTATGTTTTCAACCTGCTTAGCAAGGTTTGCAAATCCCTTATCAAGAGCCTGTAAATTCTCTGAAGCAAGGTCTGTTTTCTTTACACCTCCATGCATCTTAAGGGCTCTTATTGTTGCAACTACAACAACAGCTGCAGGTTTTAAACCTCCATATCTGCATTTGATATTTAAGAATTTTTCTGCCCCAAGATCTGCTCCAAAACCTGCCTCAGTTATTAAATACTCTCCAAGCTTTAATCCAAGTCTAGTTGCAAGTATTGAGTTACATCCATGGGCTATGTTTGCAAATGGTCCGCCATGAACAAGGGCTGGTGTATTTTCCAATGTCTGAACAAGGTTTGGTTTTATTGCATCCTTCATTAACATCGTCATTGCACCATGAACACCAAGATCCTTTGCTGTTACTGGCTTACCTTCATATGTATAGGCAACAACCATCCTTCCAAATCTTTCCTTCATATCCATTAAGCTTGTTGACAAGCAAAGAACAGCCATAACCTCTGATGCAACTGTTATCATAAATCCATCCTGTCTAACAAATCCATTTGCCTTGCCCCCAAGACCTACAACAACATCCCTTAGAGCTCTGTCATTCATATCCAGAACCCTTTTCCAAACTATTTGTCTTGCATCTATATTCAGCTGGTTCCCATGGTTGATATGATTATCTATTGCAGCTGATAAAAGATTATTAGCAGTTGTAATTGCATGCATATCCCCTGTGAAATGTAAATTTATATCTTCCATAGGAACAACCTGGGCATATCCACCACCTGCTGCTCCCCCCTTAACTCCAAAAACCGGTCCTAATGAGGGTTCTCTTAAAGCTATAACAGCCTTTTTACCTATTTTATTAAGTGCCTGGCCAAGACCAACAGTTGTTGTTGATTTCCCTTCTCCTGCTGGTGTTGGGCTGATTGCAGTAACTAAAACTAATTTCCCATCCTCTTTCTCCTTTAATCTGTTTAAAATGTCCAAGGAAATTTTAGCTTTGTATTTCCCATACATTTCTAGTTCTTCATCTTCAATTCCCCATTCCATTGCTAAATCAGCTATTGGTTTCATCTTAGCCTGTTGTGCTATTTCAATATCACTTGGTACCTTAACTTCCATTGCCTACACCCCTTATCCGATTTATCTTTCTATTACCATTATAATAATACACCGTCGCTAAAACGTCTATTTTTTATAATTTTAAGAATTTTAAAAATAGACGATAAATTAAATAAGTAATACAACTCTCATTTTTCAATAAAATATAAACTTTACAAAAATCCTGACCTTTTTTGAGTTTATTATTTTTCTATGAAGTATAAAAGATTTATACATCTTGAGTAGACACGCTCTTGAAAAAATTCAACCACCTTAATTGTTTTCTTGGTCTCTATGTTTTTAATATATATCTCCTGCATTTTAGTATCCCTTTTGTAGTCAGCATATAAAATATGCTTCCCATCCTTTGTAAAAGAGGGTATATAGCCATAGCCTACATTTTCTGTTTTATCATTTTCAAGATTAGATAGTTTTATAATTGTATTACCCTTATCTCCTAATGTAACATAAAGTATTTTTTTACTATCAGGAGACCAGCTTATGCTGCCTCCATAAACTCCATCTTCAACATTGATTTCCTTTATTTCAGAGTTGGATAAATTGATGATATATAGATTATAATTGCCCCTTCTGTCACTTAAAAAGGTTATAAATTTTCCATTTGGGGCTGCCACTGCATTTATATCATTTGAACTAGAGTTTATAAGTCTTGTTTCTATCTTATCATTAAAAGAATATGAGTGAATTTGAAATACGGTTTCAAGCTCTCCCGGTAGTCTCTTTGAATATAAAATTGTGTCCTCATTTAAAAAACTTATATGTTTTATTTCCCCTGACAATCCATCAATTCTTTCTATATTATTTGTTTGCAAGTCTAACAAAAAAACATACTTACTGTTTGAACCCTTTTTATGTGCTAAAAATACAGCTTTATTCCTTTCAGGCGAAAACTCTGGCTGAGAATCCAAGATGTAGTTTTCAGCTAACAAAATGTTTTCTTTTTTATTTACATCTAATAAGTAAATCCCTTCAGAAGTATCATTTTCTGTAAAAAATATTATTTTATCCATCTTTCCCCTTGCAAATTCATATCTTTTATCAAAAAGCATCCTCCTGTTTTTTCTGTCCACATCAATTTTATTAATTTCTCCTGAAGCATTGGCAATTCCATATATCACTTCACCTTCAATACTGGAAAATTCTTCAGAACCAGCCTCCATATCCTTGGATGTTTTCATCTGTATGTACATAGGTATAATCAAAAGAAGGGCTATGAGAAATATTAATATTCTACTTTTTTTCATAAAAACAACCTCCTACAAGGATTATTTCCTGAGGAGGTTAAATTTAAACTGTTATATTTAATTTTTAAATTTTAAGGCTGGTGAAGTCTCTGTCAACACCCTGAATTCATATCCCATAGCTTTTAATTGTTTTATTATTTCTGGTACTGCCTCAGCAGTTGTAGTTCTGACTTCGCTATCGTGAAACAGTATGACAGCCCTCTTTTTATTTTTTACTCCCTGCACAACGTCTCTGACTATTGCAGCTGCTGGCTTAACTCCGCTGACACAATCACCGGCACTTACATTCCAGTCATAATATTCATAGCCATCATTTATCATTTCATCACATAATTCCTTCATATATGTCTTTTTATTTGAATATCTTCTACTTACAAGATTGTTGGAACCACCTGGAAACCTCATGATTCTAGGCTCAAATCCTATAACACTGTTTAGTAGCTTCCCAAGCCTTTCTGTATCTTCCTTGTAAGCATCAATAGATTTATAAATTTTAGAATATCTATGACTGTAACTATGATTTCCTATGGCATGTCCTTCATCTACTATTCTTCTATATAGACTTTTACCATATTCAGTATCATTTCCTATAACGAAAAAAGTAGCTTTCACATTAAATTCCTTTAAAGTATCAAGTATTCTCTCTGTATTATGGCTTGGACCATCATCAAAGGTTAAATATACTACTTTTTTATTTAAATCCACTTTCTCCTTTGGCTTGTCCAGATGATGGCTAGCATTGTCCTCCTTTATTTTTTCTTCCTTTTCCTTCTCAACAGTATCCTCAACATGTATTGGTTGCTTATCCACCTTAACTTCTGTGTTTTGTACTGGTTTATTGGGAACTGCAAAGGTATTGCCGCTTGGCATCAGTTTTTTGATTTCTAAAAATAGTACTGCACAAATTGTTAAAGAAATAATACTGCAAATAATTGTTAAAACCTTAATCCTGTTGTTCATCTTAGCACCCTCTATTCTAAAATTGCATTTTTATTATAACATATCTAAGGCTCTTTAGGTTACAGAAGAGTTAAAATTCTTTACTCTTTCTTTATACATGTAAAGTATTATTTTTACTAAAATTCCACCCTTTTTCTTTAATTAAATTGTTTAATATGCTAACACCTTCCTTTATACTGATATCCGGATTTAAGGATAAAATAAGTCCTAGTAAACTGGAATATGATAGCTTTTGTGGTTTGAATTTCTCTTTATTACTGCTTTTAAAATTGTGGTTATTACTTATTAAATCTATCCAATTATTATTGGTGTAAAATGAAAGATTAAAATTAAAACTATCTATTTCATCTATATGAAAGTTTAATATTTCTATTCCCTTTGCATCCTTGGATTTGCTTAAAATGATTTTATTTATTTCCCTATATATGTTTTCTAGCCCTATTTCTCTTTTCACATCTTCTATATTCTTGTATCCCTTATTTAGCATATCTTTTGCAAACCCGTCACAATAGCTTTTTATTTTCTTAAGTTTAAATCTATTCATATCTACTATCAGCATATTTTCAAAATTCAATTTATCAAGTACCACAGAACTGTGGCTTGTTAACTCCTTTAGATTACTGATAAAGTTAAGATAATCGATTCCTCTGAAATCCCCTTCACCATCATACATTAAAACCTTATTTACATTACTTTTTTGATTTAATTCATAAAGTATTTCAATATAATTCATATAACACATATCTAAAAACAACAAATCTAAACTCTTTTTTGTCTCTGACAATGCTAAGCCAATAGAACTGCACATGTCATCAATTGACATTAAATAGGGATTATCCAAAGTAAAGTCTGTAATGCCACCAAGAATTGAGAAACCATGGGAAGCTATTACAAGAATGTTTTTCCTAGAATTCGATAATTCAAGTCCCCATGATATAAAATTATTAAGCTCTTTGGGATTAGCCATATTAACTGTCCCTAAATCATACTCCCTTATCTTACCATTATAAATATGATATCTTTTAACTCCATTCCAGTTATCATATTTAGTATCGAAGAATTCATATGGTCTGATGATTTTTATGAATTCTCTCTTTTCCCTACCCAGTTCAATAAAAATTTCAACATCACTACTCAAACTATTCTTTATTCTATTAAAGGAATTATATATTTCCGGTTCTATTTCGTTATTACCATCTAAATAAAAAAGAACACTGATACTTTTCATTTTCTATCCTCAAAACTTAATATATAATCTATTATATGAAATTATTTGTAAAAATTTCGTGTGACTTACATCAAAATTAAATTAATTGAATAATATAATATGTATCAATATTTTTTTAGGAGGAAAGTATGGCACTGTCTCCATCCCAATTTGTTGTAAATATGTTGCCGCAACCTTTAAAAATTGTTGTTGGAAAAACTTCTACTTTAAACCTCACCTTTTCAAACACAAGCCTCATAGATAGAGGATATAACCTATACTTTGAACTTACTATACCAGATGGCTTTTCATTTCAATCAAGCAGCGTATCTCCTACAGAAGTTATATCTAATCTAGATGGTACTATCACTGTAAAGTGGGTTAATGTTAAAGACCTTGCTCCTAATGAACTAAATTACAAAGTATCTGTTGAAATAAAATCAGATGAATCCTATAGAAGCACATCACTTCCTGTTCCTTTTGATATACCAGTACCAAATCTAAACCTAACTGCAAAGGTTGATACACTTCCTAGAGGAAACGATGATCCCGGTAATGTAGAGATTATAAAAAGCATTACAAATAATATAATTCCATTAAGATATAACCTGATTAAAAAAGGTCCTGGAAAAATGCCAAAGGGTGCAGGACTTATTCCAACTCCAAATCCACTTTGGCCATTCACCTACACCTTAATACTTGATAACAACACTCGTGAATCATCTAACATAACATTGATTGATAATCTACCAAATGGAATTAGATATTTAAACAACATTACTGCAACAGGGCCTAATGCATCAAGCTTTTTAGCACCAACAGTTACAACCCCAACACCTTCTCCAAACTGTAAAAACTATACGATAATAAATTGGGGAAACAAGATACTTTCAGCAAATAGTACGAACATAATAAACTTTGATACGGCAATATGGGACAAATATACTACAGGCTGCACCGAAAATTCTGGACAAAAAATACCACATGATACTCAATTAATTAACACAGCTATACTTGATGGTCTATCTGGTCCTGTAACTGCAACTTTAACTACTATTGCAAAGGATATAACAATAGATAAATCTATATTAGGTTCCTCAATCACAGATGTAGGTCTTATTACAAATTACAAACTTGATTATAAGGTAAACCAATATGACAATGTAAATAACATTATAATTGTAGATATAATCCCTGACGGAATGGAATATGTTTCAGGTTCTGCCACTCCTTCTCCTTCAACAATTACAGTTAATCCTAATGGAACAACAACCCTGACATGGACTTTAGGTACCCTATCAACTGGTACAACAGGGACAGTTACATTCCAAGCATTAACAAAAGCTACCTATATTAACGGCAATCCTGTTGCATCAAATGATAGCTTAACCAATCAATCAAATGTAAATGGCATAAACTCAAACACACTTTGGCAGACACCTGACAGTTCTTCTGTAACTTCATCTATAAAAAAGCCTTTTATTGATAAACAAATTATTGGATATTATTACAAGGATGGCACTGCAAAACCTTATTCCGTTGCATCACCTGGTGACTTGGTAGAATTTTTTATAGAATACAACGCATCAGATTTAAATGCAACACAACTAAACATCGAAATAGACGATTATGCCCCATATAACATGGGACCTTTACCACCATCACCTGTTATTTATGGTGGTAATGTATCAGGTCCATTTTCACCCTATACTGTTTCTCCCAATGGATTTAGGTGGTCTTTAGGTAATTTATCTGGCGGCTCAATTTGGACTGCAACATTTAAAATACCTGTTTTAAATATACCTCTTAATGCTATAAAAAATAATCTTGCTAAGCTTGCAGGAAGAAACAGTCTAAACCTATCCTATAGTGACAGAGACCAAGTTATAGTTAATTTTGGTACACCAAATATTGAATTTGATAAATCTGTTACAGGTCCTGATGTAAATGCAATTAAGGCGGGAGAAATCTACACCTATACCATCACTATAAAAAACACTCAAACAATTGATAACCTAACAACCGATGCCTTTATGATGACTTTAACAGATGTTATTCCAACAGGTCTTTTATATAATGGCAACTTTTCTGTTACAGGCACAGGAATTTACGACACTCCAACCTTTGTTGGGCAAAATGTTTCAATGCTAATAAGAAAGCTTGCACCTGGAGATAGCCTGACATTTAGCTATGATGTTTTGGTTACAAACTCAGTTGTAAGCGGACAGCTTTATATAAACAAAGCTATCTTAACAAGACCTTATTCACAAATGGATATGTCCTATCAATATCCTGGAGACCCATTTGAAGATTCTACAGTATTAAAAACTGAAAGGCTAAAAATAATAAAAACAATTAATCCTGTATTTGTAAAGGTTGGAGATATCGCAACCTATATACTTGAAGTTACTGTTCCTAAAGGAACTATAGCATATAATGTTAAGGTTACAGACACATTTAAAATACCTGAACAGGTTTATGCAGGAAATGCAACCCTTAATGGAATCCCAATTGTACCAACAGTTACACCACCAAATGTAGTTTTCCCGACTATTCCTATTGTAGATGCAACAGTCAGTGAAGTTAAACTCCTCTACTCATTTGATATTAGGGTTGTTTCTGCTGCACATGTATCACCATTTAGTGAAAACCAACCAGATACTGCAAAGGTTGAATGGCAGATTGACACCTTAGGAACCCCTGCAATTCCTGAGACAACAACTAAAAACCTAATAGTTAAAACTCCTAATATCATTGCGACAAAAGAACAAAGAAACTACACCCTAAATGGAACATTTAGAACTGTTGATTTAAGTTTCAATGTGGGAAATATAATTGAATATAGAATTACTGTAACAAATAACGGACTTGAAACAGCCTATAACACAGTTGTTACAGACGTATTAAATCCACTTTTAAACTTTGTTCCTTTAAGCTTCAATGCAACATTAGGAACTCCCGTATATTCAGCAGGTACAATAACTTGGACTATTCCTGAGCTTCCACTTGGTCAATCAGCTACACTAACCTTCAGAGTTGAGACTTTACCAGGCTTTGCAGCAAACTCATCTACTTCAAATAAAGCAACATTTGTTTATAACACCAACAACAATGGCTATGGAGTAGAATACAGCGGCAACTCCAATACAGTTAACCTTATTGCACCAAACTTAACACTAGTAAAAACTGCATCCCTTCTACAGGCAGAAATAGGTGATGATATAGAATACACCTTAACCGTTACAATACCTTATGGAGTTTATGTGTATTCACTAAGGCCAAGGGATACTCTACCAACAGGACAAAACTATATTGGACCTGCAACAAGACAGCAGGATGACGGTCCTATAAATACTGTTACTCCAACTGTTGTAGGTCAGGTGGTACCCTTCCCAACGGAGCCAGACCTTTACTCATACCCAAATCCTATAACAATTAAATATAGATTTATTGCAAGAGTAATAAGCGGAAACCTTACTCCACCATACACCCAAACTCAGCAAAATCAATCTAGAATAGACTGGGCACTTGTATCAGGAGGACCTTTAATCAGAAATAGAACCTCTAACTTAAATATAACTGTTAGAACCCCAAATATTGTAGTTATTAAAGAACAAAAAAACTTTACCCAAGGTGGAAGCTACACTCAAGATGCTATCTTCTCAAATCCTGATGATACAATATACTATAGAATAACTATTAACTCAAAGGGTGCATCACCTGCCTATAATATAAACCTCAGTGATATTTTAGACCCTAATTTACAATTTGTTTCGATTATAGGTGCATCGGCAGGAACAGCATCCTATTCATCAGGTCCACCTGAAACAGTTAGTTGGAATATACCTGTATTGAATAATGGTTCTTCTGCAACACTTGAATTTTCTGTTAAAATAAAATCTCCAATTGCAGCATCAAACTCAATAACAAATAAAGGAACCTCAACCTATGATTCAAACGATGTAAATCCTGTAACCTATAATGCAGATTCAAACACCACAAGAATATATATACCTGCTCTAATTGTCACTAAAGGGGCTCTACCAACACCTGCAAAAATAGGAGATGAAATAACCTACACCATAACAATCCCTATTCCTGAAAATATTATTGCCTATAATTTGTTGTTAACTGATGTTTTTCCATCAAAGCAGGAATATGTATTAGGTAGCTTTACACGAAATACTCTTCCTGCTACTCCAACAGTTGTAGGAAATACACTAACCTATCAAGAATCAGCTCCTATTTTAGGTCCTACAACCCTTGTATACACCTTTAAAACTATTGTTAAAGAAGGAAAAACAATATCTCCTTATACAGAGATGCAAAGAAACAATGTATCGATAAAATGGAACTTAACTGAAGGTGGTCAACCTGCACCTGTTGTTTCAACATTTGTTGATGTGGAAGTTAGAAGTCCTTATATAAAAATTGAAAAGTGGCAAAAAAACGTAACAAAGGGTGGGGACTTTACTAAAAATCCTCTACTTGATATAGAAGCTGGCGATGAAATACACTACAAACTAACAATTTCAAACCATGGTTTGGCAGATGCCTTTAACATCATAACAACAGATATACTTTCAAGTTATCTGACATACAATGCTGTTGTTCCACCTCCACCCGCAGGTACTGTAACTCACATTGCTGGTACAGTTACTTGGACTGAATCTACTTTAACAGTTGGTGAAACAAAAACACTTATATTATCATGCACAGTAAACTCAATTCCAACACCAGGTGAAGCTGTTGAAAACTTTGCAGAAAGTTTATACGATACAAATACAGTAAATCCATTAACTTTAGGCCCTGTTAAATCAAATATAGTAACCTTTAACTATGCCTATCCCGAAGTTACAAAAGCAGTTAATAAATTATCTGCACTTGTGGGTGAAGAAATTGAGTATACCATAAATGTAACTGTCCCATTGGGAATAAAAATATATGATGTGACGTTAAATGATATACTACCAACTGAACAAAGCTATGTTCCACTTACTTTAACTAAAAATGGCATCAATTTAGGCGCTGCTACTCTAACCTTCCCTGTTGAATCCGAAATAGATGCCTCAGCAGCAGAAGTTAATATAGAATACAAGTTCAGAGCAAAGGTAAACAGCATCACAGCTCCTCCTCAACAAGGACAAATAAATACAGTTACACTTGATTGGAAATATACCGAAACTGGTCCAAGTGGACCACAACAAACAGCAACCTCAACTATTTATGTATCAACTGCAGATTTAATACTAACTAAATCTCAGAAAAACGTAACAACATCACCTCTTAGTCCATTTACTACAGATGATATATATGTAAATGTCGGAAATTTAATATATTATGAGTTAAAGGTTTATAATCCAAATAGCTATACACTAGTTAATGTAGTTGCTACAGAAACAATCAATTCATTATTATCTTATATAGGATTAGCATCAATTGATATAGGAACTTTAACAGTTGATTCAAATAACCTACAATGGACTATACCATCAATTCCTGCAAATACTGAATACAAAGCAGTTATTGCACTGACTGTTGATTCTGGAGGACTTACAGGGCAAAGAATTTCAAATAAGTTTGATGCAACATTCAGCATACAAGGTGCAACTCCTATTGTTAGCTATGGCCCTAAAAACTCAAATACAGTTTATGCTGTTTTAGGTGAACTTTCAGTTCTAAAGTATGCATCAAGTGATAGTTTTAAAGTTGGTGAAATAATAACTTACTTTATTGAAATAACCGTGCCATATGGAACAGTCGCAAAAAATATAATTATAAAAGATACCCTACCTTCTAAACAAACTTATTTAGGTCCTGCAAAATATGACTCTGTAAACTTAGTTCCAAGTTTCTCAAATGGATATATTATATTTACAATTCCACTAATTGATGCAACTCTAGAGCAAAAGAAAATAACAATAACCTTCCCTGCAAGGGTGATTGATGGAAACAACTCAGAACCTTATTTAGAAACACAAAGAAATATTGTTAAGGTAAGAAGTGAAATAGATGAAGAAGGAACCCTAAGCCCAGAAAAAGAAGGATATGTAGACGTTGAAGTAACAAGGCCATATGTTTTTATTACAAAAACTCAAAGAAATATTACACAAGGATTAGGTTATACTACAGATACAATACCTGTTCTAGCCGATGATATACTTGAGTTTAGATTAACTGTCCACAATTTTGGTTCATCAACTGCATATAACATTATTGTTGAAGACATTATATCCCCTTATCTTGAATATACAGGTTATTATGATGCAGCTATAGGAACAGTAAATTATCTACCTCTAATTAGAAAAATAGAATGGAAAATTGATGAACTACCTATAAATACAGTAAAATCTATGGTATTCAGGGTTAAAGTAGTAGGAGGTATTCCTGCAGGTGGATCTTCTTTTAATAAAGCAAGCTTCATATATTCCACAAATAGCATAACTCCAATCACCTACCCTAAGGAAGATACAAATGAAGTTGTTCAAAAATTCCCTGATATTGAAGTAAGCAAAACTGCAGATATTTATTATACCGTTGTGGGAACTATTATAAGATATACTGTCACATTTAAACTTCCAAAGGGCACAAGCATAGTAAATGGACAGTTTACTGATATACTTCCTATTGGTCAGACCTATGTTGGAAATGCAACATTAATGGGGCAGCCAATAGAACCTGTTTTAGTTGAAGCTCAGAAGGTTGTATTTCCTGTTGTTCCTTACGCCTACGCTGAAGAAGATGAATATTATAATTATGAATTTGATGTGCTAATTACAAGTGCTAATCCAAATCCTACTACCTTGATTGATAGTCAAACTAATGCTGCCTATGGAGACTGGTATCTAAAACCCGAAGAAATCGGCCCTGGAATACAAACATTGAGAAATATTTACGTTAATAATTCAAATATCACTTTAACTAAGGAACAGAGAAATAAATCTAAGGAGGGACAGTTTACAACTGATGATATTATAGGTGCCCTTGGACAATCAGTTGAATATAAACTTGTGATAACAAACAGCGGTCCAAACCCCATATACTCAGTTGAGGCACTGGACGTTTTAAGCAGTGATTTAAAATTTATAGAAGTTATCTACGCAGATGGAACAATAACCCATTCCGGTGAACCCAGCAATGGGACGGTCAACATTAGTTTGGACTCTATAAATGTAGGAGAATCCAAAACTTTTATATTTAAAGTACAGATTCTAAGACGCAGCCAAGGTAAGATTGAAAACAAGGCTAATCTTACATTTAAACTTTCACCTGAATCTGAGATAATTTTTGAAGGAGTCGAATCCAATACTGTGGTAATAAACAACAAAGCTTCTGGAAGCCGCGGAGTATCCTTAGAAAAGATTCTTAAGCTCACTAACTAACTAAAATAAGGCTGTGGCATTAGCTTTTTAAATCTGCTAATGCCACAGCCCCTTTTCTATCTATACTGCTTCTTCAATATTTTCATTTGCAAATTGGCTGTTGTATAGGTCTGCATAGAATCCGCCTTTTTCTAGCAGTTCCTTATGGTTACCCATTTCAATTATACTTCCCTTATTCATCACTAGTATCTTTTCTGCATCTCTAATTGTAGATAATCTATGGGCAATTACAAAGCTTGTTCTACCCTTCATAAGATTTGCCATTGCCTTTTGGATTAATACTTCTGTTCTTGTGTCAACGCTACTTGTAGCCTCATCAAGAATCAGTATCTTAGGATCTGCAAGTATCGCACGGGCAATTGTTAAAAGCTGTTTTTGTCCCTGTGAAATATTTGTTGCTTCTTCATTTAATACTGTGTCATAGCCTTGTGGGAGAGTTCTTATAAAGTGGTCAGCATGTGCTGCCTTTGCAGCCTTCACTATCTCCTCCATTGTTGCTCCTTCTTTTCCGTAGGCTATATTATCTTTTATTGTTCCATTAAATAGCCATGTATCCTGAAGAACCATACCAAACATCTTTCTAAGCTCACTTCGTTTTATATCCCTTATATCTACCCCATCAATGCTAATCCTTCCTGAATTTATTTCATAGAAACGCATTAACAGGTTAACAAGGGTTGTTTTTCCTGCACCAGTTGGCCCAACTATTGCAATTGTATGGCCTTGTTCTACGTCTAAGTTCATATCTTCTATTAGCGGTACATCTTCTTTATATCTAAAGCTTACATCTTCAAACTTAACTTCGCCCTTTGGACTTTCTATTACTACTGCATCCTTGCTATCTGGTATTTCCTCTTCTTCATCTAGTATTTGGAATACACGTTCAGCACAAGCAATTGTTGATTGAATAACATTTGCTATATTAGCAGTTTGAACAATAGGCATTGTAAATGACCTTGAGTATTGTATAAAGGCTAAAATATCACCTATACCTAATCTGCTCTTTGTTATCCATATTCCTCCAACTATACTGATGCCAACATATCCAAGGTTACTGATAAAGTTCATAAGTGGGAACATTATCCCTGATATAAACTGTGCCTTCCATCCTGCATCTCTTAGTCTATTGTTTATTGCCTCAAACTCCTGAATTGAATCATTTTCTTTTCCAAATGCCTTAACTATTTTATGTCCTGTATACATTTCTTCAACATGTCCACTTAAGTCTCCAAGTTCCCTTTGCTGTGTTGCAAAATACTTCTGAGACCTTTTTGCTATAAAGGCTGTTGCTATAACATATAGGGGCATTGTTGCAATTACTATTAAAGTTAGAGTTGGGCTTATTGTAAGCATCATTATTATATAACCAATTATAGTTATAACAGATGTTATTATTTGAGTTAAACTTTGTTGCAATGTAGTTGCAATGGTATCAACGTCATTTGTTATACGGCTCAGGATATCTCCATGTGCATGCTGGTCAAAATACTTAAGTGGTAATCTGGAGAGCTTATCATCAACTTCCCTTCTTAAATCACGCACAGTCTTTTGGGCAACTCCCGACATAACAAGCCCCATAATTAAGCTAAAGAGTGAACTTATAATAAACATTGCAATAAGTATTAATGCAATCTTACCAATGTAATTGAAATCATATTCTCCATTTGTTTCTCTTATGGCAGTAATAACTGAATTTATCTGTTCATCAGTAAACTCTATATTTTCCTTTGCATCCTTTGGTGCATTTTCCATGTTTGTTTGCATTTTCTTGCTTAAATCTAAAATTTTCTTTGCAACATCTGCCTTCTCATCTGCATTTGTCAGTGTCTCCAGTTTTGGCAGTGAAATAAACTCTTTAACCGCCTTTATACTTTCAGTATCAAATTTATTTTCAGTACTCTTATTGTCAGAAGTATTCATATCAGGCATTTTATCAAATATATCAAGCATTTGATTTAATACCTTTGTCTTTTCTTCTGAATCAGTTATTGAATTAATCAATGGAAGTTGAAGGAGGTCTTTTACATATGTTAACTGTTCTTTATCCATTGTTTTACTTGTTTCATTATTTGTACTGCTTTCCATATCAGGCATTTTAGCAAATATATCAACAAGCTTGATTACTGTTTGCTTCTTTTGAGTCTTATCTTGAATACTGCTTATAGCTGGAAGCTCAATTAATTCCTTTACTGTTTTCATATCTTCTGAACTCATGGCCTTTTGAGAACTTGCCCCTGACATATCTGGCATACTGCTGAATATATCAATTAATTCTATTAATGTTTTCTTCTTTTGTACTGGGTCCTTAATTTCATTAATCATTGGCAGTTTTAATAGCTTTTGTGCAGCATCCATTGTCTTTTTATCCATCTTATTTGTTGAAGTAGAACTATTACTTGTATTGAAATTCTTTATCTCTGGAATTTTTGAAAGTGCTTTATTCATTGTAGCTTCATCAAGTGTCATGCCTTGTTTTTGATTAGCTCCAGGCATATTCTTTGATAAGCTCAAAAACTTTTTAATTATATTTATCTTTTCATTTGGATTTTTAACAGTTTCAAGTAATGGAAGACTTAATAATTCTTTTGTTGAAGCTAATGTTTTTGCATCCATTTGTCCCCCTGCTGGCATGTTTTGAAGTATATCTATAAATTCAATAGTTGTTTTAATCTTTGTCTGCTTATCTTTGATTGAATCTATCATTGGAAGCTTTAGTAGTTTTTGCATTGCCTCCATTGTTTTAGGATCCATTGGCGGCATTTGACCTGACCCCGGTGGCATTTGCTGCATCTGCTGCATTTGTTGTTGAATTTGGGCTACCAGATTTTTTTGAACAGCTGCCATCTGCTTTGTTATATTATCTACTGCAGCATTTTGTCCACTAACTACACCCTGATGTAATTGAATGGCTATCCCCTTATACATTTCATCCACGGCTTTAACCTGTGCATCTGACATATTTTTGGTTATCTGTTCTACTGCCTTATCCTGTGCCTCTGCCATATTATCAACTATTTTATCAGTTACTTCTACTTGGACATCTCCCATTTTACTCTTAAGCTGGTTTACGCCCTCATTTTGTCCCTTTGCTAGTTCATGCAGCATTTTACGAGACATATAGGCATCTTGTAGCTTATTTAAAGCTTTACTTTGAATTTTAGGGCTGGCTATTGTAAATGATGTACTTGCTATTGCAAATATCAGAACAATTATTAAATTGATTCTATGTGGTTTAAGGTAACGAAGAAGTCTTTTGAAGGTTCCTTTAAAGTCCTTTGGCTTTTCAACGGGTCTTCCAAAGCCCATTGGGTCTCCTCTACGTCCACCAGATGGTTTATTCATTCTTCTATCTTCACTCATGCTATTTCCTCCTCTGAAAGCTGTGAGGATACAATTTGTCTGTAAACATCACAATTTTGTAGAAGTTCCTTGTGAGTTCCCATTCCTACAACTCTCCCCTCATCTAAAACTATAATTCTATCAGCATCCATTATGGTTCCAACTCTTTGGGCAACTATAATTACTGTTGAATCCTTAGTTTCTTTTTTAAGCTCAGCTCTTAGCTTTGCATCTGTCTTAAAGTCAAGGGCTGAAAAACTATCGTCAAAGATGTATATCTCAGGCTTTCTAACTAGAGCTCGAGCAATTGATAAACGTTGTTTTTGTCCTCCTGATACATTTGTACCACCTTGGGCTATTTCATGGTCAAATCCACCATCCATGTTTTCAATAAACTCAAGTGCCTGTGCCACCTTTGCAGCGTGTCTTATTTCCTCATCTGTTGCATCATCTTTACCAAATCTGATATTTTCAGCTATTGTTCCTGAGAATAAAATTGCCTTTTGTGGTACAAACCCTATTTTCTTTCTAAGTGTTTCTTGAGTCATTTCTCTGACATCAACACCATCTATTAAAATACTTCCACTATCTATATCATAAAATCTTGGAATTAAATTTACTAAAGTAGATTTACCAGAACCTGTACTTCCTATAATTGCAGTTACCTCACCTGGCTTTGCTGCAAATGAGATGTTCTTAAGTGCTGGTTCTTCTGCACCATGATAACTAAATGTAACATCCTTAAACTCAATATATCCTCTTCCTTTAAAGTTATCCCTTGTGTTTTCTCTATCCACTATTTCAGGTACAGTATCAAGGACCTCATTTATTCTAACCGCTGCTGCCTGTGCACGGGGAACCATTATAAACATCATTGCAAGCATTAACATTGAGAACATAATTTGCATTGCATATTGGGTAAATGCTGCAAGTGCTCCTAAATCCATGCTGCCTTGGCTTATACGGATACCACCAAACCAAAGAATAGCAAGTGAAGTTAAGTTCATAATAAGCATAATTGACGGCATCATAAATGCCATTATTCTATTAACTTTAATATAGTTTTCTGTAAGGTCAACATTTGCCTCATCAAAACGCTTTCTTTCTTTTTCTACAGTATTGAATGCTCTAATTACCCTGATTCCAGTAAGCTGTTCACGAAGAACAAGGTTTATTTTATCTATCTTTACCTGAACCAGTCTAAAAAGTGGTATCATCTTTGAAGCTATAAATGCAACAACTAAAGCTAGAACTGGTACTGCAACTGCCAGAACCAATGTAAGTGGCCTATCCTTTCTAAATGCCAATATAATTCCACCGGTAGCCATAATAGGTGCACTTATCATAAGACGAAGAATCATTACAGTAACGGTTTGAATTTGCGTTACATCGTTTGTTGTTCTTGTAATTAAAGTTGCTGTTCCAAGTTTGTCAAATTCACTTAATGAATAACTCTCAACTCTTTTAAATATCTTACTTCTTAAAATCGTTCCAAGACTAGACGAGATATATGCTGAAAGGTAGCTTGCAATGATTGAACAGATAACTCCTGCTCCAGCAACCAAAAGCATTATCCCACCAATTTGTAGTATTTTTTGGGTATCTCCCTTCATAACCCCTTTATTGATTATGTCTGACATAAGTGTTGGAAGATACAAATCTCCAATTGACTGTAAAGCCACAAAAATGAATACTCCTACAACCATAGCAGCATATGGCTTTAAAAATTTGTACAATTTCAGCACAGCTATCATCTCCTATCAAAATTCTATCTTTTATTTATCTTTTCAATGTTATCTGCCATCTTTTCTAAAAGGTACTTAAATGTTTCTTTTTCTTCCTCTGTGAAATTTCCAAAACATTGTTCATTTAGAACAGGCATAATCTTTTTTAGTTCCTCACACATTTCTTTTCCCTTGTCGGTTAAATACACCCTCAGTATTCTTTGGTCTTCTTTATCTTGTTTTCTTATAATTAACCCTGTCTTCTCCATCCTGCTTAACATTACAGTAATGGTAGCAGGTTTAATATGAAGCTTATCTGCAATCTCCCTTTGGCTCAGTCCATCATTTTTATATAAAGTAAAAAGCAATGGAGGCTGACCTGGGTATAATTCAAGTTTTTCAAGTATTATATGTAGAAACTGATGATGCACTTTAATAACCCTTATAAAGGATTGGTATAGTCCCTCAAAATTACAAAAATCCATCTTTTTTCCCCTTTCGTGAAATTTAATTAGCTATCTAACTATTATAATAATACTTAGTCGTCTAACTGTCAATAAAAAATAATCGGCAGCCATATCATAAGTTATAAGCGATATGGCTGCCAGTCTCAATGCCACTGAATCTACCTGCCCCTGCCTCTATCACAAAAGAGGCATCCTTTACATACGCAACTTTACCTTTTTCTAATCCCTCTATCTTTTTTATAACCACCATATTTTTATCTAGAAATAATACATCTATGTTAAACTTCATAAAAAATGTATGAATGCTATTGCATGGCTTAAATAATATTGCCTCATGATGCAACAGGCGAGTCGGCTTGATGTCTTTTGCGTTGTCGGTAGTGGGAAACAAGTCAAAGGCACTTTTTGCACTATCGGTGGGCAAATGGGACATAGGCAAATGGGACATATACTTATTGTAGAGGTATGGCTAAATGTATTTATGTACCTTTACACCCTTCTTTAAAATTAAAATTGGTAATTTTCTGATTTATTTTAGGTTAATTTTATATTTTCTTTGTTTTCTTACTATGCTTGTCCAATTTTTATGTTTTATAAAAACACTTATTTTTTAATTTTTTAAAATTAAATTTTAATATTTTGTTTTATAAAATCAAGCATACTCTTTCATAAATTCATATGTAATATTTTTATATTTCTCTTCATCTAAAAGTTTAACTCCTAGGCTGCTAAGCTTTGAAACCCTGCTTTGAGTTATGTTTCCAAGGACGCGGCAGATTTCACTGCATTTTAAGTTGCAAAGGCTCCTCATTAAAAGTACAGCCAGTGCCTTTGCTTCAACTATTTCTCTGCAGTGTTTTGTATGTAGCTTTATTTTTTCAATTCCAAGTTTTGATGCGATAAATTCTAATATTTCTTTAGTTTTAATGTTTCTTATTAATATTGTTCTTTCGCTTCTGTATTCTGTTCCTTCGTTTAAAAATTCTACTTCTTCTTTAAAAACCTTATCAGAGCACTTATATACTAATTTCATATAGCTTTCTCTTGCTTTTTTAGGATTTTTGCTGAACATGCCCATAATAAAACCGTCATCAACAAGTTCATAGGGGTCATGTCTAAGGCCTAGATATATTGAAAGACTTGAAAATTCATATTTCTCTGGGCAGTTTTCATACCCCTTTATATCACAAGGGTTGTTGTGAACATATGCCGATAAGGCGTAGAGATATATTTCACTCTTTACCATTTTACTTTTAAATCTGTCTTGGAATAGATGTCCATGTCTTTTATGTCTGTGGTTAAAATATTGTGCATAGGAGAAATTTATGCTGTGCATAATCCTTGAAATATCTGCTCCGTTGGCATCTATTATCAGATGAAGATGGTTATCCATAAGACAGTAGCCATATACTCTGAATTCATAGGTTTTTTGATATTTTTTTACTAAAGCTAAATAGTTAAGCTTATCTTCATCATCTTTAAATAAATCAACTTCACTTATACTCCTTGCCATTACATGAAAAATGGCGTCTTCCTTCTTTTGCCTTGCCATTCTTGGCATAAGAAAACATCTCCCTTCAAGTTTTACTTTGTAGTTAGTATTTCCTTTGAAGAGAGATATTATTCATCGGTTCCCAACAACACTTATATGTCCCTAGTATAGAATGCTTTAATCTAAATTTATCAGAGAGCTTTGATAAATAAATCTAAAATTTATTAGACATCTTTTATAATATTTGGATATAATAAAAATAACCTCAATTAGTATAGAAGGTGATGTTGTGATAAAATTTGGAAAAGTAGACTTTAGTAAAATTATTAATAACTTTCCAAAACTAAAGAATGTATTTTCTTCCTATGGAGATAAAATTATAGTTGCTTATTTATTTGGCTCATGTCATACAAAGAAAATCACACCATTAAGCGATATTGACTTTGCTGTTCTTTTTGATTATTCTCTTACAAAGGAAGAAATGCAAAAACTAGAACAAGAAATATTTTTAAAGATAACTGATGTTTTAAAGACCGATGAAATAGATTTTGTTATATTAAATAATGCTCCTTTAAGTATGAAATATGGAGTTATAAAGAACAAGGAAATTATATATTACAGCAACAAACTAAAGGTAGTTGATTTTGAAAGTTCTATAGTAACTAGATACCTTGATTTTAAACCAATTAGAGATGAAATTAATAACGAGTTTTTAAGAAAAATGATAGGAGGGTAAGTCAAATGGATGATAAATTACTTACTCAAATAAGGATTTTAAAGCAGTACCTTGATATCTTAGATAAAATCTCCATTAAAACTGAAAAGGAATATCTAGAGGATGAGATACTTAAGGGAGCTGCTGAAAGATATCTTCAACTATCAATAGAAACATGTATTAATATAGGAAGTAGAATTGTTTCCCTTGAACAATTTAATCATAATTTCACTATTCCAGAAACCTATGCAGATGTTTTTAATGTTTTATTTGAGATTGGCCTAATTGATGAAGATTTTTGTAATCAACTTAAAGGTATGGCAAGATTTAGAAATAAATTAGTTCATGTGTACTGGGAGATTGACAATTCCTTTGTATATGGGTTGATAAAAAATAATCTGGAGGATATCAAGAAATTCCTTAAAATCACATCTGAATACATTGTGAAAAACAGTTAACTATTAAGCTTGTTAAGCTTGCGGCCATGGCGAATGGGACATATACTTATTGTAGAGGTATGACTAAATGTATTTATGTACCCTTACACCCTTCTTTAAAATAAAAGTTCGTAATTTTCTGATTTATTTTAGGTTAATTTTATATTTTCTTTGTTTTATTACTATGCTTGTCCAATTTTTATGTTTTATAAAAACACTTATTTTTTAATTTTTTAAAATTAAATTTTAATATTTTGTTTTATAAAATCAAGCATACTCTTTCAAAAATTCATATGTAATATTTCTATATTTCTCTTCATCTAAAAGTTTAACTCCTAGGCTGCTAAGCTTTGAAACCCTGCTTTGAGTTATGTTTCCAAGGACGCGGCAGATTTCACTGCATTTTAAGTTGCAAAGGCTTCTCATTAAAAGTACAGCCAGTGCCTTTGCTTCAACTATTTCTCTGCAGTGTTTTGTATGTAGCTTTATTTTTTCAATTCCCATCTTCGATGCTATAAATTCTAATATTTCTTTAGTTTTAATATTTCTTATTAATATCTTTCTTTCACTTCTGTATTCTGTTCCTTCATTTAAAAATTCAACTTCCTCTTTAAAAACCTTATCAGAGCATTTATATACTAATTTAATATAGCTTTCTCTAGCTTTTTTAGGATTTTTGCTGAACATTCCCATAATAAAGCCATCATCAACAAGTTCATAGGGGTCATGTCTAAGTCCTAGATAAATTGAAAGGCTTGAAAATTCATATTTCTCTGGGCAGTTTTCATAACCCTTTATATCACAAGGGTTGTTGTGAACATATGCCGATAAGGCATAAAGATATATTTCACTTTTTACCATTTTACTTTTAAATCTGTCCTGAAATAGATGTCCATGTCTTTTATGTCTGTGGTTAAAATATTGTGCATAGGAAAAGTTTATGCTGTGCATTATTCTTGAAATGTCTGCTCCGTTGGCATCTATAATTAAATGAAGATGGTTATCCATAAGGCAGTAGCCGTATACTCTGAATTCGTAGGTTTTTTGATATTTTTTAACCAAAGCTAAATAATTAAGCTTATCCTCATTATCCTTAAACAAATCAACTTCACTGATACTCCTTGCCATTACATGAAAAATGGCGTCTTCCTTCTTTTGCCTTGCCATTCTTGGCATAAGAAAACATCTCCCTTCAAGTTTTACTTTGTAGTTAGTATTTCCTTTGAAGAGAGATATTATTCATCGGTTCCCAACAACACTTATATGTCCCTAGTATTTTAGAAAACATCTCCCTTCAAGTTTTACTTTGTAGTTAGTATTTCCTTTGAAGGGAGATATTATTCATCGGTTCCCAACAACACTTATATGTCCCTAGTACTACATATTTAACATTCTTATAATTACACCTACTATATATAGTGTTTTTATTAGATCAAACCGCAATATAAAGTGATATAAAATAGCTATTTTGAATTATGCAATTTCCTCATTTATTTTATTTATTTTATTTAAGATGATTTAGGTATTTAAAAGTTAATAGAATCATTTTAGAATCGCATATATTCATAAAAAGATTCTACAAACTCATCTATTGCTTGTAATTGCCCTGATTGAATAATATCTATTCCCACTTGTTTGCATAGATCAAGTAGAATACTGAACATATAAGTATCTCTAACTATTATTTGTTTTGGCTTTTCTCTTTGGAGAATATAATTTATTATAGTTCCAAATACAATATTAACTTCATCATCTTCTGGTGTTACCATAACTTGTGATAGTAGCATTCCACTTCTTTTATCTGCTAAAATACATAATCTTGGAATAAGTGGTTTATCATAAGTCCTGTCATTTATAGTTGAGTTTAAGTATGCTATATCCAATTCTAATATACAATTATTTGATGGTTGCTTTTTTAATTTCTTTATTAGTAATTGATCTTCTAATGCTGGTACTGGATATTGAACTTCTGGCATAAATACAGGCATTTCATAGTTTATCCATGAGTTACTTTGTTCATCAAATCTACGCATTAAAGTTTTTCCATTCTCAAAATCAATCTTTAGACCTTTATGCAATGCTTCTATTGCCATATATAAGTGCTTTAGAATATCTGTAAGTTCTAATACCTCATTTCTGTCTGGCATATATGGAGCATAGCCTGTTTCAAATACTCTAAAGTATATCCAATTATTTTTTCCTCTAAATTTTAAACCTAATTCTTTTATTATATTTAACTCTTTTTTTGTTAATTCATCTCTATTACCAAAATTACACATAACATTATTCTGATAACGTATCAATTGATGTGATGGAACATCATGACTATTTGCCATTACAAAAAAGTTATGAATAGCATTAATGCCTATATAAGCTCCTATTCCAAAAAACTCTCCACCTCTGCCCATAACACTACATATACACGGCTCATCTTTTCCATATGGCAATATAGTTATTAAATCCATATCCCATAACTCTTCCCAAGGCTTCATTTCCTTAAGCCTTATGGCAATGTCATATAAATCTTTCCATTCTTCTAAAGTTGCTTCAGTTCTCATAATAAATATCTCCAATCTACTATATCTTTTATTTATATTTTTAATTTTTATCAAAACTCAATTCTTCTTCAACTTCCCTTATTGTCCGTTTCGCTCTATCATCCCAGTGTATATATAAATTTATTTCTCTTCCTTTAATTTTTTTACTTCCTCAATAGTCAATCCTGTTTTTTTTGCAATCATCTCTATTGATAAAACATCTAAAAGCTCTCTAGCAATCTCCTTAGCTTTTTCCTTCTTACCTTCTTCCTTACCTTCCTTTTTTCCTTCTTCTATAAGGCTTTTACCTAATTCTGTCATCTTTAACTCCTCCTTTACCTTTTCTAGATCTTTTCCTTCTAAAAATTTATTTGCAAAGGCATATAATATTGATTCAACATCATGTCTATATTCTTTGTCTATATTTTTAACTATCCTTAATGCATTAAGGATCTTATCAACTTTAGGTAAATTCCCACCCATTATAGGTGTAAATGTTAGTGATATTATATCCTGTTTTGTTATATCTTCATTGTGCTCCATCTTATATATAATATCATTATATATCTTATCTCCATCTTTATCTATCATATATATAGCTTTAATCTTAAACTCACTTATACCAGTTATTAACTTATCAGAAACATTTTTTATATTATTTGAATATACAACATAAGTTACTACATCTTTTGCTGTTTGATGACTAAGCAATGCTTCATAAGCTCTAAATCTTCTTAAATCAGCCACACCTTTATCTGTAGTCTGAAATTCAAAGTGAATGTAGGTATCATCCTCCATCAAAAAAGTATAGTCCATAAACATATTCTTTGTTTCCAAAACTACTATCTCTGTAGGTGCTACTTCTTTAACCTTTTTGTTTATACCAAAAAACTTGAGTCCTTCTTCTGCAAATAAGTCCATGGCTCTTTTCATTATTAAATCTTCATAATTTGCTACTGTCATTCTTTCACCGCCTTATTTAAATATTTCACCTTTAAAAGCTCTCTGCATTAATGAATTAAAGTTATCCTCAAGTTCTTTTAAACTCTCCTCCATTTTAAGTTTCAACTTATGGACTTGGTTGGCGAAGTTAGCAAATTTGTTTTGAAGTTCTAAATCTGGCATCAATACTTCTAACCCTTTAATCATTGATAGGTTTAAATTCTTCTGTCTCACACCTCTTTGCTGGCTTTTATAAAAATCTTTTCCTATCTGAATACAATAATATATATAAACTGTATTTACCAATTTCTCATCTAATTTAGCATATGCAATTGCTTGATTGCAGCTACATTCAATCATATTAATTGTAGACTTTAATGCCGCTGTATCGTACATCCCTAATAACAAACTTCCTTTTTCTATAATTTTCGCTGCTGATTCTTTTATAGCTAATTCTGTTACCATCTCAGTACTGCCATAACAATATATATTATTTAGTTCACCTGAAGATAGCCATGGAATATTTCCATTAAAATAATCATTATTAGAACGTGAAGGAGTTCCACCAGTTTTCCAATCACCTAATTTCCCCAACTCAACTTTAGGCAAATTCATTGAATTTAAAACTGGATCCCCAAACATCTCGATAAATTTCGATTTGACTAGTTCATCTAATAACTTAATGGCTTCTATTCTCTTTTCTAATGCTTTTTCAGCACGTTCTAAAACCTCGACTATTTTCTTTTGAGTTTCTATTTTTGGTACCGGTACTTTGGCTTCAGTTAAATTTCCAAGTTTTATATATTTTATAACCCCACCTATAGACTGATTTCTGAGAATATCAATATATTTGCTCATAAAATAATATAAATACTTTGTATCAAAATAAAGCTTATCTTTACTTTCAATAATATACGTTCTTTGATAAGCATCAAATTTCCCATTATAGTATTTAACATTTAAATCACCATTACCAGCAACTAAAACACACTCGCAATCATATGAATAAGTATCTATTCTTAAAGGAGTTATAGAACATGTAAAGAAAGGATATTTACCATTTTCTGAAGATGCATTTGCATCTAATTTACCAGTTTTTATATTGACTAAATCACCTAATTTTTGAATCTTAAACTCATCTATTAAACTCTTACCTGTCATCCTACTTCACCATTTCCTTTATCGCAGCTATATCTTCTAAAATAGACTTTTCCAAAGCTTCAATCTTCTCCAATATAACCTCTGGCTTTTCATACACCACTTCTTCATATTCTATTTCCTTATACTTATTTATTGAAAGGTCATAGTCGTTACTAGCTATATCTTCCTTCTCAACCCAGAACCACTTATCTTCCTTAGTTGGTTCTAAAGTATTATCCTTCTTTACAGCTCTCCATTTTTCAATTATATCAGGAATGTCTCCATCATTATCAAGCTTATTTCTCTTGTCATCTAGTGAATATCCATCGCTCTGCATATCGTAGAACCATACTTTTTTTGTTTCTCCGCCCTTTGTGAATATAAGTATAGCTGTAGATACCCCTGCATATGGCTTAAATACACCTGAAGGCATGGATATTACACCCTCTAGTGCATTTTCTTCTACTAAGGTTTTTCTTATATCTTTATGAGCCTTAGTTGAACCAAATAATACTCCATCTGGAACTATAACAGCACATCTTCCACCTAAATCTAATATTCTATTTATAAGCTTCATAAATAATAATTCAGTCTTAGTGGTTTTAGCTCCTTTTGCAAGTGTTGGATTTATGTCTCCTTCATCTATACTTCCTTTAAAAGGAGGATTAGCCAGCACTAAAGTATATTTATTTTCTTCTTCATAAGCCTTTGACATTGTATCCATTTGACTAATATTGGGGTTATCTATACTATGAAGCATAAGATTCATTGAAGCTATTCTAACCATCGATGGGTCAAAATCAAAGCCATAGAACATCTGAGTTTTAAAATGCTCCCACTCAACACTACTCATCATATCTCCAATTCTATTGTGAAGATTTCCTTCTTCATCAGTAAACACACTTTCTGGCCTTGTATATTTTTCAAGTATATATTCTAATGAATTGATTAAGAAACCCGCAGTTCCACAGGCTGGATCGCATATTTTATCTTCAGCTGATGGGTCCATAAGCTCAACCATCATTCTTATAATGTGTCTTGGTGTTCTAAACTGTCCATTTACTCCTGAGGTTGCAAGCTTTGATAGAAGATATTCATATAAGTCACCTTTTGTATCTGCATCATCCATGTTTATACCATCTATAAGTCTAACTGACTCCTGAAGTAATGATGGTTTAGGTATCATAAATACAGCATCCTTCATAGCTGCTGTAAAGCTTGATTCCTCTCCTCCCATTGACTTTATAAAAGGAAATACCTTTTGAGACACAACATCAAACATCTTTTCTACTTCTAAGTGTTTAAACTCACTCCATTTTAGTAGTTCCCAGCTAAAATCTGCTTCAAATTTCCCATCTTCTTTTAACTTTTCAGTTAGTTCCAGAAATATTGATTTAAATGGTCTGCCTAATCGGCTAGCTTTTTTTTCATTGGCATTATCTGTATCATCTAATCTCTTAATAAATAAAAGATAAGATATTTGCTCTATTACAGTTAAAGGGTTAGATATTCCCCCTGACCAAAAGTTATTCCATAGTTTATCAATTTTACTCTTAATTTCTGCACTTAACACTTTGTTGTCCTCCTTAAATTTAAGATATCACACTCACCCTGAATGGTGCTATCAAATCAAACACTTCATCAGCCATTCTTCCAAATATACCGTCAACTCCATTGGGATTAAAGGATGTATATGGCGGTGCAAACAATGCTGCAAAGGATATTCCTTTATTTTTAGCAATATCATTCTTAATTATTTCTAAAGTCTTAATCTGTGTTGCACTCATCTTATTATGATGCTTTTGAATGAACTCTTCAAACCTTTTATTAAGTTCTACTTCATCAACACCGACAAACTTTCTGATAATACCAACTATATCCTCTTTGTCTATATCAGTTTTACTTGAAAGCTCATCTATACTATAAACAAAATCATCTCCAAATATTGAATAGATACCATCAATCTCAGTTTGAGAAAGCTTTTCTCCTTTTCTAATTTTATGAATTACCAGCTGATCCTTTAATCTATCTTCAATAGCTGTCCTTACTCTTTTTTCGTAAGGTTCCATATTAGCTCCATATAGTACTGAACCTGCACTTATTTCTTTTAGCACTGCTCCGGTATCTTTTATATCAATCATTACAAAATGTCCTGCTGTAGTTCCCTTATGTTTCATTAAATCTCTTAAGTCTATTCTTATCTGCTCTAGCTTTTCATAGCTTAAATTATCCCAGCCTGAAGGCTCTAAAAGCGATTTTATAAGTTCTCTCCTACCGTCAAACTGATTTATATTAGTCTTTAATCTTGCCAGCTTCTCCATTGTGGCATTGATTTCTCTAACCAGTCCATCCTTATCATTATTCTCAAAGCATTGAAGTATTCTATATATTGAATTATCAAATAAGATGGCATCCTGATTGTCCTTTGTTTCAATCCATTGTATCAGTGGAGCTATCTCCAATTTCAGTTTCTTAATAAAATCATCACTTATAGTCTTCCAATATTCCCCTTTTTTAACCTGCTCTATCTTCTTTCTATTTTTCTTTATTTCAATACTCTCTGATGGAAGTTCATCTATATCTATCTTCAGCTTTTCTATAAAGGCATTGCATATATCCACTCTTTTCTTTGACTTATAAACTTCTAAAAGCTTGCACATAAGTTCAAACCTAACCTGTATAGAGGTTTTTTGAGGACTTGGTACAAAGCCTTTAGGATTCATCTCAAAGAATTCAAAGTTTTTATAACAATCAAAAATGACAAACTCTTTTTTATCTATTCCATCACCAAATAAGTTATCACATCTTCTAGTTCCTCTGCCTATCATCTGCCAGAACTTAACCTTAGAATAAACAGGCTTTGCAAATACCAGATTAACTATCTCAGGTACATCTATTCCTGTATCTAATAAATCAACTGAGATTGCTATTCTAGGAAACTCTTCATTTTTGAAGTTCTCTATAAGTATTTCCTTATCCTTAACACCTGAATAAATAACGGCAGTCATTTTCCCTTTATATTGAGGGTACATCTCATTAAATAAAGAATCTAAGAGATTAGCATGATTTTTATTTTTTGCAAATATGATTGTCTTACCTAAGTGGTCTCCAACCTTAATTCCATTATCCATCAGTGTTTTTAATATATATCTATTTGTATCCTTATTGGTTATCTGCTTTTCTAAGGCATCTTTATCGAACTCAAAAACTTCTCCGTCATAGCCTTCTTCATCCACCTGTCTTCTTTGCTCTTCTGTCATTTGACTATACTTTATCCCTTTTCTTAAGAAGTCAGTGGTAGCATCAATTACTCTTGGCTCAATAAGGTAGGGTGGTATATGACTCCAAGCCTGATCTACAGAGAAATTGAAAGTAGGATCTCCATTCTCACAGTCAAATAAATCAAAGGTATTTCTTTCTATAAAATCAACAGGTGTTGCTGTAAGCCCTATAATATGTGCATCAAAGTACTCTAATATATCTCTATAGGTTTTATATATGCTTCTATGGGACTCATCACAAATAATAAGGTCAAAAAAACCTACACTAAATTTGCTGTAATAATTAATCATAGTCTGGTATGTTGAAAAATATAGAGTAGCTTCTCTATTTTCTGAGTTTTTGCCAGTAAACCTGCAGGATATTTGTTCCGGCATAAAGGTTTTGAAACTATTTTTGTCTTCCTTAGCCTGTCTAACGAGCTCGTCTCTATCTGCCAAGAATAAAACTCTCTTAACCCAATTTGCTTCCATCATACCTTTTGTTAATGCTATAACAGTTCTTGTTTTTCCTGTTCCTGTTGCCATTACTAAAAGTGCTTTTCTAGACCCGCTAGAATATCTTTCATATACTCTTTTTATACCCTCAATTTGATACGGTCTTCCAGCAATATTTTTATCAATCTCAACATTGTTCAAATTTTTCTTATACTTATGCTTAAAGAATAACTCTTCTAAATCTTCTAAAGTATAAAATCCCCAAATTTGTCTTGGTTCACTATACTTATCATCCCACATATATATTTCATATCCATTTGTATAGAAAACTATTGGCCGAATTTTATAATCTCTTTCAATAGTATTAGCATATTCAACTGCCTGCTGGCGACCTATAATTGGATCAACTGCGGATTTTTTTGCCTCAACCACAGCAATTGGTTTTCCTTTTTTATTAAAGAGTACATAATCAGCAAAGCCTTTTTTGCCTTCTTCCTTATGATTCTCCAGTGGAAATTCTATCTTCACCAATTCCTTGTTGTTAATATCCCAACCTGCCTCAGCTAACATTATGTCAATAAGTTTCCTTCTGGTTTCTGCTTCATTGAGGTCTAAGCTAACTTCAGTTTCCTTTTCTACAGCTTTATCTTCTTCAGTTACAATAGCTGTTTTTATTTCTTCTTTAATTTCATTTACTTCCTTAATATGCTCTTCTTTAATCTCTTCCTTTTCTTTTACATAGTCTTCAATATTATATACAGGTGCTTTAGTTTCAGCTGCCTTAGGTATTTTGAAGGTTAATGGTTTTATTGAAGTATCCTTTGTTACCTTTATGTAAAACCATGCAGCTACCTTATACATAGAAATCAAACACTCTAAAGCATCCTTTTTATTCTCATAGCCTTCATGGTTAGCCTTATTGCCGTAACGTCTCACTATATCAAAAAGATCTGGAATAGCTCCATTAATACCTGTAGTTCTTAAGAGCTTAATCTTATCATCCTGAGTTGCAAATTTAGGTATTTCAACTTTCAAAGCTGTGAGTATATAATCGATGATTTGCTCTCCAAACATACGCATTTTCAGCATTGTTGCGTTATTATCTGTATGTAGATAATTTTCAGCCTGACTACCTAACTTAGCCAATGTTGTCCACTTATTATTTAAAAACGCAAAATTAGACATCTATATCCCCCTCATCTTAATTTACTCAATTCCCCAATACCCATTCTATCCATTTGAGTTTTTATAATTTTGCATCAGATGGGTAAGCAATTAAAATCAATGTCTAAAGTAACATGAATGATTTTTTGAATAAGGTGATTTAATGTACATCTACTAATTTGTTTATACAATAATATTTTATTCTTTATGAAGAAAGCATTCAATATTTTACATTATTTTCTCTAATTAATAGAAAATTCTATGTCCATGAATTTCTGCAACAGTTTATTATTTCATCTAACTTTATACCAGCATAAAAAAACCAGCTGACATTTATCACTTGTCAACTGGGTAGCACTTTTTACTATTCCCACTCTACTATTGAATATTATCTTGCCTTAATAACTGCTTGTTATTGAGGCTTTTATTATTTATTTTATTTATATTATTTGAGATGATTGAGGTATTTGAAAGTTATTAGAATCATTTTAGAATCATAATAATTATATAGATTTTAAAAAGATTATTATCGTTATCAAATTTATATACTGACATAAATCTTACAAATTAAGTTATATCAAGAACTCTAACATGTTCATCAAGCATCACTATTTTGTCCTCTTTGTTCAAGCTGCAATCTTGCCCTCTGAATTGCCTTATGAAGTTTTTCTTCAAATACTTCCTTCGGTGGCATCTGAGTTAAATACTGAGCTACGTGAATACCACTGTTGTCTAATTCTAAAAGTTCAATTGTCTCACTAGATTTCTCAGCACATAATATTAAGGCAAGAGGACTTTCTTCTCCTTCCATTCTCTCATATTTATTTAGCCACCTTAAATAAAGTTCAACTTGACCTTTATGCTCTGGTTTAAATTCTTCAAGTTTAAGCTCAATGACTACAAGTCGTCTCATTCTTCTATGATAGAAGAGGAGGTCTATATAATAATCCCTATTATCTATTGTAATTCTCTTTTGCCTGCCTAAGAAAGCAAAATCTATACCCATTTCTAATATAAATTTTTCAAGCTCTGCTAATATGGCATTCTCTAAGTCTTTTTCACTATATGTATCTTCAAGCCCAAGAAAATCCAACACATAAGGATCTTTAAAGAATAGGTCGGGAGACATTTTATTTTCTTCTCTAAGCAGCTTTAAATCATTTATGATAGTAAGTTCTGGCTTCTTGGATATAGCAGTCCTCTCATACATCATAGAGCTTATTCTCTCTCTTAGGGTTCTTACACTCCATCTTTCAGTACTGCACATGGTTGCATAGAAATCTCTTTTTAGCTCATCTTTTATTGATATAATTTCCTTAATATGCGACCATGTTAATTGTTGCGACAGTGTAGCGACAATTTCTCCTTTTGGAAAAGCTTCATAGAACTGAACCATTCTAAAAAGATTACTTTTGCTGTATCCTCTACCATATTGCTCAGATAATTCCTTAGCCAAGGCAGCAACTACCTTTTCACCGTAGCCAGCTCTTTCAACTTTAATAATATCTTCCTTTATTGTCTTACCTATATTCCAATAAAGTAAGACAAGTTCAGAGTTTACAGAATGATATACCCTTTCTTTAGTTGTTTCTATAAGGGCAGATACATTATTATAAAGTGAGGATAGTTCCTCAGTAGTATTTATAATTTCTTTAGACATTATAGACACCTTCTTTGTTTTTCGATAATATTATATTTCAGTAAAGACTACCTCATCCACTACTTGGGATTCACGTAATAACTCATAAAACGTCATTATCTGCTCTCTACTCTGAGTTCTCGTTCTATTGAATTTGTCAGTTCTCAAATTGCTAAAAGTGAAGATTGCTCTTCTTTTTGCTCTGGACAGTGCCACAAAAAAAGCACACATATCCTCTTGCTGCTGCTGTCTAAAACTCCAAAATGCCCCATCTTCAAGACCTACAAAAATAACTGTATCGTATTCAAGACCTTTGCTCTTATGTATTGTCATTATAGGAATGGAGTTAACTCCCTTTAACTCCATTACTGCCTGAGTCCAATCTTTAACCTCCCTATATTCTTTCTTTTGTGTTAGTTCCAAACAGTTTTAATAATGATTGAAGTACTTCTGTTTTGCCACTACTGTTTGTCCCAATAAAAGCTGTTAGCTCATTTAGCCTAATAACTTTTTCCGTAGGACCAAAACATCTGAAGTTCTTTAATTTTATTTTACTTATTTCCATAACCATCACCCACTAATACAAAATAAGCTTTCATAATTAATTATAAGTTAAAAACTATAATGTGACTTGAATACATTTTTAGTAAGTATGACTTTTGTTTACTTGTGATAATAATAAAAAAATAGTTTTTATTAAAGAAAAAGGCCTGAAGTCTTGTATATTTCAAAGCCTTTCCCTTCATGCTTAACTGCTCCTTCTCCTTAAGATATCCTTCTGCACCAGCTCTTTAAACTTGTTATAGCTGTTAACCCAATCAAAGGTAATATCTTCTGAAACCTTGGCAAAATGCTTCTTTGCACAATTAATTTTAGCATCTTCACCTGTGTTAGATCCTTCTTTTCCTTATCGCACTTTGTTTCAACTATAAAGTAAAGTTTAGCCGTTAGATCATCTACCTTATGGATAATAGCCCAGTCAGGTGAATAATTTCCATAAGGAGTATCAATTACAATACCACCCTTTTTAAGCTTAGTAAATAGCAACACCTCTGGGTCTTCATCAAGACTCTTAGCAAATTTAAATTCTCCATCACTATCAACTCTTATATACTTATGAAGTGCTCTTTTATAATCTCCCTTGGTTTTATATGCCCTTTTATTGTCTACCATACTTCTTTCAATCTCTTCCACAGAAAATATAGAACTTTCCTCAAAGAGATATCCGTCAATAACTTCATAGTCAATATTTTTAGCCTTAAACTCTGTTAGTTTATCTAATATAGCCTTCATAACCTCATCAAGAACTGCTTGTTTCTGAAGGAATTTTTTGTTTTTTAAACCTGAAATAATCCTAAACAAAGCCTTCCTAGGAAGCATAGTGTGATGCATTAGATAATTAGTAATTTCAAAATCACTCTTAGTAATTTCAATATTTTCGTCACCAAGAGCAAGGCTTACCTTTGCTGGATCATCAAACTTAAACTTCCTAGATTCATCATAATCTCCCTTACCTGTTGCTACTTCAAATTCTCTTTTAAGTGCCTTGTAACTTAATTTCTCATTCAAATCATCAATACATTCTTTAATAAACTGTTCGTTATCAATTTTAACCTGATACATAGTTCTTTTAACTATGCGATTTTTAAGTTCTGTCCATAGTTTTTGGAACTCTGATTCGGTAACAAAGCTATGGTATCCATTAACAACAGGCTCTTCATCCCCATTCTTGATTTCAATTCTGCGGCTTCCTTTATTCTGCATATTATCTATAAATCTTTCTTTGATTTTGATTTCAAAGGTTTTTAGAGTAGGATTTTTAAATTCATAATATAATATATCAGCTGCATCTTTAGTAAGTTCATTGTTCTTTGGATTAATAATTCCAGCTTCCGTTAATTCTACCTTAAAAGCTTCCACTGTTTCTGCTACTATGAATTCCTTTGGCATACCCGCTTCTTCAAGAGTTCTGTATACTATATCATAAGTTACTTCTTCATTCTTAAAACCTGCTTCAATACTAAAATCATTTTGCAGTGCTTCTGCAAAATGGTCATAATAATCATTGGCTATAACAGTTAGTACATTAACATCCTCATCAAAGCATCTATTGCCATGTATATCTACTGGTAATCTAAGTCCACGTCCAATCTCCTGCTTCTTTGCTATTTCTGAGCTTCCCTTTTTTAGCGTACAAAGCTGAAATACATTAGGATTGTCCCATCCTTCTCTAAGGGCTGAATGGGAGAATATAAATGCAAGTGGTTCGTCGAAGGATATAAGTTCATCCTTTTTATCAAGTATGAGCTGAATTCCTCTCTCTATATCTTCTTGAGCCTTCTTATTCATCTCAATTTCATCCTTAGACCAATCAAAACCTTCAATTTCTGTCTCGTTATTCTTCTTATCACGGGCGAAGTATCCTTCTCTTACCTTTTGAACACTTTTGTACTCTGGAAAAAGTTCTGGATACTTTCTAAAGACTTCATTGTATCTTGGGTCAAGGATAATCTTTGCATATTCTTCATCGAATATTTTAGCATACAGCCCTCTGCCATCAGCTGCTTCACTGTCTCGAAAGTTCTTTACAGCATCTATAAAGAACAGTGAAATTACTTTTATTTTATAACCTTTTTCAAGTATTTTTAACTGCTTTTCAAGATGTTTTTGTATTGTCAGCCTTATTTGAATTCTAATCAAATCAAGCTCATCAACATCATAGTTATTCTCTCCTTCCTTAAGGACGAGAACATCATCACCTAAACCGATTTTAAGGCCATTTATTTTATGTGGATCTTCTAATACAACCATATTTTTATACTGAGGAAGTCCCCCTGATAATTCAAATAAAGATGCGTTTTTTAACACATTAAAGGTCTTAAATCTTACACTTCCACCAGGCTCACTATAGAATATTTCTATCTTTGCCTTGAAGTCTTTAGTAAACTCTACATATCTAATGTAATTATAGTCTTTACTTATATTGCTATATATTGTTTTAACTTCTATTTTTTTAACCAAATCCTGTTTATAAGCCTCATAAGAGTCAAGCTTATATATTTGATTATAAAGTTTTTTATGGGTTGCTGAATATCTTAATATAAACAGAGGATTTAGCTCCTCGATTGCACTTAAGGATGCACTCTTTTTCCTGCCGCTGCCCTCAAGTCTTTGTGGTTCATCTATAATAACAATAGGATTTACATACTTTAGTAAATCCCAAAGTACCCTGCCTGTTTCATCTTCTTTTCTTATTTTGTTTGTATCCTTATTGAAGGACTGGATATTCATTATAGCTATTCTTAAATCCCTTGCTTCAACAAAGTCCATAAGCTTTCCTGGGTTATCTGAATCATATACAAAGGCATGCTTTGATATATCAAGACCATGATAAAGGGTTTTTATATGTTCTCTTAGCATCTCTATACTTTTTTCAACACCTTTTCTAATAGCAACAGTAGGTACAACAATTATAAACTTCATAAAGTTATAAGCTTCATAAAGCTCTAAAATAGAACGAAGATAAACATATGTTTTTCCTGTACCAGTTTCCATCTCTACAGTAAAGTTATATCCTGTATCAAAGGTATTGCTTGGAAAGAGCATATTTTTATTCTGCACTTCCCTCATATTATTCAGGATTATACTTGGTCCAATATCAAGTCTATTTCTTACTGGATCCTTTTCACCAAGTCTTTTTATATGGCGTGTTGCACCTCTGTATATTACATCCCCAAGCTCCCTATCCTGACCTTTGAAAAGATCAACAACAGCACTTATGGCTCTACGCTGATATTCCAAGCTTTCATCAAAATTAAAAACTATTTTCTGCGTCATAATCTATCTCCTTTCTGAGCTTAAATAAACTCTACTCTGTAGGACTGTTCTTTTCCTTGATTATGCTTTTTAAGCTGTGCATCAAGACGATTCATTGTATTAAGCTTCAGGGAGATATCATCATCAAAGGCACTATCACGGAATATTACTTTAATAGGCTTTGGCTCTATGGCTGCAATTCCATCAACTATTTTTTCTGTTACCTTTTCTTCTAAACATACAACTATTGCATCAGCAAAAATGTAAGTTCTTTCTCCTATATTTGATAGCTTTTCAATCTTTGAGGTTAAAGGAAAACCTCTGTGGCGGAGCATTATTTCGTAGACTACGTCAATATCAGTAAAGTTAGGATTAAAGTCTAATGCATCCTTTGAAAGTCCCTTTATATACAAGTCTTCAGCTTCTTTAAATGAATTATTATTCCATCGGATATTTGTATCAGCTACTTGAAATACCTTAAAGCCAATATCAAGATTTTCTATTCCTTCTTTGTCTTTAAATTCCTCTTTTATTTTTTCTCCGGCACGCAGATACGTTCTTTGCCAATTTCACATATATTTTTATATCCTGCTTTGTAGGCTTCTGATTTTTCATCACAAGGTTCTGGAAGTTGTACCATTATAAATTTACGATTGCCTCCATCTTCAGCATTAAGCTGCATTACTGCGTGAGCAGTTGTGGCTGACCCTGAGAAAAAGTCCATGATTATATCCCCGTTTTGTGAAGCAATAAGAGTTTTAATTAAATTTATAGATTTTGGGTAATCAAAATATTTTCTATTATTAAATAATTGTTTTAACTCTGAATCTCCATTTGATATATTTGTTATCAAATCTTTAAGCAAAGTTTTTGAAAAACTTCTTAATAAAAGAAAAGCTTATTAACCTTGTTTTTAACTTCATCAAAATCTAAGTATTTTGATATTAATTCTTTTGTTTCATTCCGCAGAAAAATTGATGATACAGGTGTTAATATAATTTCATCTATAACTATCTGGGTATTGTCAAGCTTATTAAGCCTTTTATAGGCAAAACAATAGCTTTCCATACCCCAAGAGTCAAAGAATCTTATTACTACTAATGGTTTTACAACCCTTTGAATAATTTCACCTATAGTTTTTGCACATTTTAAATCCTTAACTTCAACCTCAAAAAACATTATAGCCTGACAATTATGTTCATCATCAATAAATGATGCTATACCTTCTCCTGTAATTTGATATTTTAATTCTATTTGAGTCACATTATCTTTAAAATACTTTTTCTCCTTTTGAGTAAGCTTAGAGGTTGTAAACATCTTTATATCAAACTTTTTATTAACCTCATAGTCTAATGGCAAATTAAACATTTACATGCTCCTACTCTACAACAAGGAAGGATACTAACTCAAAATCGTCACTACTTACATTTTCAAAGCTGTTTTCATATCCTCCAAAGTCAAAAATGCTCTGCTGTGCTTTCTTATCCTCTTCACCCAATATTTCTGATATTGCTTTGTTAAGGAGTTTTGAATAAAAACTCATATCTGCTGCGTTTTTTGTTCTTTTATTGAATCTTTCAATGAGCAATCTATCAGGCTCTGCCTTACCATAAGTAAGCTTTCTAAACTCCTTCAGTGTTTCCCTTGCACTGCTATTTCCAAAATAAACTTCTCCATCCTCTGATACATACATAAGATAGTATGGATACAATGAACTTTCACTCTTAGGCTTTGCTTCATCTTTTAAATGCTTAAAACAGAAGATGCATCCTTTTTTCTCTCCCTGAGCTACAGAATAAACTCCCCTTGGCACCCTTTTTATATCAGGGTTTTCCCTTACAAATCCAGCAAGTTCATAAAGATAATCGTTCATATTTAAGTCAGTAAGGGATATATTATCATTTAAATCTTCTATATCTACAACCTCATTTTTAAGTCTTTCAAGCTGTTTCTTTCTAAAGATAAAGTCATTCATTTCAGGTGAAAGTATATCCTCATCCCCTGTTGATGAAAGATTTGCCGCCATCATTTTACCCTTAACTCGGCTTTCAAGCTGCAAATACTCATTAAGCTCCATATTAGGGAAGAAGTTTATCATAGCTATCTTATCATTTTCGCTTCCTATTCTGTCAATTCTTCCAAACCTTTGAATTAATACAACTGGATTCCATTGTATATCATAGTTAATTACGCAGTCTGCATCCTGAAGGTTTTGTCCTTCAGAAATACAGTCTGTTGCCACAACAACATCAATTTGCATTTCCTTTGGAAGTTCTTCACCAAGCTTGGACTTTGGTGAAAAGTGTTTGAGCACTGTATTAAATTCCTTTTTTATTCCCATTAATGTTGTTTTAGGCTCTCCAGAGCCTGTAATACAAGCCGTATTAATTCCATGTTTTTTTAGCTCATATGCTATTGATTCATAAATATAGTTTGCTGTGTCTGCAAAAGCTGTAAATATCAATATCTTTCGGTTTCCAGGATTTATGGGAGTAGCTATTATTTTATTAACTATAACCTCCTGAAGAGTTTTTAGTTTTTCATCCCTATCATTATCAAGTATTTCCTTAACCTCATTCATAATATTTTTTAATATCTCTTTATCGTAGAGCAAATCTTCAAGAAAGTTTTGGCTCATTAAATGCTTAACATTTATCTCATATTTATAATCAAGTGTAATTTCACCTTCCTCATCTATATCATCCACTTCAAGATTCAAATCCTGTTCTGAATCTTTTGTTATCACATTAATATAATTATCTATTCTCTCCATAAGCCTTCTTATGGTTTCTCCAAAGGAATAAACAGAACTTTCAAGGCGCTTAAATAAATTAAAGCGATGTAATGTAGCTGTTATAAGCTCTCTCTGCTCATGATAAAATATTACCCTATCTCCATAAACCGTTTGATATTTTTCCCTATAATACTCCTTATACTGGGGTTTAATATATGACATGGGTGAATATACTGCAAGCTTTAATTTCTCAAGAACTTCATTGGTTTCTTTAAATTTTAGAAGTTTCCCTTCACTGTCAATTTCTGGATTATAAGTCTTAGGAGGAAGCTTGTCTGGAAACTTTCCTACATTATCATTACCATAATATTGTGTTATATGTTTTCTGCTTCTTGATATTGTAATCATCTCAAGAAGCTTAAAAAATTCAGATGGGAGCCTGTCAAGCAGGACATTCTTGCTTCTGTTACTTTCCCTCATCCACTCATTTATCTCTCTTTGAGCTTTTCTTAAAACTCCATCAACACTTGGAATGCCCTCTTCCTTAAAAGCTTTATCATCATCAATATTTATAACACTTAGCTGATTTTTAAGGTCTGTCAGTGAATTGTTGACAGGAGTTGCTGATAGCATTAAAACCTTAGTTTTAACACCCTTTTTTACTATTTCATTAATCAGTCTACCGTACCTTGTCATCTTTTCAGGATTTTCATTCCTGTTTCTAAAATTATGGGATTCATCAATAACCAGCAAGTCATAATTCCCCCAATTTATGCGTGATAAGTCAAGGCCACTACGTGCCCTTCCACCCTTTCTTGATAAATCAGTATGGCATACTATATCAAAAGCAAATCTATCCCTGGCAAATCTATTATCTATATAAGAGTTTCTAAAGGATTCCCAGTTATCATAAAGCTTTGCAGGGGTAAGTACTAATACTCTATGCTGTCTTAATTCATAGTATTTTATAACAGCAAGAGCCTCAAAGGTTTTACCCAGACCTACACTGTCTGCTATTATGCAGCCATTATGCTTTTCAATCTTTCTAATAGCAGAAACAACCGCGTCCTTTTGAAACTTAAATAAACTCTTCCAAATTTCAGTATCTTTAAAACCTATGCGGTCATTTTCAAACTTTTCAACATCTGAATCAAGGTTATCCCCAAAGAGTTCATTCAATGTAAAGAAATAGATAAACTCCGGACCATATTCCTTATATATAAAGTTTAAACTTTCAAGCAGCTGTTTTTTAAAATCCTCTGTATACTCTTTGCTATTCCAAAGCAGTTCAAAATTCTTTGATAACTGTTGAACTTGAATCTTATCTGTAAGTTCTACATTGAAATTAATAGTTTTATATAATCCGTTTATGGCTTTTTTTGTGATTTCTAAAGAGGAATCTCCAAAAACCGCGTAGTCATTATCAATAAGCATTAAATTACTCTTTACAATAGCTTTATTTTTTACCCTTTTTACATTTACATGCTTTTCTATAAATTCATGCATGCTCCTCGCCTTGTTTAAATGGTTTAACTTATTCTTTTCAATAATGTCATAGGAATTAAATAGCATGTCATTGACTGTACGGCTTATCTCGAATTCTCTTGATACCTCCCGTCCTGAAGGAATATAAGAAGAATCTCTGATTACAAGGTTAATATCTTTCACTTTGCTCATATTCTCTTTTAACTCTGAAAAGACAGAAAGAGTTAGTTTATCATTTATAATATTTACTCGGCTGCTTTTCTTATTAGAAAGCACACTATTTACTTTATTAATAAGCTGTTCATTTGAATTAATAATGCCGCTCACAGTCAATACCCCCACTTAAAACATAATCGTTTCTTTCCATCAGTTTTACGACAACCTCGTCTATCTATTGGTATATACAATAATATTTTATTCTTTATGAAGAAAGCATTCAATATTTTACATTATTTTCTCTAATTAATAGAAAATTCTATGTCCATGAATTTCTGCAACAGTTTATTATTTCATCTAACTTTATGCCAGCATAAAAAAACCCAGCTGACATTTATCACTTGTCAACTGGGTAGCACTTTTTACTATTCCCACTCAATAGTTGCTGGTGGTTTACTTGTTATGTCGTAAACTACTCTGTTTATTCCCTTAACTTCGTTTACAATTCTTCTTGAGATTGTTCCTAGAACTTCATATGGTATTCTGTACCATTCTGAAGTCATTCCGTCTATACTTTCAACAGCCCTTATAACTATTGCATGGGAGTATGTTCTCTCGTCTCCCATAACTCCAACACTCTTAATGTCAGGAAGAACCGTAAAGTACTGCCAGATAGCCTTATCAAGACCTGCTTTCTTTATTTCGTCTCTTAAAATAAAGTCTGTTTCTCTAACAAGTTCTAGTTTTTCCTCAGTTATTTCTCCAAGAACTCTTATTGCAAGGCCTGGTCCTGGGAATGGCTGTCTTGAAACAACTTCTTCTGGAAGTCCTAGTTGTCTTCCTACTTCACGAACTTCATCCTTAAATAATTCTCTAAGAGGCTCAATGAGTTCAAATTCTAAATCCTCTGGAAGTCCTCCAACGTTATGGTGACTCTTTATAACTGCTGAAGCACCGCTTCCACTTTCTACAACGTCTGGGTAAATGGTTCCTTGGACAAGGAATTTAACTCCTTCTAATTTTCTTTCTTCATCCTCAAATACCCTTATAAACTCTTCTCCGATTATCTTTCTCTTGCTTTCTGGGTCTGTTACTCCCTTTAATTTTCCTAGGAATCTTTCTTTTGCATCAACCATTATAAGATTCATTCCAAACTTTTCGGTAAATGTTTCATAAACCTGTTTTGCCTCATCTTTTCTTAATAAGCCATGGTCTACAAATATGCAGGTTAATTGATTTCCTATTGCCTTATGAACAAGAACTGCTGCAACAGATGAATCTACCCCACCTGACATGGCGCAGATAACCTTTTTATCTCCAACAATTTCCTTTATTTCCTTTATTTTTTCGTCTACAAAGGATGTCATGCTCCAGCTTCCATTAACCTTACAAACATTATATAGGAAATTTTCAATTACATTTTTGCCATATTCTGAATGTACAACCTCCGGATGGAACTGAACACCATAGAGCTTTCTTTCATCATTTGACATTGCTGCATGGGGACAGTTATCGCTTGAGCCTATAACTTTAAATCCTTCTGGAACAACAGCAACATGATCTGTATGGCTCATCCAGAAAATACTCTCCTCAGGTATTCCTTTAAATATTGGTGAAGTTGTATCTACTTTTATTTTAGTATTTCCATATTCTCTTACCTCTCCACCCTGAACTTTACCTCCCTTTGTATATGCCATAAGCTGCATTCCATAACATAGCCCTAATATTGGAATACCAGCTTCAAATATTTTCTTATCAAGTCTTGGTGCTCCTTCAGCATAAACACTGTTTGGTCCACCGGTAAAAATTATGCCCTTTGGATTTCTTGCTATCATTTCATCTACCGGCATAGTATTTGGCACTATCTCGCAGTAAACATGACACTCTCTGACCCTTCTTGCTATAAGCTGCTTATATTGTCCCCCGAAATCTACGATTAATATTAGTTCCTTTTCCATAGTTACCTCCCAATTAAACGTTAGTTGTGTAGTTTGGTGCTTCTCTTGTTATGTGTATATCATGTGGGTGGCTTTCTTTAAGACCTGCTGAGGTTTGAACAACGAATACTGCATTCTTTCTTAAATCTTCAATTGTTCCTGCTCCACAGTATCCCATACCTGCTCTTAATCCACCTATTAACTGATAGATAGTATCTGAAACTGGGCCCTTAAAAGGAACTCTTCCTTCTACTCCCTCTGGAACAAGTTTCTTTCCATCTTCCTGGAAGTATCTGTCCTTACTGCCGCATTGCATTGCTCCAATTGAACCCATACCTCTGTAAACCTTAAATCTTCTTCCCTGATATATTTCTTCTTCTCCTGGGCTCTCTGCACAACCTGCAAGTAAAGAACCAACCATAACTACTGATGCTCCTCCAGCCAGAGCCTTAACAACATCACCTGAGAACTTAATTCCTCCGTCAGCAATTACAGGTATACCGTATTTATCTGCTTCCTCTGCACAGTCCATAACCGCTGTAAGCTGTGGAACTCCAATTCCTGCAACAACCCTTGTTGTACAAATTGATCCAGGCCCTATACCCACCTTTACACAATCTGCTCCAGCAAGAATTAAGTCCCTTGTTGCCTCGGCTGTTGCAACGTTTCCTCCTATTACCTGAAGATCAGGATATTTTTCCTTTATAGCTTTCACTCCATTTATAACACCTGCTGAATGTCCATGTGCTGAATCCAGAACAACTACATCCACTCCTGCGTTATATAATGCAGTAACTCTATCTAATATATCTGCTGTTATACCCACTGCAGCACCAACAAGAAGTCTTCCCTTACTATCCTTTGCCGAATTTGGAAATTTAACAGCATTTTCAATATCTTTAATTGTAATAAGTCCCTTTAAGTTAAATTCATCATCAACTAATGGAAGTTTTTCTATTTTGTGTTTTCTTAATATCTGTTCAGCTTCTGTCAGGTTTGTATCTACTGGAGCTGTAATCAGATTTTCACTTGTCATAACTTCCTTGATTTTTCTTGAGAAATCCTTTTCAAATCTGATATCTCTATTAGTTAGTATTCCAACCAGCTTTGTTCCTTCTACTATTGGAACACCTGAAATTTTATATCTAGCCATTAAATTATCAGCATCTAAAAGGGTATGTTCTGGTGTTAAATGAAATGGGTCTGTAATTACTCCATGCTCTGAACGTTTAACTTTATCAACTTCCAAAGCCTGTTGTTCAATGGACATGTTTTTGTGAATTATACCTATTCCACCTTCTCTGGCAATGGCAATTGCCATTTTTGACTCTGTAACTGTATCCATACCTGCGCTCATAAGTGGAATGTTTAGTTTGATTTTTTTTGTAAGATAAGTTTCTGTCTTTACGTTCTTTGGAAGAACTTCTGATTTTTGTGGAACCAGTAAAACGTCGTCAAATGTGTAGGCTTGTTTCAAAATTTTTCCCATAATATATCCTCCCTCAACCAATGCTACTCATATCTGGAGGAAACAAAAAGCATGCTGCCTCCAGTTGGTGAGTGAAGTGCAACATGCAAAAAATGCAAAGCTACCTCACTCATAGTCAAAGGGTTATCGGCCCTTTGGTAGATACTCCCGAACCATATTATCAGGATTATATGAGTAATCATGTGTAATTTATATCCCTTATTTTATATGGTATTATACGTGTTATAAATCGCTGTGTCAATACAATTTACACTTTATTCAATATTATAGATATAAGTTTAAATTTTCAAAAACTTCACTGAACTTAATTTTCACTATATTTACTAATTACCTTCTGGCTTTGTTTCTTTCTCAAGATATTCTAAATAAGCCATAGCTTCATCTCTGTTTTTGCCGCACATTTCCTCTGAAGGCATGAGTTCTTTGCAGACTTTAGGTCTGTCTTCTCTCCCAAATATTCTGCATCTAAAATCCTCAGTCAGATGTATACATCTTACTCCAGCAGGTTTACCACTTGGCATATCTGGAATAGGAGAAGAAATAGAAGGTGCAATACAACAAGCACCGCAATTACTTCGGCATTTTATCTTACTCATTACTTACAGCAACCCTTCATCATATTATTTACCAATTTATTGTAAACTATATATCAATTTTTATTTCTTTATATAAATCCTTTAAAGGCAAATCAAATGCTGCAGCCGCTTCCCTCATGTCCTCATATTCTAAGGAAGTATTAACTACTTCATCTTTATAACTGGACAATTTACACCTAATATTCCCGTATTTTGTTTTTAAAACCTTTATCTCCTTTTTTAACTCTTCCCTCTCAATGTTGAATTTACGTATTCCAATTGTTGTACTCTCTTTAAAAATAATCTCTTTAATTTTTTCTTCTAATCTTATCGGAATAGTAACTGTTATAACAATTCCAGGCCTGTTTTTCTTCATGTAAACAGGTGTTAAATAGACATCCTTAGCACCTGCTTCAAATAATTTATCCATCAAATATCCATATATCTGTGGATTCATATCATCAATTGTTGCCTCAAGTATACAGTTTTCTGAAAAATCGTCCTCTGAAAGTATAACCCTTAATACATTTGGTATCTCGGTATCCCTTTTTCCACAGCCGTATCCTACCTTTTTTACTTTAAGATTGAAGCTGTTTCTAAAATCTGAAGATAAAGATTTAATAATGGCTGCTCCTGTTGGTGTTGTAAGTTCAAAGTTCCTGTCATCTGAATAAATGGGAACATCCTTTAATATGTTTAAAGTGGCAGGGGCAGGGACAGGGATAGTACCGTGTTGGCATTTCACAAAACCTCTCCCTGTATTTATATGGGATGATATAATTTTGTCAGGATTTATGTAATCGATACAAATTGCAGTTCCTACAATATCGATTATTGAATCAACTGCCCCAACCTCATGAAAATGGACTTCATAAATACCTTTTCCATGAACCTTAGATTCCGCTTCTGCTAACAGCCTGAAAATTCCTTTAGATAATTTTTTTATATTTTCATTTAAAGAGCTGTTATCTATCAGACCTTCAATATCAAAAAGATTTCTTCCATGATGTTCTTTTTCATGTTTATGGTTTAGTAAAATTACATTAAAATCAGTTGCCTCAATTCCATTCTTTATTGTCTTTGTTATTTCTATATCATATTCATCCTTTATCTGAAGCTTTTCTAAATTCCTTATTAAATAATCACCTGGAACTCCAAGGTCTAAAAGTGCAGCAACTGTCATGTCTCCACTTATCCCTGAAAAGCAATCAAAATATAACACCCTCATATCATTCATCTCCACTCTTTGAAATTCCTTTGTTTATCTGGGAAGCTAAATATCCCGCTCCAAATCCATTATCAATATTTACAACTCCTATACCTGCTGCACAGGAATTAAGCATAGTTAAGAGGCCGATAAGCATGAAAATTTGCTCCATACCCAACACTGGTTGGTACAGCTATTACAGGAACATCAACAAGACCTGCTACCACCGATGCCAGCGCCCCTTCCATTCCAGCAACCGCTATTATTACGTTAGACCTTCTGATTTCATCTATATTGCCAAATAACCTGTGTATACCTGCAACTCCTACATCATAAATCCTTTTTACATTATTTCCAAAAACTTCGCAGGTTATTGCTGCCTCCTCAGCAACTGGTATATCCGCAGTGCCACCGGTAACTACTGTTATTCTGCCGACTTTTTTATTTTCCTTAGGGTTTATAATACATATTCTTGCAGTTTTGTTATAATAAACATTATCTGTAACCTCCAATATTGCCTTATATGCATTTTCACTTACCCTTGTTGCAAGTATATTGGCATCCCTGTCTATCATATCCTTTATTATTCCCTTTAAATGTTCTTCTTCCTTACCCTGACAGAAAATCACCTCTGGATATCCAACTCTAATTCCTCTATGATAATCCAGTTTTGCAAAGTTCAAATCCCTGTATGGTAAATCCTTTAATTTTTCAAAAGCAATATCTACATCAATTTTTCCTTCTCTTACATCATTTAAAAGAGCTTTAATATCTTCCTTTACCATTTAATACCTCCTGGTTCATACTTCCTGTTTTATATCCAGCAATATCTAAGCTTACATATTTAAATCCATATTCTTTTAATTTGTTATCTATATCTTCTCTGAATTCAGAGTTTAAAAACTTTTCAAAGTCTTTACCTTCAATTTCTATACGAGCCACCTCTCCATGATGTCTTACCCTGACATTTCTAATTCCCTTTGATATTATATATGTTTCTGATTTATCTATCATTGACAACTTTTCTATACTTAACTCTTCGTTATATGGTATTCTTGTTGCTAAACAGGCAAATGAAGGTTTATCATGTGTTTTAAGTCCCATTTCTCTGGAAAACTCTCTTATATCTTTTTTAGTCATTCCTGCCAGAAGAAGGGGACTTTTAACACCCAGCTCCTCAACAGCCTTAAGCCCCGGCCTGTAGTCCTTTGTATCATCAAGGTTTGTTCCATCTGCAACATAATTTAATCCAAGACTTTCAGCAGTTTCAAGAAACTTTGAAAAAATGGCTCTCTTGCATATATAACATCTATCAACCGGATTAAATTTAAACCTATTTATTTCATTTATAGGATCTACTTTTACTATTATATGTTCCGCCATTAATTCTTTTGCCATTTCAAAGGCTTCCTCTGTTTCCCATGAGGGATATATATATGAAACTCCAGTTGCTGCAACTGCTCTGTTTCCTAACACATCCTTAGCCACCTTTAACAGAAAAACGCTATCAACTCCACCTGATAAAGCAACAAGGACACTTCCTAAATCCTTTAATATTTCCTTTAATCTTTCAAGTTTTTCTTTATCTGCCATATTACCACCCCTTAACTTTATCTCTTCTGTTTCCACATTTTTTCAGTATCTATATTTTGAAGTGCAGTAATTATTTTATCATGAAGATCTTTATATACCTCTTCCATATCCGCTAGAAGTTCCTTCATTTCCTGCCTTTTTGTTTTCCCAGCTACAGGACAATTGCTTTCAATAACCGGAAGCTGCTCCATTTCTACAATAGACTTTATGGTTTTCTCTTTAACGTATACCATAGGTCTTATAACCGTAATACCCTTTTCCTCAAATTTAATACATGGATGAAAGGTTCCAAGTTTTCCAACACAGAGCATATTCATAAAAAAGGTTTCTATTGCATCATCGCTGCTATGACCAAGGGCAACCTTGTTATAACCATTGGCAATTGCAACTCTGTATAAAGCACCCTTTCTAAGTTTTGAACAAAGAGAACATGGATTTTTTTCTTTTCTATCTTCAAATATAACTTCACCTATGTTTGTTTTTTCAATTATTAGTTCTATTTCATTTTCTCTGCAGTAATTTTCAAGAAGGGTCATGTCCATATCGAATCCTAAATCTATGTTTATACCACAGAGTTCAAAGTTTTTATTTGAATATTTTTGAAGTAGCTTAAGTATAAAAAGCAGAGTTATACTATCCTTTCCCCCAGATAGTCCAACTGCAACTCTGTCCCCATCTTCAATCATATTATATTCTTCAATTATCCTTCGAACATCATTTAAAAACATTCTGTTATAGTATTTCTTAAAAAGTATCATCTTAAAATCCTCCTTTGAAGTTTATTATACCTCAAAGCTTAAACATATTCATCTAATTTTATTTGTTAACAGCATAAAACATGGGGCTGGGCATTTGCATTTTCTAATGCTATGCCACAGCCCCGTGTTTTTTGAACTATGAATAAATATCTGAAAACTCAACGCTTATTCTTTGAATCCTTGCACTGAATATGTCATCATTAGTGCTTATGGTTTCTTCTTCCTCTTCCACCAGTCTGACAGGTAATTCAACTATAAACTCAGAGCCTTCACCTTCTGTGCTGTAAACTTCTATTTTCCCACCATGCATCTCAACAAAGGATTTTACAAGTGAAAGTCCTATCCCACTTCCTTCATGGTTACGGGTAAGGGACTTATCAACCTGCCTGAACCTTTGAAATATAATTTCAAGTTTATCCTTTGGTATGCCAATTCCATTATCCTTAACAGATATTTTTATGCTATCAATGCAGTCATAAATATTGACGTTTATCATGCCACCTGCTGGTGTAAATTTTACTGCATTAGATATAAGGTTCAGTATAATCCTTTCAAGTTTATCAGCATCAAATGCCATTATCTTTTCCTCAATCTCTGTATCAAAAATCAATTGAATTGATTTATTTTCAACGTAATCTGCCACTGAAAGTGCAATATCCTCAACAATACCCACGATATTTCCATTTTTTAAATTCAATTTAGAAAAACCAGAATCTATTTTTGTTATATCAATAAGATTATTAACTATTCTCAAAAGCCTGTAGCAGTTCTGTTTCATTATTGCTGAATATCTATTTAGTTTGTTTTCTTTATCATAAATTAAATTTGATTTCATATTTAAATCAAGTAATTGAAGTGCTCCCAGTATAACATTTAATGGTGTTCTTAATTCATGTGAAATATTTGCCAGAAATTCTGTTTTTATTTTCTCATACTGCATTGCCTCGTTAAGTATTCTCATTCTTTCCTCTGCATATTTTTTAAGCTGCTCCATCCTTTTCTTCTCAGTAATATCCCTTCCAATACACAATATTGATGTTACTTCGTTATTTTCTATTGTCGGTGCGTAGTTTACTTCTACAAAAAAGTATTGTCCATTTAAATCCTTAAGTTTTAGTTCATTGTTTATAACCTTTTCACCATTAGCAATCCTTTTTACAACAGCCCTAATGTCAGTCTGCTCCCCTATATCTATCAGGCTTGAAGCACTTTTAATCTCATCAAAGTTTAGACCAATTTTATCTAAAAAGGCTTTGTTTGCCTCAATTATGTTATAATCCCTTGCATCAATTACACAAATATAATCAGGTAAGATATTAAAAAAATTCCTGTACTTTTCCTCGCTTTCCCTAAGTATCCTTTCCATCTCCTTACGCCTTGTAATGCTTCTGATGGTCAAAATAGCTCCTATTATTTCTCCATTATCCATAACGTTATTGCTTATTGCCTCAAACCATATATAATGTCCATTTGAATGTCTGAATCTGAATTCCATTTTTCTTGCAGTACATTCAAGAAAACTTTTATTGCTGAAATATGATTTAACTTCCAACAAATCATAGGGATGAACCTTTTCAAAAAAGGATTTTCCCACTAAATCCTCCCTGCTGTACTCCAGTTTCTCTTCTACCGTTGGACTTATATACTTAATTGTCCCATCTAAATTAATCATAACTATTAAATCCAACATGTTTTCAGTAATCTGGCGATATAAATTTTCACTGTTTTTTAATTCATCCGATATCCTTTTGCTTTCAGTTATATCCTCATGTATACTTAAAAAATTTGTTATATTCCCATAATCATCTTTAATGGGAGTTATTTTTATTCTCTGCCAATAGCAAGTCCTGTCTTTTTTTAAGGATTTGACTGTTCCAGACCACTGCTCACCTTTCATAACCTTATCTACCATATCATTCCTGAATATTTCAACGTTATCACTACTGGCTAATTTATAAGGCAACTTACCTTTTAATTCTTCAAGGCTGTAACCTGTCATTTCCAGAAGCTTTGTGTTTGCATACTCAATTTCTCCCCTGCTGTTAGTTATAATTACAGCACTTGAATTTTGCTCAACAGCAAGAAAAAATTTTTTTAATTCCTCCAAAGTAATTTTATGTTTTGCTATTTCTTCATGGCCTAAAATATCTCCTCCAATTAGCGGCAGTATATTAACTACTATTCCTATTATCATAAGAAAATGTAACCTTAAATCCATATTTTTCGATAAAACAATAAACACACCCTGACTTAATACATTTATTATAATTCCCACTAGAATCATAAATGTCATTGCATCCTCTTTTTTAATATGGCTTTCATACATGGCATATGCTGCTGATATTAATAAAATCTCATTTATAAACATAAACTTAATAAGATTTGATATCTGAAATGGATTATAAAAAAATATAATACTTACTAATGCAGCTCCCAGTAACGAAAGCTTTATCATATTTTTAATTATTCTTTTTTCCCGATGACACACACCTATAATTATGGATATAGAAACGGAAACCTTACCAAGTATATAGATATATGATAATATATGTGATTTGTATGGTATTTTCATTATATTTATCTGAAGCGTCCCAAATATACCTGTATATAAACTTATTACACCCTCAATTAAAAACCCTATTGCAATAATGACATAGTATTTGTCTCTTTCTGATACTGCAAACATATAAATCATAAGACCTGAAAATAGAGCTGCAAGAGCGTTGATTATTTCAAAATTAAAATAAAACTTTTTTGGATTGGTGTTTAATCCTAAATTAATCATAAAAATTACTATAATCAATATGCTTATTAATGCCACAATGGATATACTGTGATTGCTTTTTATGTTGTTTTTTTTCATCAATTCCTCCTGATAACTCATTCTTCATATCCCCCCATCGACATACAGATAGAGTAATCTGACTATTTTTGTTTATATTACATTTAATTCTACATAATGCATTTTTTTCCTTTTATATATTTTAAAAAATTCCTTACAATTATCTACAAAATGTTATCTATAAAAATTTTTATATTTTATGGAACTTTTTTCTAAGCTTGAAGTCATATCTATTAGATGTAACCACAAATATATGAGGGAGGAGCGTTAACATGAAAAGACTACTTTCAACTTTTATTATTTTTACTTTTATTTTCATCACTGGAATGCCATTAAAGGGTTTTGCTGCTGTAAAACCTAAAATTGAACTGAAACAGGCAATTGAAATTGCAAAAAATGCATTAAAGCTTGAAACAAAGGGTTATGATTTTTCATACAATTATTATGAAAATGAGAAAAAGACATGGATGCTGCAGTGGAATCAAAAGGGTGGTGTATCAGGCTCTATATATGTATTTATCGATGCTGAAAACGGGGATATACTGAGTATGAATATCTGGAGCAGCAGTGATCAGCCTACATCTAAAATACCTAAGTATACTAAAGATCAAGGCCTTAAAAAAGCAGAGGATTTTATTAAAAAACTTCAGCCTCTAAACTACAAATATGTTAAATTTGATAATTCTTTTGATTATTACTACCCATATGACAATATTTATTCAAATACCTATAATTTCAGATTTATCAGATATATAAATAATATTCCATTCCCAGATAACGGCATGTATGTATCTATTAACAAAAATACATTAAAGGTAGTTGGCTACTCTTATCAATGGGATGAAAAAGAATTACCTTCATCACAAAAGGCAATAAAAATTGAAGATGGAAAGAAAATATTTGAAGATAAACTTGGTTTAGAGTTATCTTATCAGGCAATTTACGATTATCAGAAAAATAAAATAAAACCAATACTTGTTTATTCATTAAAAAAGGGTAACTATCCAATTGATGCTTTAACTGGAGAACTTTTATATAATTATGGGCCTTACTTTGGCAGCCCTTTAGAAAAAAATCAAAGCATGGATAAGCCAGCTGGCAGTAACTTAACTCCAGAGGAACAAATTTCTGTTGATACCAGCAGTAAGTATATAAGCAGCAATGAGGCAGCTGAAGTTGTAAAAAAATACTTCACAATATCAGACAAATATAAATTAGAAAGTTCAAGCCTTTTTATTAACAAACTTGAAAATTCCGCTTCATGGTATTTACAGTGGAATTACAGAGATGAAAAAAATAATGAATATGGAAATATTTCAGCAAGGGTTAATGCTGAAAACTCTAATCTTATGTCTTTTTATATAAATTCCAGTGACTATGCCCATAAATCCGATGAAAAACCAGCTTTATCAAAGGATCAGGCAAGAAAAATTGCTGAGGATTTCTTAAAAAATATAGAACCTGCTAAATATCCACTAACAGAACTTAGAGAATATAACAGGGTATACCCAGTGTATGAAAATGAAACTGGATATTACTTTACATTTATAAGAAAACACAATAATATACCTTGCCCATTTAACAATTTCACTGTTTATGTTGATGCATACTCAGGTAAAATTCTAAGCTATAACATGAGTTGGTTTGAGATTGATCTTCCTTCCAGTGAAAATGTTATTGACCTCAATGATGCTTATTTAACTCTATATAAAAAGTGCGATTTTTCTTTGAAATATATAAAAATGTACAGCCCAGTTGAAAACAACTACTCCAATATTAAACTTGTTTACTCATTGAATAAATTTAATGGATATATTGACGCTAAATCAAAGGAATTACTTGATTACAGCGGTAACCCTGTTAAGGAAATTACTCCTGTAGCCTATAAAGATATTAAGAATACCCCCTATGAAAAAGACATTAAGCTCCTTGTTGAATTTGGCATAATTGATTTTCCTGGTGAAAAATACCTTCCAAATAATAAAATACAACAGAAAGATTTTATTAAGATGTTAGTTAAAATATTAAATCCATATTATGAGGTAAACTCTGAAAAGGATAATTATGACGCATATTATAAAATAGCTGTAGAAAGAAAAATATTAACAGAAAAAGAAATAAATCCAAATTTAACAGTTACAAGACAATCTGCCGCAAAATATTTAATTAACTCTTTAAATCTTGGCTATATTGCAAAGCTAAATGGTATATATTCATCAATATTTAAAGATTTTAAAAACATTTCCAATGAATATAAAGGATATGCCGTTCTATCCTCAGGTTTAAAAATTATTCTTCCTGAAAAAGGATGTTTTAACCCTAAAAAAGAGATAACAAGAGGCGAGGCTGCAAATATTCTCGTAAACTATTTAAAGGTAAATAACTAATTTTATAAGAAAATCCCTGAAAGAATGTATCTTCAGGGATTTTTAATTTCTACCTTCTGATAAATTTATCCTTTATTATGTTTAAAATTGATTTACCCTTATTTTTCTCATTTTTATTACCCATTAATCGTAAATACATCTCACTCCATTGGGCAGGTGTACTTAAATTTTTCCTTATAAATTCATCTTTAACATCACTGTCCAATTTTACAACAAAATCTTTATTCTTCTTTTCTAATATATTTAACAGTAATTTCTTAATAAATTCAATGGTTTCAGTTTCTCCCTGAAGCTTATATACAGGTTCCAGATAAAAAAAGAAATATACAATAAATTTAAGAAATACACTATAACCTATACCTTCATTTTCTAGCAATAATCTTTCTAAATAATAAATATACCTTTGAAAAAGCTCCTCATTTGTATTAAAAACATTTATAGTTCGTATAATTCTTCTATGATCTTCAGCTGTTTTACAAAAAGTAAGAATAAGAGGCATAAACCATTCCATATATTCATTAAATCTTTTTTCACCAAGATTATCTAATTCCACTTCATCTAATACTTCATCAATAGAATAATCTGCATCTTTGTTCTTTTCCATCCATAAAGCCAGATCTATCAGATTTATTATATCCGGTGAGGTCTTTATTCCCATGGTCCTCTTCATATTTTTTAGCTGAAGTATAAAAGCTTCCATTTCATCAGATGGTTTTGTTAAAGCTAAGCCATACTCGAACCCTTTAATTAATAAAGCAATGGAGTCATAATCAAGTTTTATTTCATTTTTAAGCATCCCTTTTAATATATCTGAACATTCATCATTTAAAGCCTCGGCGGGCAACTCAAATATATATAGTTTTACAGCATCAGAATAATATTTACTTTTATATTCCTGAATCTTTTCGAATACATTCTCAAAATACCATTTAAAGAAACCAACCTTATCCTCCCTCTGTTTTAAGAGTACTTTATATTCCTCAAAAATTATTTCCTGGCAGCCTAACTTTGATATTGTTTTTCTAATCTCCAGTGCTTTCTCATTCTCCAGTGATTCCATAATAGAAACAAAATGTTGAAACATGCCTTCTATCATCTTTTGAGATTTTATACGATTATAAAAGATTATAACTAAACGAATAAAATATTCTTCATTTTTCCTGGCTGTTTCCAGAATTTCATCTATTCCATATTCCATTTCAATCAGTTTATTTACAGACATGTCAAAGAGGACTTCTATATTCTCAGATAAAATCGCCTGATTCCAGGAATAACCTAACTCCATAACATTATTTAAAAACATTTTAACGTAAATTTTGTAAAATCCAATGTTATCCTTCTCCTGGATTGCAGATATCAAATAGCTTATTCTGTTTTCATCTAAAGAAAATTTTAACAGAGTCTTAATTCTTTCTAAGCTCATATTTTTAATTTCTTCATAAAAATTGAAAAAACTTTCTTCATCAATTTCCATGTTATTTAATATATAACTGTCAATCATATTATAAAAGAGATAAAATCCCCTGTTTATTAAAATAACATTACTTGTATTCTTTAGAGCTTTGAATATAAAAATAGATGCTGTTTTTATGTTATTTAAATCCTTGGAAAAATCCATTTTATCCATTAAAGTCTCTATTTTTTGGAAAATGTTTAATCCCAGTTTATCTTCAGCAAATTCATTTACAAAATTAAGTGCATTTGTAATTTCATCTATTGTTATTCCTGAAATTTCACCCTTAATTATCTGTACCAAATTAAAACATTCTTCCACCCGTTCATCAGCTTCTTTGTAAGTGAATGCAGATAAGAATCTGTGAAAGGAGTTTAAAACCTCTGGAGAAATCAAGTATCCAAGCTCAACTGTCCTTGGAAATTTTAGATTTCCTTCTATTTTACTTTTATATCCTCTTTTATAATCAAAGATAAGCTGACTATTTAAATGAAAGGATTCTTCAGCATTTGCTCCATAAATTGTATATCCAGTATTCTCTTTGAAAATCATTGATGTTGTAAAATAAATTGTATGTGCCAGCTCAACTGTAAATGCCATTTGAATAGCAGCTATCCATTTCCATATTCTATCTTCATCATCGATAATAGTTACTGGTAAATTTGACTTTTTAAAGTATAAAACAGCAGATATCATATCCTGTAAGCCTGAGGCATTTGTCTGTTTTATAAACTCTGTTACATTCTGAAGGTTTATTTTATTACCAATCTCTATCTGAGTAAGTTCTGGCAATATTTGATTTTCTTTGTCTTCAGGGTTTTCTATGAATATCTTTGAATCCAATAATTCTACTGGATAACAGCCAAAATTGCCCTCCTCAAGAATAATTGCATAGCCAGAATACTCTGATAAATCATCCTCTGAAAAAGTTATTTTTACTAAACATTTATTGCCACTTTTAAGTTTAAAAAAGGAATAATTAGCAATTTGTTTTTTTTCAATAAAACCTTGTTTTTCTTCTTCATTTATATATTTAAATCTTTCCTCAATTTCTCTGATATCCCCGTCATTAATTTCATTGCTTTTAGAAATTATCTCAAAGTTTTTTTCAAGTAGTATGGAGTTTTTAAATGCGAATATCAGCTGCTTAAGTTTCATAATTGTTCCTCCAGAAAAAAGTATTTACATCTATTTAACTTATCGGAAAAGTTTTAACAATTATTTAGTATATTTAAATTGCAATTCATATCATAATATGATATTTTTTGACTATAACATACTCTGGAGGTAATTATGAAAATACTTGTTGATGGAGATGCATGCCCTGTTAAGGATATCATTGTTAAGGTAGCAAAGGAATTTAAGATTGATGTGGTAATTTTTATAGATACCAGTCATATTTATTCTGATGATTATTCAGTTGTCGTCACAGTAGATAAGGGGGCTGATTCTGTTGATATTGCACTGATAAATAAAACGCAGCCTGGAGATATCGTTGTAACCCAGGATTATGGTCTTGCAACTATGGTCCTGTCAAAGAAGGGATATGCCATCAACAACCATGGTCTGATTTATACAAATGAAAATATAGATGCCCTTTTGATGCAGCGATATATTGGCCAGAAACTGAGAAAGTCAGGGGTGAAAACCCACAATCCCCGTAAAAGGACAAGTGAAGATAACTCAAAGTTTGAGGCTCAATTTAGATATTTATGTGCCAAGGCGATAAAATAAGGCTAAAAAAATCCTCCCTGATTTGAGGGTGCGTCTTAGGGATTTTTAATTCCGTAAAAATATCGACATAGTTTGGTATGGATTATCGCTATGCCGATTTTTCATGCTTTGTGGTGGATGTAGAAACTGATGGTTCAAACTCGCCAATGCAGTTATAAACGATTCCCTTATAACAAGTTAAGTTACCAGACGAACTTGTAGCTATATTTTTACTAAATTTTATATCAAATTAGTAAAAAAATAGAGGTATGATTTCTCTGTCTATAAAGTAAACGAGATGAAAAACAACATAATTAAACCAAATATTGTTCCTAAAATTCCTGCAGTTCTTAATAACATAAAGTATGTTTTTGGTGGTTCAGATGTTGCCTTCCATGATTCGGTTATGCTCCATACAAAGCGTGGATTTATTGCGGTAATAAGAGCCATTAATGTACCAAACAAAAAAAATATAAAACCAATTAAATTCAAATTTACTCCTCCTAACTGGTATTCATAATAACTTATAAATACCTTAAATGATATAAAAAGGATTGAAAATATTTGTAAAATGTAATAAGATATACTTGTTATTATAAATATATTACAATAATGGTTAATTTTGGACAAGTATTATTTTAAAATTACGGGAGGGGATAAAATGAAAAAGTTTAGAAAAATTATTTCTTTAATAGTATTCGCATTAATGATTTTAACGAATTCAATATGTGTATTTGCTAACGAAGAAGGTGGCAAACATTTCGATTATGACAAAAATGACAAGTTTCTTTCAGAGTACAATAAAGCAGTTGCAAAAGCTAAAAACGTAGATGAATTATTGCAGATAATAGAAAGTTATGGGTTTGAAAAAGTTAAGGAAGTAAAAACAGTTACATATTACGAAGAAGTAGATGGTAAATGCATAAAAAGCAACAAGAAAAAGGTTATAGAGAATGGCAAAGAGAAGTTCTTTATTGATGAAAAGGAAGTTGATTCAAAAACATTTGTAAGTACATTTACATCTATAAATAGTCCAGAGTTAACACTAACAATGAGACAATACAGGGGAAAACAGATAGATCAATATATTACGGATCAATTAAATTTAGTATATGATTTTTCATGGAGTGGAATAAAAATTTTTGATGATCTTTACGGGGCATGGTGGGATGATAATAAGGTATATAAGACAAGTGTTTCAGCAAGCAGTGGATTAGTATATATGAATACAGATAATACATCAAGAGTATTTAAAGTGCCCGCGTCAGTAAAAGACGGATATATAAATGTAATGCTTAAATCAAGAGATGGTGTTATTAGTGATGACCACGGTTCCGCAACATCAGAGTATAGACACTCATCATTTACTAACTGGATGGGGAGGAAGTTTTGGTGTTAATTTTTTAAAAATATTTAACTTTAGTATCTCATACAATCCTCAATCAATAATTGTAAGTAGCGTTGCTGACTTTCTATTCTAGGAAAATTATAGATATAATTAAACAATGTCCAAAATTATCGTTTATTAAAGAGTGAAAATATAACTTAAAAAGCCACGAAACTTAAGTTTTGTGGCTTTATTTACTCGAAAGAACAATAGCAGGTGAGAATCTGCATCTCCAACCGCTAATGCGTGGCGACGGCTGCCTGTTCCGTCCTCAAAGTTCTTTCCTTTAATTTTCTATACCAATTTTTTTAGATATCAATTTAAAAAAACTTATAAAATGTTAAAAACGACAATTTATGTATAATGAAACTTGGACAATTTAACTTATGCTTAATTCCTCATGGAAATATTGTAATGTAGAGAAATTGCATAAGTCTTGGTTTCTCGATATATCAAGCCTTATCAAAGCTTTTTTGTATTTTTCTGGATTGTCAACACTTTTTTGTACAATTTTTATTCGGTCATTTTTGCTAGGCGATATTCTACTGGTGTCATATAATTCAGATTACCATGAATACGTTTGTTGTTACACCATGATACATAACTTTGTAATTCTTTTTTAAACTCAAATGATATGTTTTGAAACGTCGCATCTGTACGACCACCAGATAGTAATACATCTTCACTATGGTATTGTCCAGCCATTGTAGGATTAAGTTCTTTCAGAATAGGCTTGATAATATCGGAGTAAAAATGTATTTTAATATCATCTTCATTTCTAAAAATATTTCGCTTGAAATCATATTTAAGTTTTTTAAATCCATATGTAGTCTCCTTTCGCAAAGATACAAATAAATCATAATTTATCGTAACACAAAAAACTCATTGGTCAATATGAATATAGGGCTATATATGGCTAATTTCACATAGATATTATCTATTGGTCAATTGGCCATTGACAACATGATGTTTGTATTATACATAAAGAAAGACTGCACTAAAGGTTTTATCCTTCGGTGCAGTCTTTTATGCTGGTTTCCGCTTGAAGAGAGTCGGCCAAAAATTCACTTGTTTTCATAAATCCCTAAGGCCAACTCTCTTTGGGAGAATTTTTTATTAATACATATCTGGCATTCCGCCTGGCATACCAGCTGGCATGTTATCTTTCTTTTCTGGAATATCTGCAACTACTGCTTCAGTTGTTAAGAATGTTGATGCAACTGATGCTGCATTTTGAAGTGCTGATCTTGTAACCTTAGTTGGATCAACTATACCAGCTTTTATCATGTCAACATATTTTTCATTTAATGCGTCAAAACCAATTCCAGCTTCGCTGTTTTTAACTTTTTCCATTATTACAGCTCCGTCTAGTCCTGCATTTTCAGCAATTTGTCTTACTGGTTCTTCTAATGCTCTCTTGATTATATTGATACCGATTTTAGAATCTCCTTCAGCTGTAAGGCTTTCCACAGCCTTAATAGCTGCAACGTATGCTGTTCCACCACCTGGAACTATTCCTTCTTCTACAGCTGCCTTTGTAGCTGCAAGTGCGTCTTCTATTCTTAATTTTCTTTCCTTAAGTTCTGTTTCACTAGCTGCTCCAACCTTTATAACAGCAACTCCACCAGCAAGTTTAGCAAGTCTTTCCTGAAGTTTTTCTCTGTCAAAATCTGAAGTAGTTTCTTCTATTTGAGCTCTTATTTGTGAAACTCTTGCTTTAATTTGTTCCTTATCGCCTTTCCCGTTAACTACAGTTGTAGTTTCCTTTGTAATCTTCATTCTCTCTGCACGGCCAAGCATTGTTATATCTGTATCCTTTAAGTCTCTTCCAAGCTCTTCTGAAATCACTTGACCACCAGTTAAGATTGCAATGTCCTGAAGCATTTCTTTTCTTCTATCTCCAAATCCTGGTGCCTTTACAGCAACACAAGTAAATGTTCCCCTTAGCTTATTAACAACTAATGTTGCTAATGCTTCACCTTCAACATCTTCAGCTATTATAACAAGTTTTCTTCCTTGTTGTACGATTTGTTCTAAAACAGGAAGTATATCCTGAATGTTTGATATCTTCTTATCAGTAATAAGTATATATGGATCATCTATTATAGCTTCCATTTTTTCTGCATCAGTAACCATGTATGGGCTGATGTATCCTCTATCAAACTGCATTCCTTCAACTACATCAAGCTCAGTTCCCATTGTCTTTGATTCTTCAACAGTGATAACTCCTTCATTACCAACCTTTTCCATAGCATCAGCTATTAGTTTTCCTATTTCTTCATCAGCAGCTGATATTGAAGCAACTCTTGCTATATCTTCTTTTCCTTCTATTTGCTTTGAAATCTTCTTTATTTCTTCAACTGCAACTTCAACAGCCTTATTAATTCCACGTCTTATAAGCATTGGGTTTGCACCAGCTGTTACGTTCTTAAGACCTTCTCTTATTATAGCTTGTGCTAGTAATGTAGCTGTTGTTGTTCCATCTCCTGCTACATCATTTGTCTTTGTTGCAACTTCCTTAACAAGTTGAGCACCCATGTTTTCATATGGATCTGCAAGCTCTATTTCTCTTGCTATTGACACACCGTCGTTAGTTATTAATGGTGCACCAAATTTCTTATCTAAAACAACGTTTCTTCCCTTTGGTCCAAGAGTTATTTTTACAGTGTTAGCAAGCTTATCTACACCTTTTTGCATTGAACGTCTAGCTTCTTCACTAAATAATATTTCCTTTGCCATTTTAAAACCTCCCCTTTAAGTTTATTATCATTACTCAACTATTGCCAGAATATCATCTTGTCTTAATATTGTATATTCTTCTCCATCAACCTTAACTTCATTTCCTGAATACTTTGAGAATATTACCTTATCCCCAACTTTTACCTGCATTTGAATTTCTTTACCATCAACAACTCCACCAGGTCCAACTGCAATTACCTCTGCTATTTGTGGTTTTTCTTTAGCAGCTCCTGGAAGGACTATACCGCTTTTTGTAGTTTCTTCAGCTTCTACCTTCTTAATAACAACTCTGTCTCCAAGTGGTCTTAAGTTCATTGTAAACCCTCCTTGTATATTTTTATTTATATTTTACTTAATATTTTACTATTCATTTGTTAGCACTCAATTGAATTGAGTGCTAATACAAGTATAATATTAAATAAATCCCACAATATTATCAAATTAACATTAATAACTAATCAGCCCACTTTTTATGATTATCTTTGATTAACGATAATTATCTTATTTTTTCTCATAATTTCTTACAATATATACTTTTTTCACTAATAGACTTAGTATATGTAACCATTTAACCACAAATAAAGGCATGTGGTCAAACTAAATTTTGACTCCATGGCCTTTAGAAATGGGAAATTAATCTCAATGCCTTTACCCCTTTAAGATGTTTAATTGATGCAAGTAACTCCTCCTGACTTCTATTCATTGAAATTGTATCAATTGAAATTGAAACCATAGCCTCATCATCCTGAGGTATACTTTGGTTTATGGTAAGTATATTTGCATTACATTCAGCAATCTTTTCCAAGATTCTAGATAGTGTTCCTGATATATGATGCAGTATAAGCATAAAAGTCAATATATTTGATTTGCTTTCATGGAATTCAAAAATGCTATCTTTATATTTATAGTAAGAGCTTCTGCTTATACCCGACCGTTTTGCAGCTTCGTTAATTGTTCTGCATTCACCTGTTATCAGCAGTCTCTTAGCCTCAGCTACTTTGATATAAACCTCAGGCAAAGCAGATGCTTCAACTACGTAAAATTTTGAATTATTGATGACCATAACTTCCCCCTTTGCCCTCTAAACAGCTAATTTTTATTTCTTTAATTTTTATCTTGTTTTTTACAAAGCATATATAATCCATCAATATGCTGTATCGGGAGTATTTATTATCCCTTTTTGATAAATCCAAAATAACTGTCAATTTATTGGCATCAGCAGTGTATTTCACTTCCTGCCTGATAACTGCCTTCCTGCTGACATTCCATGCCTCTATAACATTGGTTTTAATGATATCCTCGCTTGATATATCAATCATTATCTTTTCGCTATCTGTGTTTTTTAGATTCTCAATTATATGTTTTATATAACCCTCTATCTTTTCATCTGTAGCCTGAAGCAGTTCTATAACAATGTTATTGTTAGTCTTATCAATCTTTTTTATTAAAATTTTATTTAACAGGCTGGTTGAGGTAAACAAAACTATAAATGTCAGTGCACTATATATTATATTAAATTCAGGAAATAATAGCAAAGACATTAAACAATATCCTGTAAAGGAAATATTGAAGGTGTAGAAAAATAAATTCAGATTGTTATAGTTCTCTTTCACATAAAGCAGCTTTTCTATTCGTTTAGACTTATCAATACATTGAATTATATTTATTGTAGATGAAATTAAAAAGCTAAGTATCCAATAGAAATATATTAACAACTCTATTGTTTTAATGAATCTTAAGTCTGACTTACGAATTATGATGTAAATAAAAAGAAAAAAGGTTATTATTCCCGAAGATATAAACCCATATATTTTACATTCATCGAATGTAAGGAAACACATGAGATATTGATAAGCATACAAATCAATTACAGAATCCCTTTTGTTTTTATATCTTTTCTTTAAATTTTCTGCAAGAAATATTTCTGCAAAATTCCATACATATATCCTGTTTTCATCAAGTATATAGATTTCATCATTAAATATTTGAAAATCAATGAAATTATTTAATCCTAAAACATCAGGAACTAATTTCTTTACTTCACCTGTTGTTGTATCTAGGATTATTAAATTATCAGTTTCACCTGTAACCAAGGCAAGAATATAATCCCCATAATTTAATATTTTACTGATAAACCCATTGTTTTCTCCTACACTGAATTGCCACTCATTTAAAATTTTACCTATGTAATTCATTTTTATAATCCGATAGGTGTTGTCAAAATTAAAGCCTCCAAGAAAAATATAGTCGCCATATAAACTAATACAACTACCAAACAATATATTAGGCTGTATTACCCCTAAATTATCACCATTTTCATTAAAAATTTTTATTAACGTTATATTCTCTTTATTTCCTAAACAGACAAAATGGCCAGTTTCATTTATTTTTAAATCAAAATATATGCCATCAGTTTCAAAAATTTTTTCTTTGTTATTTTTATTAAATCTATACATACTTGTATATTCTCCAATATTAAGGATATACATCTTTCCATCTGATAAAATAAATCCCTGTCCTCCATCTGTTTCACCAATCACCTCAGTGTTACCATCTTTATAAAAACAAAATTTTCCTTCATGTTTATTTAATTTATCAAAATAATATATGCCATCATCAATTAATTCAAATATCTGCGGAACTACGGAGTCCTTAAGATTTATGATTTTATTTTCGGCAACACTTGCCATAGCTAACCTCCCTTTCTTTCTTATAACTATATTATTAGTCATTATTAGAAATATTAAACATTTAATGAAATATTTAATAAAAGCAAAATCCTTTGGCGATGATATAAAAATCGACAAAGGATTACAACGTTTTTCTATTTTATTCTAATTTACCCTTTAACTCTCTGACATAATAAAAAAGATATTGCTGAGCAAAACCTGCATACTCCCCAAAGGTATTTCTCCCATATTCCCTTATTTTTGCCAGGTTCACATCTGGAGCTAAATAAAAATGCTGCATGACTCTCTTTACCCAGACATCAACTGGAAAAGCATCATGTTTTCCCATAGAAAAAAGCAAAATACAATCAGCTACCTTAGGACCTATTCCCTTTAAATTCATAAGTTCTTTTTGTGCCTTATCTGTTGGCATGGTTTTAATCTCATTTAGATTAACATTTCCATCAAGTATCTGCCTTGTTGTTTCAACAATATATTCAGCCCTGAACCCACATCCGCAATTCTTTAAATCATCAACTGTAGCATTTTTAAGTTCTTCAGGACTTGGAAAGGTATAATAAATTTTGTTGTCAAGCAGTATTTCTTCACCAAATCTTTTACTTATATTTTCCACTGCTCTTTTTATCATTGGTATTCTGTTATTTGCAGAAATTATAAAGGATATAATAGTTTCAAATATTTCCTGGTTTAATATCCTTATTCCTTCTCCGTGCTTTATTGCCTCCATTAATATTTTATCCTTAGAGAGAACCTCCTTAATTTTTTTATAATCCCTGTTTAGATCTAAGTAGCTTATCCAAAAATCTGCATCTTCAAATTTCCCACCATGTATATATATATCTTCGTGTTTTTTTGAAATTCTTACTGCCTTTTTTGATGCAACTCCTATATAACTTCCATCTGGTTCCTCATTCCATCTAAAACATTGCCCACAGTCAAATATATGTTTTAATTCAAAATCTCTTACATCCTTTAACACTATTCCTTTTTCATATTTCACAACTTCTTTATACATATCTTCACCTCAAAATATCACTTGCTAAATAGAAAAGCTAATGCATCTATCCCACTTGTTTTATTTAAATCTATATCTTTAACAGAAATATTTACTTCCAATATATTAATATTTGTCATGTACTCTAGGTTATCCTTTACCCTTTTAGCCGCAGATGCACATATTTTATATAACAAATCACAGATCATCAATGTAACTTCAACCGTTACAATTGTTCCATTTTCTTTATTTTCTATACCTACACCATGTACCTTGGCTACCCCTTCAACTTCCAATGCAGAAATCATAGCTATTTTTTTAATAACCGATGGTGTTATGTCATATTTTCCAAGATAACTGAAGGTAGGACGAACAACTGTTTTTTCATAAGTTTCAAACTCCTTATTGTTTTTAAAAACCAAATGCCTGATTGAATCAAGAACGTAACCAGAAAATTGCTTTTTAACTTCAAAGGTTGGAACAGGAATAACATGCTTTCCCTTTTGCTTTCTTGCTTTTTTTGCAGCTTCTATCTCTTCATATGAAGATACATCTTCAATCCTGATTAAATTATAGCTATTTCCAAGTTTTAAATTCTTCATTATATTATGTATCATATTTTCAGATGTACCTATAATAAGGAGCTTATCTGGATTATGCTGTTTTAATGCATTAAGAACCTCAAGTCTATGCTGTTCATTAAGAAATATAGCCCTTTTTACGGCAGCTATTTTTGTGTTTTCTCTCTTAGCTGACACACCTGCTAAAATCTTATTTCCCATAATTAAAATACCGTCATCTATAATATACTGAATGTTATAGATGCCTGCAACGTTAAGGGCTTTATAACTCTTTCCCGTTCCACTTCTCCCCACTAATGCAAATATTTCCATTTAAACTCCTCCATTGTATTTCTTATTTTAATTATACCCAATATTATATTAGTTGTAACGGCTATTAATCTTAAAAATAATTTCAACTTTTTTGAAAAAATCAATGTAATTTCCTAAATTCATATTGACTTTTTTCTATATGAGTAATATTATAATATTAGATATACCCCATAAGGGTATGTTATATGTTAAGAATTTTATTTAGGAGGTATATATTATGGCAAAACATGTTACTGATTTAACCTTTAAAGAGGAAGTTATTAATTCTGATATACCAGTTTTAGTGGATTTTTGGGCAACTTGGTGTGGTCCTTGCAAAATGCTTGCACCAGTAATTGAAGAGGTTTCTAAAAATCTTGAAGGCCAGGTTAAGGTTGTAAAAATTGATGTTGATGAGAACCCACAGGTTGCTGGAAGCTACGGTATCAGCAGCATACCAACTATGATATTATTTAAGGATGGAGCTCCTGTTGGAAAGATGGTAGGATTTAGACCTGCTGATCAAATTGAATCAGCAATAAAGGGAGCTTTAGGTCTATAATGTACGATATTGCAATCATTGGAAAAGGTCCAGCGGGGATTTCCGCCGCAATAAATGCATTTGCTAGAAATAAAAGTGTTATCTTATTTGGTTCTGACAGCAAAAAGGTTATCCTTTCTCCATCCATCCCTAATTATCCCGGTCTTCCAGATATAAAGGGAGTTGACTTTGCCAAGCGATTAGAGGATCATCTTTCTTCTACGAATGTTGAAACTTCAAGTAAAAAGGTAAATGCCATTTATTCAATGGGAAATTACTTCTCTATTCAGGCAGAAAAGGATGTTTATGAAGCTGAAACTGTAATTTTAGCAACTGGAGTTGATTTTAAAAAGTCAATTGAAGGAGAAGACTCATTTCTTGGCATGGGAGTAAGTTACTGTGCAACTTGTGATGCCCCTTTGTATAAGGGGAAAATAACCACTGTAATTGGATATAATGAAGAATCCTATAAAGAAGCTGATTTTCTATCAGAAATCTGCACTAAGGTCTACTTTGTACCTGTATTTAAAATGGAGTATAATTTTAACTCTAACGTAGAAATCATTAATGATACTCCTCTAAGATTTGAAGGTTCAATGAAGGCTGATAGGCTTGTTATGAAAAACAGTGAGATTTTAGCTGATGGTTTCTTTGTTATTAAGGACAGTTATCCCGTATCTTCATTGGTTCCTGGTCTTGAAGTTGATGGGCCCCATGTTGTTGTTAACCGCAGTATGGAAACAAATATAAAGGGACTATATGCTGCAGGCGATATAACTGGTAGACCATATCAAATTGCAAAGGCAGTTGGCGAAGGTCAAATAGCTGTTTTAAGTGCCTGTGATTATCTAGATAAAAAAGCTAGCCAATAAATATGGCTAGCTTACTTCATTTTTTGCTTTATTACAGAAAGTATAGCTTCAGTAGGTTTCCAATATAGGCTCCATGCTGCTGCTCCTGCAAGATCATATTCATTTATTAAATCCATTCTCCATGCCATTGAATCCTCGTTTTCAATCCATACCTTATGCAAAAGTCCATCAATAGGATACACATAGGCTCCTATACTTTGACGTGCATTCTCATCATAAAGAAGAGTTCCTATATTGTTTATAATTCTTTTACTTACATCCAGGGAACTAAGGGCTTTGTTGTTGATTACAAAGGACTTGCTTGTATTTGCTTTTACCAATGCAGAATCAGCAACCGGTACATATCCTGTAATTCCAAAACAGTCTACCTTATAGCTTTTTTTGTCTGATGATAACCCTAAATATTTAAACTGTTCATCTGGCAGACAATCTTTAAAAACCTTATTTGAACTAAGTTTCTCATCGTAGTATATTTTACTTTTTTTCAGGTATACAACGGTGTCAAACTGGGGATTGATAACTTCAACTACACCGAAATCCCTCATATAAAACGGAACAGCAAGTACTAATTTTTCCTTCTTAACACCCTGCTTTAAAAACATATCAATACCTTCTTTAACCCAAGTGTAGGATCCTACTGAACCTGGGGTTTTTGAGCCTGAATAATGCTCGTCATAGGCCATATAAATAACGTAATCCACATAATCCTGAATTACCGGAGCATTAAACCAAAGACTCCAGCTGTAGGGCTTCATAACGTCTACAGAAACACTTAAACCTTCCTTCTTAAGTCTTTCAGATAAATCCTTTACAAAGGCAGTAAACCCCTCCTTATTTACACTTCCTAACCCTTCAAAATCTATGTTAATTCCATCAACATTATATTTTAGCGCGTTTTGAACTGTTTCCTCAATGATTCTTGCCCTGATAGATGGTGTTTTAAACATATATGAGGCTCTTTCCTTTGTCATCTCAGCAAATCTCGCCCATACCTCATATCCGTTTCTATGGGCAATTTTAGTATATTCTATATCAGCTAAATCTAAAAATTTAGGTGCAGCATAATCCCCTGTTACACCGAACCAGGTTGGAGATAATACATCAAAACCTGTGTCAACTGAGCTCCTATTTACATAATCAGTAGACTCATCATAATTAAACTTATTTCCATTTTTAGTATTTGTATAATCCCAGGCAATGGTTACCTTATTCTTTGGGATTGTGTTTAAAGCTGTAGCCTTTGATTTAGGTAAGAATCCTGTTATTCTTCCTATTTTTATTTTATAAAATCCATCAATTTCTTCTAAAACTTTGTATTTTTTCCCCTTAACTGCATACCTTTCATCTTCTTTCCCGCTGATATCTAAAAGAAGAGGTGTATCTTCGTTCACTTCTATATACTTTTCCTTTAAATCAGAATTCTCTACCGCATCTTTTACTTCTTCTGATTGTTCTATTTGTGTTTCATCATTTTTAGGTATTTCTGGACTATCTGTACTCTTTATGTCATTACCTGTATTTTCCTGTTTTGTTGAAGATGCAGTGTTTTTTGAATTTCCAGTGGTTTGAACAACTTTGCTACTTGTTGTGTTTTGTGTTTTGCTATTTGTAACTGTAAGTGTTTTTGTATATTGTGATAAAATATATCCCTTAGATGTTTTTAAATATGACCCACTTTTCCCAATTATATCGACAATATTTCCTTTGTTGTAATAGCCTATAATTTTAGCTGTGGATGATGCCTTCTGTCTTATATTCAGTTTTTTTGCAGTTACAGTTACTTTATATGGTTTAAAAGTCTGCTGCTTTGCAAAGGTCACTAGCGATATCAGAGACAATAGAAATATTGTCATTAATATTATTACTAAACTTCTTTTAGCTTTCATAGTACTCATCCCCCCTGTAATAAATTGTAACATATCAAAACTCTCTCTTCCAGTTTAGACACAAAAAAACAAAAAATGTTCCTCAAGCTTAAAGCCTAAAGGAACATGTACTTACAATTTTGATAAAAAACAGATATTTCTACCCTTTAAAGTTTTCTAAAAAATTTACTTCTTCTCATTTAATTTACAGTTAAAGCATTTGCTTCGACTATTTCTTTGTAGTGTTTTGTATTGAGCTTTATTTTTTCAATTCTAAGTCTTGATTCGATAAATTCTAATATTTCTTTAGTTTTAATGTTTCTTATTAACATCCTTCTATCATTTCTGTATTCTGTTCCTTCTTTAAAAATTCAACTTCCTCTTTAAAAACCTTGTATGTGCATTTATATACTAATTACATAGGCTTTCGCTGGCTTTTTTAGGATTTTTGCTGAACTTAACCATAATAGAAACATATTTCTTCATATGATTGCCCCAAACATTTTTGCGTACCCAAAAAACCTCCTATTGTATATACTCTACCATAGGAGGTTTTTTCATATTATTTTATCTCTTTTTGAATCTTAGAACTTTACCAGCTTTCTGACGTTGTGGTTTACCTTCATTGATTAAAATCTTACCATTTACTAATACATATTCAATTCCTAATGGATATTGAGTTGGATTTGTATAATCGGCTGTATCTTGTATCTTTTCTGGATCAAATATTACTATATCAGCTGCTAGTCCTTCTTTTAATATACCCCTGTCTGTTAATCCAAGTACATCAGCAGCTTTTCCTGTCATTTTGTGAATTGCTGTTTCTAATGTAAATGCCTTTTCTTCCCTTACATATTTACTCAATACTCTTGGAAATGCCCCATATAGTCTTGGATGAGGCTTTCCCCCCATGATCCCATCTGTACAAACATTATGCTCTGGACGGCTCATTATTAATTTTACGTGCTCTTCTGTACCATAAAAATCTACTAATCCTACTATATTTTCTTCCTCCATGATTACATCAAATATTGCATTTAAAGGATCTTTACCTTTAATCTCTCCAACTTCAACAAGGTTTTTACCAACTAAAGCCTGATTCCTTTCTGAGCCAACGAATGTAACAAATATTCCTTCAAGTCCTGCGAATTTAACAAAGTTATCCCATCCTGGAATGCCATTTTCAATATCTTCTATCATCTTTTCTCTTAATTTGGGGTCCTTTAATCTTTCAATTAATTTATCTGTCCCCCCATCATGTACCCAAGGTGGAAGTATAACACTCATCATTGTACTTCCTGCTACATAGGGATATTGGTCAAAAGATACTGTCATTCCCTCTTCCTTAGCCTTATCAAGCCTATCCAAAACCTTAGGGAATTTGTCCCAATTGTTTCTACCACAAACTTTAAAATGTGAGAAGTGCACTTTACATCCACTTTCTTTCCCTATTGTTAATATTTCTTCCATTGAATCTAGTATTGAATCAGCTTCACTTCTTTGATGTGTTACAAATACACCTCCTTTTTCATGTATAACCTTTCCTAACTCTATGAATTCCTGAATTTCAGCATAGCAACATGGTGGATAAATCATACCTGTCGACATACCGAATGCACCTTCATCTATTGCTTTAGCAAGATTCTTTTGCATTAATCTTATTTCTTTTTCAGTTGGCTTTCTATTATCCAATCCCATAGATACCATTCTTATATTTCCATGTGGTGCAAGGTATGCAATATTGGGACCTAACTCTAATGTTTCGATTAATTTTAGATAATCTGCTACACTTCTCCAAGTCCACTCTATTTGATATTCTCCCTCCAGGCCTTTCATAGCTTTAATCCATGGTGATAAAGTCTCCTCAGTAACAGGAGCTGGTCCCATACCATCTTGAGCTACTAATTCTGTAGTAATACCTTGGCAAATCTTCGGTGTTAAGAAAGGATCTTGAAATAAAAGCATACTTGAATGACTGTGAGTATCTATAAAACCTGGTGAAACTACTTTCCCAGCTGCATCGATAACTTTTTCATAGCCATCTTTACATATATCACCTATTTTAACTATTACATCATTTTCAATTGCTATATCTGCTTTGAATCTTTCTTTTCCTGTACCATCAACTACTATACCATTTTTTATTAACAATTTTGCCATATAATATCCCCTCCCTGAAATTTATTATAATATACCTCATAAATTCTATTTAAAATCTAATTCCTTTGCAGGCTTAATACCCAGTTTTCTATCTAGTGCTGATACTATAAATATGACCGCAAATGCTATAATACCACCTGGAACCATTGCACTTAAACCCCAAGGTGTTTTAAAAACATAAATCCATACAGCAGCTACTAAAGTACCAGCAACAATTGATATGAATCCTGCTCTTTGTGTAACGTTTTTATAGAAGATACCACATATAAAAGCCGCAAAAGGTCCTGCACTTCTTAATGCAAAAGCTCCCATCATAACACTAATGATGTTTGAAGCTGTTAAAGCAACTCCAAGTCCTACAATCCCGACTATTACCATTGTTGCACGAGAAACCCAAACCTCTTTATTTTCATCCTTAACACCTTTATTTATATAAGGAGTAAAAATATCGTTGGTAAACATTGTAGCAGTACCTATCATATTACCTGAAGCACTACTCATAGTTGCTGCCACAATAGCCGCAAGAACTATACCTGAAACCCAAGCAGGAGCAAAAGTCAATGTTGATTGTGCTAGAGCATTTTTCTGAATACCACCTGCTGCAAATCCATCAATACATGTATAAGCTACTAGCCCTATGATAGCAGGAACTATAGCATAAGCGGCAGATATAATACCAGCTATAAGAGAACCTAATTTCGCAGACATTCCATCCTTTGCAGAACAGTAAGTTTGTACTATTTCCTGTCCTGTTGGGAAGGTCATGAAATACATAGCAATATATCCTATTATTGTTGGAAGTCCCACCTTAGTCATGCTAGTAAGATTTAGATTTTCACCAGAATTGTTAGTAATTGTCTTCGCCTTTTCAAATAACGCTGAGAAACCTCCAACAGCACTATTGTTAACAATTATAAGCATAGCTATAGCCATTCCAAGGGTTATAAATAAAACGTGCATAATGTTTGTTGCTGTAACAGAAGTGAAACCTCCTACCATGGTGTAGAGAATAACAACCACTGTCGTAATTATTGCTGCTGTCTTAAATTGAAGTCCAGTAACAACGTTAATTATTGAAGCAGTAGCTATTATCTGCGCACCTGTAGCCATAAACAAAGCAGTAATAGAAGTAATTGCTGTAAAAATATGTGATGACTTACCATATCTTTTACGTATTATCTCAGGAACAGTATTAGCTTGTGTTTTTCTGAAATAAGGAGCAATAAACGAAACTAAAACGAAGCCTATACCTGCTGCAATAACGTACCAGCTTGCAGATAACCCATACTTATAAACATTAGTTGCCACTCCTGTGGTACTTGCCCCACCTGTGTTAGCTGCAAAGAGTGTACCTGCAAGAACTATAGGTCCTAGGGATTTGCCTGCCATTAGGAAATCATCGTTACTTTGCTTTTCTTTCTTACTCTTTTTATGATTTGATACAACGAGACCAATGACAACTGTTGCTGCCATATATAATAGTATTATTACCAATGCCGTTATTTGTGTACTGTTCATAATAATTCCCCCTATTTTTATTTTTATTTAAGTAGTGCCTTCATAACCCCATAATAACACTGAGTTACTGAGGTTAACTGTTCAATTTCAATGTACTCATTTATTGTATGTGCAAGATTTTCTTTTGAAGGTCCTATACCAAGAGTCTTAATATTAGCCTCTCCTGCATAGTGACTTCCATTAGTGCAGAAATTATATTGAGTAATGGATGGATTAAAGCCCATAGCTTTTATTTCTTCATAAACAGCTTGAACAAATTCTTCCTTTTCATCATAGAGCCATCCAGGGAAAAATCTCTCCCCCTCAATTACATTACCGGTATAACAAATTTCTTTTCCTACTGAATATGAAGCCTTAACCCTAAGCTGTGGATCCTTTTTCATCATCCCTTCGAGAAGCTCTGTTATAGGTGCCAATACACTTTCCTTTGTTTCTCCTACCAAAAGTCTTCTGTCATAAGTAGCTCTACAATACTCAGGCACTACTGAAGCTCCAGGATAAGGCCACGACTTGACATCTGTAAGCTCTAAAATACCATCACCTAATATCTCATGGTGTGTTGGTTTTAAGGTTCTTATTGCTTCAATTACCTGAGCCATCTTATATACTGCATTGATGCCCTTTTCTGGATTTGCTGAATGGCAAGGTTTTCCAAAAGTTTCGATTATTATTTCTCCCCTGCCCCTTTGTCCGATTTTAATGTTAAGCTGAGAGGCTTCGCCTATAATCACATAATCAGGCTTTACTTTTTCACTTATAGCCCTTGCAGCAACACCCTCAAAGCATTCCTCATGAACCACACCTGCTACATAAATATCTCCAGCAAATTCTCTATTGCAGTCCTCTGCGAAATTTGCTGCAGCACAAACCATTGCAGCCACAGCTCCCTTCATGTCTGAGGCACCTCTTCCATATATTTTCCCATCATGAATCTCTGCTCCGAAGTGGATAAGCCCATTCATCAGGATTTGTTACCGGAACTGTATCTATATGACCGTCAAAAAGTATTTTTTTACCTGGCTTGTTTCCTTTTATATGGCCTATAATGTTTCCGTATCCATCTATTATTACGTCATCGAATCCAAAATCCTGGAAGTTTCTTTTTAATACCTCCGCAACCTTGTTTTCCTGCCCCGAATAGCTCTTAACTCTTATAAGCTCCTGACATAAACTAATCACCTTTTCTTCTCTTTCTTTACTAAGCATTTTCTCACCTCTCAACATTTATTTTTTATCATAGCTTGGATATTTTCCGTTCCAAACAATGTCCCTGTAATTTTCTTTATCTGTATCTCCCTCTGTACTAATAAATAAAACCCTTGAAGTTTCATCAAGCCTAAGTTTTTCCCTCATCCAAGCCAAATTATTGTTGGTCATTATTTCTGCTACACAACCAAATGCAGCAGCTCCACTTTCACCAGAAATAACTCTTTCATCTCCTTTAGGTGGATTCCCTAAAATTCTCATTCCTTCTGCAGCTGTATAGTCCGGACAAGATATAAAATTGTCAGCATATTCCTTTATAATATTCCAAGCTATTGTACATGGCTCTCCACAGGCAAGACCTGCCATTATAGTATCCATATCACCTGTTACGAAACGTAACTTTCCGTCATTGGCTTCTGCTGTTCTGTAAATACAATCAGCTTTATTAGGTTCTACTATGGTTATAATCGGTCTAGCTTCGCCATAAATGGCTGAGAATAAACCTGTGATAGCACAAGCCATGGAACCTACCCCTGCTTGAAGGAAAATATGTGTTGGCTTCTTCTCTCCAAGTCTCTTTAATTGTTCATATGCCTCATAACCCATGGTGCTGTAACCTTGAATAATCCATTTAGGAATATCTTCATAGCCCTCCCAGGCGGTATCCTGAACCATTACCCAGCCCTTTTTCTCAGCCATGCTATTTGCAAAGCGCACCGCTTCGTCATAGTTCATATCAGTTATATACGCTTCTGCTCCTTCTGCAATAATGTTATCTAATCTTTCCTTAGCACTCCCCTTTGGCATATATACCACTGAGTGTTGTTTTAGCTGCTTTGCTGTCCATGCTACTCCTCTTCCATGATTGCCGTCAGTTGCAGTAACAAAAACTATATCCCCAAGTTTTTCTTTAACCTCTTGAGATATTAATCTTTCATACGGCATTTTCGATATACTGCTATTAAGTCTCTTAGCTAAATAATTCCCTATTGCGAAACTTCCACCCAGCACCTTAAAAGCATTCAGCCCAAATCTATAGGATTCATCCTTTACATATATGGCTCCTAAACCCAATTCTTTAGCTAGATTCTTCATGTCTCTTAAAGGTGTCTCAGCATAAACCGGAAAACTTTCATGAAAGCTCTTCACCTCCTTTGCTATATCGATATTAAGAAAACTTAAAGGATAATGTTTCCCTTTTTTGCGTTGAAATTGTACCATCTTAAAGGCTTCCTTCATCAGTCCATCCTCCTTCTATCGTTTACCAGTTGATAAAGTTTTCTCCATATTTTTTACTAATTTAATATAAAGCAATTATTATGCCAAATTTTAAAAATCTACGCTTTACCGAAAATATATTTATATGCTAGTTTAAAAGAGCAGATATTTCAAAGGATATAAATCTAATAAATAAAAGAAGACGTTTATAAGTGTAATTAATAAACGTCTATACTAACCCTAAATTAAATTTATTCTAATAACATATTTTACTTCAATTATTTTTCATTTTTAAAATTGAATATTCATTATGAAAATTCTGAATAATTCTATTTATTAAGCATTTCCTCCAACCTTCTATAAAAGGTAGTTAAACTAATGCCCAGACTCATCGCTGCCCTTCTTTTTCCTTCTGTTGTATCCCCGAAAATACTTAGAGCCTTCTGTATTTCCCTAAACTCAAGCTCCCTAAGAGGTGTTATCATGTTTGAGTTATTATTGATTGCCACACTCTTAGGAATATTCTCAAAAAAATCCATCGGAAGAGTTCTATCATTTAGAATTCCATCACTTTCCATCATATTAACCATAAATTCCACAGTATTTTCCAATTCTCTTACATTACCTCTCCACATATGGTTCTTTAACTTCTCCATAGTACTTCTTTCAATATGGCTAAATGGTTTATTTAGTAAATAGCTGTATCTTTTAACAAAATAACCTGTAAGTTCTTCTATATCATCCCTTCTTTCTCTTAAAGGCTTAATACTAATGGGTATAACATTTAGCCTGTAATACAGGTCTTCTCTAAATTTTTTTGTTCCAATCATAGCTTTAAGATCCTTATTTGTAGCTGCTATAACTCGAACATCTATAGGAATAACCTGATTAGAGCCAATACGAGTAATTGTCCTTTCTTGAAGTACCCTTAACAGCTTAGCCTGAAGGTATATAGGCATATCCCCTATTTCATCTAGAAATATTATGCCCTGATTTGCAAGTTCAAACTTTCCTATTCTTCCCTTTGGATCAGCTCCACTGAAGGCTCCCTTAACATAGCCGAAAAGCTCACTTTCCAGTAACGTTTCGGGAATGGCTGCACAATTGACAGCCACAAATTTCTGGTTCCTTCTTTCACTTTGTTGCCAAATGGCTCTAGCAACCATTTCCTTACCTGTTCCACTTTCTCCTGTAATCAACACCGTGGAATTTGAACCAGCCACCTTCTTTATGTTGCTTTTTAATTTTTTTGTTTCCTCACTACTACCTATAATATTTTTTGCATCTACTGCTTTATGTGTAGCCATCATTTCGTATAGATCAGAGTGTATAGTTTTAACCGTTTTAAAAATAACGATACTGGTATATTGATCATTTCTTAGCCCAAATGGATACACCTCTCCCATGATAAATACCTCTTTATTATCTATTATCATCTTGTATTCCGATGTATTATTAAGTTCATCACCAGTATAAATAATTTGCATAGTTTTACCTTTTAACATGGATATACCTAACTGCTGCTTGGCACTTTCATTACATATTGTTATGATATTACCTTTCCCGAGTATCAATACCCCTTGATTCATATAATCAATTACACTTTCTAAGATAGCTATTATGGATAAGTTATTTTCTCTTTCCTTCAATTCTAAAACCTTTGCAGCAATAAAATATGCTATCTGATTAACAAACTCGAGGTACAGCTTCTCATTTTTTAAAATTAAATCTCTTTGGTCCTTACTACTTCCTACAAGTCCTATAATTCCTATTATTTCTTCATGAATCTTTATTGGCATGGAAATCTCAATAGTTTCCTGACAATTACTGCAATTTGGACAATTAAAACACAAAGGATCCTCTCCAGGATTATAAATAATCTTTGTCTCTCCAGTATTTAAAATATGTCTATAAACATACCCTTCAGAGGACATGTCCTGATTTACATTTCCAGCATAAAGACCCGTACCGGCAATACGATATAATTTTTTATCCACTACTTCTACATCTACTCCCGAAACTTGTGAGATAATATCTGCATATTTCTGAACTATATCTTGAATTGAACATAAATCAAAATTCATATTCTCACCCTTTTTCACATATTTATTACATAATATATCAATACTAACAATTTATTAATTACTAGAAAGCATCATTAAATCTCTCGATATATCTTTAATTTTATCCCTTTTTTATAGGCTTGACTACATCCATCTGTAAATTGTACCTATATATATAAATTATATATATATTAAGTAACTTGTCCCACTTATCCTAACTGATAAATATAATTATTTCTTATATCTATCCTTTATTAACCATTTATTTGCAACTTTTTTACATTATTATTTATGACTTTATTATTGCTATAACTTGTAAAATGACATTACCTTGTTTTTACCTTACTATTCTACTATTCTAGTAATAAGAAAATATCTCTTTTCAAAGCTTATTTTATTATTGATATTTCCTTTGAAAGGAAATGTCATCTATTAGATATTAATTGTGTTTATGTGTACCATCTCATAGTTTGTCAACCACAACTACTATCGATGAAGAGCCTTTTTACTAATTGTTGTCCATGATTAATTTTCTAATATTGGAAACAAAAAGTATAATAGTTAAAATTTTTTAAATAAATAGCCACACCCCATATTAGTAACCCTATGGCTAATAAAATTAATATGATCATCAAACAACCTTCAATTTAATTTACTCATCCACTTTGCTTATGCTTCTTGCCATTACGTGAAAATAGTACCTTGCTTTTTCTGTCTTTCAATCCTTGGCATAATAAAAACATCTCCCTTCATAGTTAAGCTTTTCGTTAGCGTTTCCTTTGAAGGAAGATGTTGTTAACTGGCTGCAGACACCACTTATATGTCCCTATTTATTAACTCCTATTTTTTCACCCATATAAACAAAGGTTTCATATCCCATTTGTGTCTGTTCTAATATATCATCATCTATTATAACTGTATTTTCTTTAAAGAAAAGAATCACTGTTGACGCACCAAATTTAAAATATCCCTTTTCATCTCCTCTTTCAACCTCTTCTTTGGGTTCATACACTTGAACAATTGAACCAACAAAAGTTGCTCCAACCTCTACATAGAGTATATCCCCAAAATTTTTCGAATTAAAAATACTCCATTGTCTCTTATTTTCACAAAACAGCTTTTCTATTTTATCAAGTGCAACAGGATTTACCGAATAATAGAATCCCTTTAAATTATTTGTCTTCTGGCATATTCCATCATCTATAAAATTAAATCTATGATAGTCTGATGGACAAAGTCTAAAAATTAAACAAGTGCCTTTATTATATTTTTCAGCAACATTATAATCACCAATTAATTCCCTTAAGGAATATGTGATATCTTTAACCTGCAAAATCATATCTATGTCTATATTTTGATATGCAAGAACCTTTCCATCACAGGGTGATATAAGAAGCCTATCTTCTTTTTCAATATTTATCTTATCCTTCTTTAGTTTTCTATAGAAAAATTCATTAAAGTTCCTATATCCACCCTCTGGGACTTCAAATCTATCCATATCGATATTAAAATCCCTTATAAATTTCTCTATCTTCTTTCTGCTGACAGACATAGAACAGTAAATGCCGTAAATTCTTGATGCTATTCTTCTCTTAATCAAAAAGTGAAGAAGTCCTGCTCCAACAAGCCTTGAACCATATATCCAATTTATAGCCCAATTACCCGCTACCTTTTCTATCTGATATTTTTTGTTTCCTCTATTATAAAACTTTATCATAATTTTACCTACTACTCCTTATAATCTTACCTTTACACATTATGGTATATATTATTGTAAATATCAATCGTATTTTTACAGGGATTTGGCTATAAAATATATCATAAGTGGTATTGTAAACATATGCGATAAGGCATAAAAAAACATCTCCTCCAAAGTGTGCCTTGTAATTGCTATTCCTTTGATAGGAGATGTTATTTTTATAATAAACAGTACTTATATGTCCCTATTTATTTACTGTAATCGTAAAAACCTTTTCCAGTTTTTCTTCCTAAATATCCTGCTCTTACCATCTTCTTGAGGTATGTATGTGGTCTGTATTTAGGATCACCTGTTTCTTTATATAGATATTCCATTATAGCAAGGTTTACATCATTTCCTATAAAATCAGCTAATTCAAGTGGTCCCATTGGATGGTTAGCTCCTAATTTCATTGCCTTATCTATATCTTCAACTGTTGCAATTCCTTCAGCTAAAATTCCAACTGCTTCGTTTATCATTGGGATTAATATTCTGTTTACTACAAAGCCTGCAGCTTCTTTAACTTCAACTGGTTCTTTTCCAATTGCTGTTGAAATCTCTTTTACCTTGTTATATGTTTCATCTGAAGTAGCTATTCCCCTTATTACTTCAATAAGTTTCATAACAGGTGCTGGATTAAAGAAATGCATACCTATAACCCTGTCTGGTCTCATAGTTGCAGCTGCAATTTCTGTTATTGATAAAGATGATGTATTTGTCGCAAGTATTGTTTCATCTTTACATATTCCATCTAATTTTTTAAATAAATCCTTCTTAATATCCATATTTTCCACTATAGCTTCCACAACCAAATCGCAATCCCTTGCATCCTCTAAATTTGTTGTTTTGCAGATTCTTGACATGATTCCTTCTTTAACTTGTGCATCCATTTTTCCCTTTTCAACTAATTTTGAAAGTCCCTTATTTATTCCGTTGTATCCCTTTTCCACAAATTCTTCTTTGATGTCGCATAGTACTACTTCATAGCCCTTTGAAGCGAAAACCTGAGCAATACCTGAGCCCATTGTTCCAGCTCCTACAACACACATTTTCATAATATAACCCCCTTATATAAATAGTGTTTTAGGGTATTTAGAAAATATTTTCTAAATACCCTATATATATTATTTTTGCTAAGGTCTAATTATATCTCACAGCTGAATTTTTGAGCCTTTATTTCCTTTATCATCTCTGGTATAACCTTATAAAGGTCTCCAACTACAGCTAAGTCAGCAACACTCATAATTGGAGCTGAATCATCCTTATTTATTGCTATTATATAATCACTTTCCTGCATACCTGCCAAATGCTGAATAGCTCCTGAAATACCACATGCTATATAAAGCTTTGGTCTTACAGTTTTTCCAGTCTGACCTACTTGATAATCTTTTTCAACCCAGCCTGAGTCAACAGCAGCACGGGAAGCTCCTACAACTCCGCCTAAAATTTCTGCCAGCTCCTTTATTAATGCAAAGCCTTCCTTGTTTCCAACTCCACGTCCTCCTGAAACTATAACCTCAGCTTCTGTTATATCTATTTTGTCCTTAAGTGATTTAACAATTTTTTCTACCTTTGTTCTTATTTCTTCTTCTTTTAAGTCAGTTGCAACTACTTCAACTTTTCCTGTTCTTTTTTCATCTGCACATGGAACATTGAACACACCTGGTCTTACAGTTGACATTTGTGGTCTATGGTCTGGACATTCAATTGTTGCCATTAAGTTACCACCAAATGCTGGTCTTGTCATCAGCAGATTTCCAGTTTCCTGATCAATATCAAGGGATGTACAATCTGCTGTAAGTCCGGTTTTTAATCTACCAGCAACTCTTGGTCCAAGATCACGACCGATATATGAAGCACCAATGAACATGATTTCCGGTTTTCTTTCGTTAATTAAATCACATAAAACCTTTGCATATGCATCAGTTGTGTAGTTTTTTAGTAACACATTATCAACAAGTATAACTTCATCTGCTCCATGTGAAATCAATGAATTTGTTAAATTCTGAACTTCATATCCTAATAAAACTGCTGTTAATTTTTCTCCTAATTTATCTGCAATTTCTCTTCCTTTTCCAATAAGTTCTAATGAAACTTTTTGTAAGTGTCCATCTCTTTGTTCTGCGAATACCCATACGCCTCTATATTCCTTATTCATTCTAAATCCCTCCTACCGTTATATTAAATGCTTTTCCTTTAATTTTGCTGCAACAAAGGATGCTGCTTCAACTGGAGGCATATCAATCTTTTCACCCTGACCCTTTGGTCCCTTTGTGAAAGATTTCTTAACCTTAGTTGGTGAACCCTTAAGTCCTAAGAGGGATTTATCAACATCAAGGTCATCTGCAGTCATAACTTTGATTTCCTTGTTATATGCAGTAAATATATCTGACATATTCATATATCTTGGATTATTTAATTCTTTTATACACATAAGTACACATGGCATACTTACTCTGATTTTTTCATATCCATCCTCTAAAGCTCTCTTTATCTTAAGCTCCTTGCCTTCTACCTCTACTTCTTCTACGTATGTTACCTGAGGTAAACCAATATGTTCTGCAATTTCCGGTCCTACCTGTGCTGTATCTCCATCGATAGCCTGTCTACCTGCAAAAATAACATCATATCCTATCTTTTCAATTGCCTTTGAAAGTGCAAGTGATGTCGCTAATGTATCTGCTCCTGCAAAGGCTCTGTCTGTAAGTAGAACTGCCTCATCTGCTCCCATAGCTAGAGCTTCTCTTAAAGCTCTTTCAGCCTGTGGTGGTCCCATTGTTATAACTGTAACATGAGCACCCATTTCATCCTTTAATCTTAAAGCCTCTTCAAGGGCATTTTTATCATCTGGATTTATTATACTTGGAACCCCATCTCTTATTAGTGTACCTGTAACTGGGTCTATTTTAACTTCATTTGTATCTGGAACTTGCTTAACACATACTACTATCTTCATATCTGCCACCCCACTTATTTAAGTATATTTGCTGCGATAACCATTTTTTGTACTTCAGATGTACCTTCATAGATCTCAGTTATCTTCGCATCTCTCATCATTCTTTCAACTGGATAATCTCTGGTATATCCATATCCACCAAAGATTTGAACAACCTTAGTTGTAACTTCCATTGCAGTTTCTGATGCAAACAGCTTTGCCATTGCAGCATCTACACTATATGGCAGACCATTTTGTTTCTTCCAAGCTGCCTTATAAACTAATTGTTTTGCAGCCTCTACTCTAGTTGCCATTTCAGCTACATACCATTGTAGACCTTGGAAAGTAGCAATCTGCTTTCCAAATTGTTTTCTTTCTTTCATATATTTAACTGCTTCATCAAGAGCTCCTTCAGCAATTCCTAATGCCTGTGCAGCAATACCTATTCTTCCACCGTCAAGTGTAGCCATTGCTATTGAAAAACCTTTTCCTTCTTTTCCAAGAAGATTTTCCTTTGGCACTTTGCAGTCCTTGAAAATCAATTCAGTAGTTGATGAAGCTCTGATACCCATCTTGTCTTCTTTTTTACCAATTGAAAAACCTTCAAATTCCTTTTCAACAATAAAAGCAGAAATACCTCTAGTTCCCTTACTTCTGTCTGTCATTGCAAATACAACAAAAACATCAGCAGCCCCGCCGTTTGTTATAAAAACTTTACTTCCGTTTAAGATGTAATAATCCCCTTCAAGCTTTGCAACAGTTTGTTGTCCAGCTGCATCTGTTCCAGCGTTTGGCTCTGTTAAACCAAATGCTCCTACTTTTCTTCCACTTAGCAAATCTGGAAGATATTTTTTCTTTTGCTCTTCAGTTCCAAACATATATATTGGAGTACATGCAAGTGAAACATGGGCTGAAAGGATAACAGATGTTGATGCACAAGCCTTTCCTAACTCTTCAACAGCCATGATGTAGCTTATATAATCTCCACCTGCTCCGCCATATTCCTTTGGAAATGGAAGTCCCATCATTCCATATCTAGCCATTTTCTTAACAGTTTCCATTGGAAACTCTTCTGTTTCATCTATTTCAGCTGCAAGAGGTCTAACTTCGTTTTCTACGAACTCTTGAAGCATTTGTTTTACTAATTCCTGTTCCTTTGTTAAAGCGAATTCCATAACTTAACCCCCTATTTATTATTAAAGCCCTCTAGCTTTCTTTTCTCTACAAACGCACCCATGGCATCTTTTTGATCGCTGCTTGCAAAGCATTGTGCAAAAACTTCACATTCATAATTGACAGCAGTATTTATGTCACACTGCATACCCTTATTTATTGCTGCTTTGCATAACTTAACAGCTATTGGAGCATTGTTTGCTATTTTATTTGCCATGTTCATTGTTTCTTCCATAAGCTTATCCTGTGGTACAACTTTATTTACCAGGCCGATTCTCAAAGCTTCTTCTGCTGTAATCATATTGCCTGTATAAATAAGTTCCTTCGCCTTTGGAGCCCCAACTACTCTTGCCAGCCTTTGAGTTCCGCCAAACCCAGGGGTTATTCCAAGAGTCACTTCTGGTTGTCCAAATTTTGCATTCTCTGAAGCTAACCTTATATCACAGCTAAGTGACAGCTCGCATCCTCCGCCAAGGGCGAAACCATTTACCGCTGCAATAACAGGTTTTTCAAGAGATTCAATTTTTCTAAAAACATTGTTTCCTAATTTAGCAAATTCCCTTGCCTCAAATACATTCATATCCTTCATTTCGGAGATATCAGCACCCGCCACAAATGCCTTTTCCCCTTCACCTGTAATAACGAGAACATAAATGTCATTATCCTTTGAAACAATATCAATTGCTTCATCGATTTCTAACAATGTCTTAGAATTTAATGCATTTAATGCTTTGGGTCGAGAGATAGTTAGAATTCAATATGATTGGATTTCTCGAATTTTACATTTTCCATATCATCACCCCTATTGTTAACATTCTAACAATTCACCCGCCAAAAATATTTTTTCTTCCACAATTCCATTATATTATTCACTGAATTTTTTTTCAACTTTTTAATAATTAAATATTCCTAAAATTATCATTATTAATACAAATTTCAACAATTATTTATAAATTTAAAACAAAAATGCAGAGCTTTAGTCTGCATTTTACAGATTGTTGACAAACCTAATTGTTAGTTAAAATATGAAAAAGCCCCATGAAAGGATTTCAAAAAGGCATATTTCATGAGCTTTAGCAATTCTTAGGTTTTCGACTTTGAAAAAGTCCGTAAATCGGCACAGGACGTGCCGAGCTGAGGGGCCATCAGGACGATGGCATCCCGAGGGTAGGACTTTTCAAACAAAGAAAAACTTAGAATTACTTGGCAAAATGAAGGGATGCCCAAGAAATCCTTCATGGGGCTAATCAATATATAATTTTTCAACAGCCCAAAAAATGCAGAACTTTAGTCTGCATTTCAATTAATCTTCAAATAGATTTCTCTCGTTTAATCTATAACTTAAAGTCATCAGACTTTCACTTAAATGTACGTTCTCAATAATAACATCATCAGGCACCTGTAAATCTGTTGGTGCGAAATTCCAAATTCCCTTAATCCCCTTGCTTACTAAAATATCCGCAACAGATTGGGCATGAAGCCTTGGTACACATATGATTGCTATATCCACTTTATTGTTATCAAGATATGAGGATAGTTCATCAACATCCTGAATTTCTATATCTCTTATTTTTATTCCAACAAGTTTTGGATTTTTATCGAAAATAGCCTTTAAATGAAATCCATATTTCTCAAAACTGCTGTAATTTGCAACAGCCTGGCCTATGTTCCCTGCTCCAATTATTATTGTATTATATTGCTTATCAAGGCCAAGTATCTTACTTATTTCATTATGCAACTCTTTTACGTTATACCCATAACCCTGTTGTCCAAAATCTCCAAAGCAATTTAAATCCTGTCTTATTTGTGATGCAGTAAAACCTATCCTGTCTGAAAGTTCCTTTGATGATATTCTATCTATATCGTTTCTCAATAATTCCCCTAAATATCTATGATACTTAGGTAATCTTCGCACAACAGCCATTGAAATTCTTGTATCTTTGCTCATAGGTTCACTCCCTATTCCTTTATTTATCATATGCGATATTATTTTAACAACCAACAGTTAAATTATATATTATATTCTAATACTTTAAAAGAAATATTGCAATTCGTGTATTTTAAACTAATATCATGCTATATCGTTATAAATATCCGATATATATAATTTTTTAAACCTTTATGTTATTATATATATTGATTATAGCAAAAAACTTAGTTTGAGGTGTTACTTATTATGTATGTTCTATCGCTGAATAAAGTTTCAAAGTCCTATGGGACTGATATAATACTTAAAGATATAACCTTTTCAATAAATGAAAATGAAAAAGTAGGTCTTGTAGGTAAAAACGGGGCTGGTAAAACAACGCTTTTTAAAATTTTATGCGGGTTATTAACACCTGATACCGGTGATATATTTATTGCAAAGGAAAAACGCATTGGATATCTGTCACAAAATCTTGATCTTGAGGATGAATTAACTATCTTTCAGGAAACGATGAAGGTTTATTCCCATGTTAAGAGCTTAGAAGCAAGGTTAAGAGAACTTGAAATACTTATGTCCACACCTGAAATGCTGGAAAATGAAGCTGAACATAACAGGCTTCTTAAGGAGTATGGACATGTTCAAGATGAATTCGAAAGGCTGAACGGCTATGGCTGTGAGAGCTTTGCAAAGGGAGTATTAGTTGGTCTTGGAATTAGACCTGAAGATTTTAACAAGGAAATTAAATATCTATCTGGTGGTCAGAAAACAAGGGTGGCTCTATCAAAGTTATTGCTGTCAAACCCGGAAATACTTCTGCTGGATGAGCCTACAAATCACCTTGATCTTGATGCAATTTATTTCCTTGAGGGTTTTTTAAAGGATTATAAAGGAACAGTTATATTGATTTCCCATGATAGATATTTCCTTGATGTTATTACTACTAAAACACTAGAACTTACCCAGGGAATGATAGAGGAATATAACGGAAATTATACTTACTTCATTAATGAAAGGGATAAAAGATATGAACAAAAACTAAAGGAGTATGAGCTTCAGCAGAAAGAAATTGAACGCCTTGAAGAAATAATTGAAAGGTATCGTTCTTTTAACAGGGAAAAAAGTATTAAACAAGCGGAGAGCAAAGAAAAACAGCTTGCAAAAATAGAGCGTATAGATAAACCTGCTGTTGATACTAAAGCAGCCAGGATTAATTTCGAAGTAAAATTCAAAAGCGGTAATGATGTACTTATTGCCGAAAATTTATCAAAGGCATTTGGTGAAAATCTTTTATTTGAAAATCTTTCTTTTATGATAAGGCGTGAAGAAAAGGTTGCCCTGATTGGAGAAAATGGAAAGGGAAAAAGTACGATTTTTAAAATAATCTGCGGCAATCTCTCCCCCGATAGCGGGCTTGTTAAATTAGGAAAGAATGTTTATATTGGTTATTATGATCAAGAGCAAAAAGATTTAAGTCTAAACAAAACAGTTTTAGATGAACTTTGGGATGCTTATCCTGATATGACAGTAACTGAGATAAGAAACTACCTTGCTGCTTTCTTATTCACTGGTGATGACGTTTTTAAAACTATAGATAAATTATCTGGTGGAGAAAGAGCACGACTCTCCCTTTTAAAATTAATGCTTTCAAAGTCCAACTTTCTTCTCCTTGATGAACCTACCAACCACCTGGATATATTATCGAGAGAAGCTTTGGAAAAGGCATTATCTGGATATGAAGGTACTTTGTTTGTTATATCCCATGACAGGTATTTTTTAAACAAAGTTATTAATCGTATCCTTGAACTTGATGAAAATGGTTTGACAGAATACCTTGGAAATTTTCAATATTATTTGGATAAAAAAAATGCATCAGATGATGAAATAGTAATCAATACAACAGGTAAAACTAAAACCGAAATTAAAGAAGAAAGAAAGAAACTTAGAGAATCCCAGGAGAGAAAAAAGCAGATTCAAAGAGATATTAAAAATATTGAAAAAGAAATAGAAGAAACTGAAAATGAAATAAAATATTTAGAAGAGCAAATGTGCTTGGAGGAGGTTTACTCCAACCCTGAAAAGTCATTGGAAATAAATAAGAAAATCCTTGCATCCAAAGAAAAATTGGAAAAACTATTAGAAAGATGGGAAGAGCTTATAGTCCTGGAAGAATAATAATTATAAGGCAGCCACACATTATTTTCAAATTTTGTAGGCTGCCTTTTTTGTTATGCTTCCTTTTTTATTCCTGATGTTACCTCACTTAAAGCGCTTTGGAGTTCTTGTATTGTAAAGGGTTTTTGAATGACCTTATCAATCTTCTTTAAATCTAAAGCCTTAAATTTTCCCATCCAGCCAGTCATAAGAATGAAGGGTACCAATGGTTTTTTATTTTTAAACCTTTCAGCAATCTGCAGACCAGAATAATTGGGCATAGCAAAATCACACATAACACAATCAAAATCTTCATTATCGAATTTCTCAATCGCTTCATTGTCATCAGTTGCATAGACTGCATCATGGGACATAGATTTTAACATTTCTGCAACCGTCTGTGCAACAGCCCTTTGATCATCAATAACCAATATTTTTAACTTATCAATACTTAAAATATCTTTATTTTGTTGACTGCTGATTAAGTTTCCAGCCTTCAGTGGCAATTTTATTATAAATTTTGAGCCCTTTCCAACTTCACTTTCAACCTCAATTGTTCCCTTCATCTGTTTTATGATATTGCAAACTATTGAAAGTCCAAGTCCATTTCCCTTTTCATTTTTAGTGGTAAAAAAAGGTTCAAAAATTCTATCTTTTATTTCTTTTTCAATACCAATACCGCTATCTTTAACTATTATAGTAACATGGTTATCAACGTTAAACGATTTTATACTTATAATTCCTCCATCAACCATAGCATCAACTGCATTTGAGATTAAATTTATAAATATTTCTCTGATTTCAGTGGGAACTCCCTCTACCAATCCGTTGGATTCCAATGACATATTAATATCTATATATTTTTTTGCCAGTTGAGACTCAAAGGTCCATTTTGGTTTTGTTATTTCTACTGCCTGTATAATTGCTCTGTCTTTATCAACAAGTTCCTTGATTTTCTTTCTAGCCTTTGAAAATTCCTGTATCCTTTTTACAATGTTTGTACCATCCTTTGCACTTTCCTCAATCATCTCAACATATCTTAACAACAGGGGGTTATCTATCTCATTTTTTAAAATCTGTATATATCCTAAAACAGGAGTTAAAACATTGTTAAACTCGTGGGCTATCCCACCTGTAAATTCTCCTAATATCTGCATCTTCCTTGATTGGATGAGACTTTCCTGTATTCTTTTATATCTTCTATGTTCCTCTAAAATTTGTATAATGCTTTCACTAATCTTAAATAAAAACTCAGAATTTTCTTCAACTGAAATATATCTGCTATTTGCTGCAAGACACATATATCCATATAAATTGTTGTTAAGTCTTAATGGGATTGCAAGGCTTGTATGAATACCGTATTTCCCATACAATTCCATCAATTCATCATCAAAGTCATCTTTTTTTACTATCAGGTAGTTAACCTTCGATAAAATCTCTTCCTGATTCTTTAGCTTTTTAATTATTCTTTCTATATATGTATTGCTAATTTGATCAGGAATATTGGATTTAATATATTTATGTTCATCATGCTTATTCTCTTTCAGTATTACCACAAAGCCGTAATCTGCATATGAAGCCTTACAAATAGCATTTAAAGAGATTTCGAATATTTCTTCTTCATCTTTTCTATATGAAATCTCCCTTGATAATCTGCTGATAAATTCATAAATCTTCTTTTCTCTTAACACCTTTTCACGTCTTTTTAAAAAGTTATAGACAACAGATACAGACTCAACAGGAGAAAAGACTACTTCTTTATCATTATGAATAAAGACTTCATTGTCACTTTTATACACAAAATTAGGATTTACATGCTTCAGAGCAAATATTGAATCCACACCAAACTTATCAATATTATAACAACATAGTGCACTGATTGGCGAATTGGAAAAAATACTGTTTAAAGCCTTTTCATACTCATATAAACTTTCTACAAGGCCTTGACAAAAGAAGCAATCCCTGTCAGATATAACCGCAACCCCAGAATACCCCTCTTCTAAAGCCTCATTTACTAAGTTAATAACATTTTCATGTCTTATATATGTCCTTTTAGCGATGAAAAAATCAAAAGCAGACTCAAACACAAAAGACTTATTCTCAATGATACTTTTAATATCAAGACCATATTTTTTTAGGTAAAAGTCCAGCTCCATCTGACAGTCATGATCAATAAAATAATAGCATTTTTTTCTGTTTTCCATTGCCCAAAAAATATATTCAGCTATTATGTCATAACCATTGTCGCTTGATGTACAGATCATACTATATCTAAGACCATCCCGAAAAAATTTCCTCACTTCCATACAATTCCCCCTAAAACGACCTTACCTGCATATATTCTACATTTATGTCTAAATTCCTGCTTGTTTGTTTATCTTTGTCAAATTATCTACCTATATGATTATATTCACATTCTACTTTTTTATTCATAAAACTACTAAAATTTTTTTACTATTTTTATGAATTTAACTAAATTAATTTATAAAAAACTTCTAAAGCATATAAGTCTATTAGACTCAAAAATATCTATAAAAAAAGAGCTGCTCATTAGCAACTTAAAATGCTATTGTCACAGCCCTAGATATTAGTCTAAAATATTCACAAAATTATGTTAATATCCACAGTTTCCACAGGATTATCCACAGGTAAATCCCCTTTATTTATATATATTCACAGGATTATTAAACATTATCCACAGATTTTTATCAACAACCCCAATTATTTATGCACAGATTTATTAACAAATTACTAACATAAAATTAATCTCTTTCCCCTATTTTAAGGGATGGTACTGCATTTAAGGAAAATGCAGAGGTTCTTCCCTTAATATATTCATAATATCCACAGCAGGCAATCATAGCAGCATTATCTGTACATAATACTGCTGGTGGATAAAACAGACTTATACCTTCCTTTCTACATTGTTTTACTAATTCCTCCCTGAGAGCCGAGTTTGAAGCAACCCCACCTGCAAGACAAAGCTTATCAGTCTTATTGAATTTTGCAGCTTTAACTGCCTTGTTTACAAGAACCTCAATTACTGCCTGTTGAAAACTGGCTGCAACATCTGCTTTATTTATTTCTTGTCCCTGCATATTCATTTTATTCAGGTAATTCAAAACAGCTGACTTCAGCCCACTGAATGAAAAATCAAAGCTATCATCCTCCAAATACACCTTAGGAAACTCTATTGCAAATTTATTGCCTTCTTTAGCAAGTTTATCTATTAAGGGCCCCCCAGGATACCCTAATCCAATAGCTCTGGCTATTTTATCATAAGCCTCCCCAGCAGCATCATCTCTGGTCCTGCCTAATATTTCATACTCTCCATAATCCTTTACGTATATCAGATGGGTATGCCCACCTGAAACAACAAGACATGTAAAAGGCGGTTCAAGCTCCTTATGAGCTATATAATTAGCACAAATATGTCCCTCAATGTGATTTACACCAATGAAAGGCTTGTTTAGAGACATTGCAATCCCCTTTGCTGCTGATAAACCTACTAATAAAGCCCCAACAAGCCCTGGGCCATATGTAGATGCAACAAGGTTTACATCATTCAGTTTTATGTTAGCTTCCTTAACTGCCTCATTTATTACGTTACTTATAACCTCTACATGTTTTCTTGATGCTACCTCAGGTACCACACCTCCAAACTTTTTATGTATATCAATCTGGGAAGATATTATATTAGATAAAATTTCCCTGCCATTTAAAATAATTGCTGCTGATGTTTCGTCACAGCTTGATTCTATACCAAGTGTTATAATATCATTCATACCTTATCTCTCCTATAATTTATTTCACTTATATTATAGATATAAACTTAAAAAATGTAAAAGTATTTCAGACTCATTTGAAACCCAATTTCGACTTAATTCTGTATTTTTTTACAAATTCTTAATACACTTTAGTAATAATTTATGCTACACTAATTATGCGGCAACAAATAAACCCCAACCCATTTACCCATTTACCCCGGGATCCCCCCGGGCTTTTTTTTATATTTTTTATTTTTTCCAATAGTTATATTTTGTTGCTAAATATTTCCCTAAATGATACAATATAGAAAAGATTGGAGGGTTTTATATGGTAAAAAAAATTCAGTTTGACATTAACGGAAAGAAAAGGGCTAAAAAGAACCTTGCAAAGGGACTAGCTATTGGAGCTGCAGCTGGAACTGCAATTGGTGCATTAGCTGGGCTGATTTTTGCTCCAAAGTCAGGAAAAGAAACAAGAAATGAAATAAAAGAAAACGTAACATCAGGTGTTAAAAAAGCTGCTGATGAAGTTAAAAACGCTAGTAGCAAAATAGTTAATGAAGCCAAAAAACTTGTTAAAAAAGAGCCAGTTGCTGTTATTTCCAGTGATGATAATATAGAAGATGCAGTCTTAGAAGCTGCTGAAGTACCTGAAGAGGTTGAATAATATGTCCGGTGGAATTACAATTACATGGAATAGTCTTATTATAGGTATTTTGGTAGTTATCGCTGTAATAGTAGCAACATATATAGTTATTACCCTGAAAAATTTAAATCAGACAATTTCTAATCTCAATTCACTCCTAGAATCTAATAAGTCTGATATTAATTCAACGATAAAATCTTTACCCGAAATATGTCAAAATATCAAAGGTATTACTGACAGCCTTAAAGATAAAGTTGATAAGGTTGATGGATTCTTTTCAAAAAACGATGAAGTTGCAGCAACTAATGATATTGAATCGTTAATTGCCTCTTTGTCATCAGTTGTGGATGTTGTTTCTGATATTAAAAATCTTTTTTCTAAAAAGAAAAGGCACTTTCTAAAAAGATAGGGTGATATTCTCCACCTCAGATTGTTGACAAACCTGATTGTTAGTTAAAGTATGAAAAAGCCCCATGAAATCCTTCATGGGGCTAATCAATATATAACTTTTTCAACGGCTGAGGGGGATATAATCCCCCTATTTTAATCTGTCTTTATTGCCTCTAAAGCACTTATATTCATTGCCCGTCTTGCCGGTAGATAACCTGCAATTAATCCAATTAATGTAGTAAACAAAACTGCAGCTAGTGCAAGCCACATAGGTATTATAGATATCTTTGAGCCTGTATACATAACTTCTCCAAAAAATCTTCCACCATATAGGTTAAGCAATTTTGAAGTAAGTATACTGACAATTAATCCAAAAACTCCTCCCATTAATCCTATCACAGATGATTCGAAGAGAAACATCCTTTTAATATCCTTTAAGGAAGCTCCTATAACTTTCATAACACCGATTTCTTTTCTTCTTTCATATATCGCCATAACCATTGTATTTGTTATACCAATTGTTGCAACTAAAAGAGAAATAGCTCCTATACCTCCAAAGATAAGCTGCAACGTATTGGCATATTTATTCATTTGTTCAGCTATATCCAAGAGACTGCTTGCCTCATAACCTGCTTTCTTTATCCTATTCTGTATTTCTTTTATATCTTTAATGTCTTTAACCTTTATTCTTATCTCCTCATAGCCAATGTTTGAAATCTTATTGCCCCTTGATCTATCATATTTTTTTTTTAATGCTCTAACCTCATCAAGAGGCATATAAACATTATAATCCTTTTCATTCTGTCCCGGACTTAAAATTCCAATTCCCTTAACTAAAGTATTATCAATCTTCTTTCTGCTGGCTATACTTGTTTGTTGTTCAATACTATTTTCAATCTGAACAGGTGGTCTATCTATTTCACTACCCATATCAAAGGTCATTAACATCTTATCTTTTAAAGGATTTACATTTGCCTTTCTCTTTTGATTTCCATAATTACCATAAAAATTACCGTTTTGTTTAGGATTTTGAAAGAAATAGGGTACCTCACTCCCAAAAACCAAACAACTTTTATCTGCAACATTCAAAAGCCTGCCTTCTCCTATTTTAAATTCAAATGTTTCCATTAAATCTGGATTTATCCCCATAATAGTAACATATGCTACATATTTCCCTGATTTCAACTGAGCCTGAGTATATAAAATTGGCATAACAGCTTCAACACCATTAAACTTTCCCAAGGTTGCTACATCTTTGTCATTTAGAGTTTTAGACTGGCTGTTAAAGCCAGAAGAATTATATGAAGGCCTGACAGTTATTACATTTATACTACCCATAGAATTAATACTTTCTTTATAACTTTCCTTCATGGCTATTCCTAAAGATACCATTGATATAATTGCAAGGGTACCTATTACTATTCCCAGTGTTGTTAAAAAGGTTCTCAGTTTTCTTCTAAACAGGTTTTTGAATCCAAATTTCATTAAATCAATGCTATTCATCTAACTCAAAACCTTTCTTTCTTGACCTTACTTTTTTTACAATTATTATCAATGCAATTAAAACCACCAATGAAGAAACTGATACTATAATTATTGTTTTCCTGCTAAGTTTTTTAGGACTTTGCTCCTGTTGAATCTCTCCCCCATTGAAATTCGGATCCATTGGTGGTGCATCTATTACATTTAAAGTGAAATCTCTAATTACTTCCTCCTGATTCCCCTTTGGATCTTCATAAACAAATATTATCCGTCCCCTCAAATCTCCTGAAGAACTTGGGATTATCTCAACCTCATATGTATCACTACTGCCAATATCAAAATTTCCGATATATTGACTTGACTTTGATACTTTGAAATTACCTTCAGTTTTAATCATTAAATTACTCATTTTTGTTTTTCCTGTATTGTAGAAATCTATTGAAATTGAAAAGGGCTGTCCTAAATATGCTTCAGGTGGCAATTGTATCTCACCTGTTCTAAGCTGTGAATTCTGCTCTACAGTAATCCCAACTAGCTCTTGCGCTGTGTATGCTGTACCATCTGAACCTTCATATTCTAAATTAACTGTTATAGTGTATGTCTTTGGCTTTGCATCTGGTACTGAACACATAGTTATACTCTTTGTTATACTCTCCTTAGGTAAAATCTCATCTATATAGAAAGTGTTGCTGCTGTTTACTGGCATAAAAATATTTCCTGTTTCGCTACTCTTCTCGTCAACTGTTAAAAATGCTTTTATATTTTTCACAGTTTTTGTTGAATTTGTGTTTAAAAATGACATTTCTAAATCAAAATTATTTCCTGCCTTTACAATGCTAGGAGTTACTTTGTAGCTGCTTATTATAACCTTGGGTACTCCCTTGGCTGTTTCTTCCTTTGAAATAAACACACTGATCTTTTTCTTTATAACGTTTTCCCTCTGTTTACCATATTGGATTTCAATATTTATTGGATAATTTTTACTTTCAATATTAGCTATAGATTGAAACATAAATTTTACATTATATGTTTTACCTGCATCAATCCTTGTTATTGACTTTATATCTTGAGATCTGCATATTAAAAAATCTCCCCCATCCACATTAACAGTTAAATTTTCAGCTGTTTCTGTGCCGTTATTCAGTACATCAAAGGATATTTCAAATATATCTCTGGCTTTTATATCGTTTAAGCTTGTTTTAACATTGTCAATAGTTAGACTTACGTACTTTGTCTCAGATATATTATTTACCTTAACATAGATTGTTTCACTGTCTTCGAATTTGTCATGGAAGGCATTTTCATATGTATATTTAAAAGTTATGGGATATGTATCAGCCTTAGCATCTTTTTTAACAATAAAAGAATAGCTCATATTAAAAGGTTTACTAGAATTTAATTGCTCAATTTTCTGAACTAAATTGCCCTTGTTTACCTGAAATACAGTGTTTTCTCCTAACAATGGTTTTACAATAACATTAAGTGCCTGGTTTGAAGAAAGATTTTTTAATGATAAATCAAGTTTTAATATTTCTCCTGCTTCTACTTGCGGCATTTCAATATCACCAAAAGAAAGGTTTGGCACAACTTTGTTTGTATCAACTGATGGTGGATTATTATTTTTACTGTCTGGAATTGCATTTATCCCAACATAGTTTGATGTCTGTTTATCGCCATTATATTTTACAATAAAATGAAAATTAGTGTCTTCTCCGCCATTATATACAAGCTTAAATTTAATTGGAACGGAACTTGAATTTGCAGGTATTATCTTCCCAGTATCGATTATTCTTCCATAACTTTTAGAGTAATATGATCCTGGCTCTATTATTATCTGAACATCCTTTGCGTCTTCACTTCCTACGTTTTTCAAATTCAAGGTTATATTGAATTCATATCCCTTCATTATGGTTCCTGCATCTACCGAATATCCATCAACTACGATATCATTGGTTTCCTCTGCCATTACAATCTTAGCTGTAAAACTGCAAAAAACAATTATAAAAATTAAAATCTTACTTATTATCCTTTTCATTCTTTCTTCCCTTCTTCACTGAATTTTTCATTTATTTTTAAAATCTTTCCGTCCTGAACATATATTACTTTATTTACAAAGGAAGCAGTTTCTACATCATGTGTTACCAGAATTAAGGTCTGTGCATTTTCCTTCACCATATTTGTAATAAGCTCCATGATTTCTAAAGTAGTTTTGGTATCTAGGTTTCCTGTTGGTTCATCAGCAAAGAGAATTTCAGGATCAGATACCAGTGCCCTGGCTATACTTACCCTCTGCTGCTGTCCTCCACTCATCTGTGAGGGTTTATGAAACAATCTATTCCCTAATCCCACAGCATTTAAAATTTCCCTTGCCTTTTTTTCTCTCTTTGCCCTTGGAATGCCTGCAAAAATAAGTGGTAATGTAACGTTTTCTAAAGCATTTAAATTGGGAAGTAAATTATATGACTGAAAAACAAAACCAATATTTCTTTGTCTGAATTTTGTTACCTGGTTTTCATTCATTTTCTCCAAGTGTTTACCTTTTATTATTATTTCACCCTTGGAAGGCTTTTCAAGTCCAGCAAGCATATTTAACAGTGTTGATTTTCCTGAACCCGAGGTACCTAAGATAGAGCACAGTTCTCCTTTTTTTATAGTTAAATTTATATTATCAAGGGCTATTACCTTTTCTTCCCCCATTCGGTATACCTTCCTTAAGTTATTTACTCTTATTATTTCTTCCACATCATCACCCCCAAGACATTGATTATTAAATCTATTAAAATAAAGGAAGGTTATGGTTATATTACCATAATATCATATTTTATGATTATAAGGTTAAAATTTAGTTACAGTTATTACAAATTAATATATTTTTTATCAATATAATTTTCATATCTAATTTTTAAGCTTTATTATGACAATTTCCCGGGTAATTATCATTTTTTTGTGAAATACAACACAATAAATTTGGTTTCTTTGTATAAATGGCAAAATTACTTTTATTCTGTTGAAAGAAATTATTAATTTAGACTTTTTTCTAAGTTCTCTAATACTTTTTCTCACAGATTTTATTCACTATGTATGTTAAAATATGACCTTTAAAATGTTATAATTAAATGGTTACCTAATCATTATGACAAGGCGGTGTTCCAATGTTTTTTATTGGTATATTCGGTATTGAAAATAAAGAGAAAGAAATAAAAGATATAAAAAATGTTTTGTGCAATAACTGCGGTTCTCTTACCTCCTATAAGCTGATAAAAACTTACACTTTCTTTCATATTTTCTTTATTCCTTTATTCAAATGGAACAAAAAATACTTCTTGATTTCAAGATGCTGTAATAATATTTGGGAAATACCCTTAGACATAGGTGGAAAATTAGAGGGGGAAGGGAATGTCACAATGGACTTTAACCAGTTTGAAAATATAACCAAGGCAGATGATAATTATAAATCCATATGTCCTGTATGTGGAAGTAATATCCATAACAATTATGTTTATTGTCCATTTTGTGGTTCTAAAATCAACTAGGTTTCTCTGTAAAAATCATGAAGCCTTTCCTTATATTTGTCATATTATATATGGAAAGGTAGGTGTTAAGCATGGTTTATTGGGGTGTTTTATCGATAATAATAATACTAGTGGTGTACTATTTCGCCAATAAAACATATGCTAAGAAAATTGCTTTAGAATTAATGCTTTATGTGGAGAAAAAAGCTGAAGAACTGTCATTAAAGGAAGGTAAAGAAAAATTTCAATGGGTTTTATCACAATACGATAAACTTCCTTCAGTGGTTAAAACTGTTGTTTCAAAGGAAGCATTTGAATATTTAATTCAAAAACTATTTGATGAGGCCTTGAATAGACTTTCTCAATGATTCAGATGATTTGAAACCCCTTTGTAAATTTTAGGTAGAAGGATGTAGAATTTCTAAAAATATTTTGGTGATAACCTATTGCAAATTCAATAAAAGTATTATATAATAAATCATGTCGCAGGGGCATGGCTCAACGGTAGAGTAGTGGTCTCCAAAACCATTGGTTGTGGGTTCGAATCCTACTGCCCCTGCCAATTTAAGAGATAATTATAACCGCAAAGTAAAGACTTTGCGGTTTTTTTATTTTTCTAAATGACAATCACTTATATTCGTCCCTTTGCTGTTGCATGTTCTATTTCTATTTTAAAAATCTTTACTTTGTTGTAGGATTTTTCAATATATTCATTCCCTTCTTTTTTATTATCCCTCCATAGATTATACTCATCATTATTTCAATAAATTTTTTTAAATTTACCATGAATAAATTATTTAATTAATGTCAATAATCATAATGAAATAGCTTCCCATGGCTTATATCCCCCGAAAAGACCAAGGACTAAATGTCCTTGGTCTTTTCACATTTTATTGCCAAATCTATTGTATTCTAAATCCAGCCTTCCTTAAGGCATCAGATATTTCAATAAAATTATCTGCTTTAATTCGAAGTGATATTTCCTTAACATCAGTTTTAACTTTGGGATCAATAACAACAAAGCTTATAATATCCCCACCAAGTCTTGTTATTATTTCTGAAAGTTTAGTTATCTGTCCCGGTATATCATAAGCTATAACCGTAAGTTTTTTACCTTTGTTTATACCCATTATTTCTTTAAATGCTTTAAAGATAGCATAATGGGTTATAATCCCGTTAAATTCATTCTTATCATCTACTATGGCAACAAATGGAACGTCGTAAATTTCCAAGGAATGTGCTGCTTTCTCAATATCATCATATGGTTTTAATATTGGTATATCCCCTCTTACTAACTCAGTAACCTTTGTTTGTTTTAAGTATTCATCCTTTTCCCCGCCACATAAAAAAAATTGTGAATAAATCTTTTCCCTGGAGATTACTCCGAAAAATTTTCTATTTTCAATTACAGGTATTGATAAAAAATTTCTTAAATTCATTTTCTCCAAGGCATCCTTGAGGGTATCATTTGGTGATACCGTTATTAGTTCATGTGCCTCAAGCATTAAAGCCTTAACATACATAAAAAACCCTCCCCTCCATCGTCTAATAAACGCTATAGAAAAATATATCTTGAACTAGTATATTGGCATAATCATCTAATTATGTTCACTAATTTATATCATATTTCCACATAATCAAAGCGTCTTCTTTCGTATCATGATAATAGCCCTTCCTGATAGCAGTTTCCTTAAAGCCGTACTTTTTATATAAATTAATAGCAGGAAGGTTATTTACTCTGACCTCTAATGTCATGGCAGTTAAATTTTCATCACGTGATAGTTTTATCAATTCCTCAACTAAAACATTACCAAGTCCAAATCCCCTGTAATCTGGATGAACTGCAATATTAGTTATATGACCTTCATCAAGCATTACCCATAGTCCAGCATATGCAACGACTCTATTATCTATAATTATAACCTTATATCTTGAACATTTATTTCTAGTTAACTCTGATATGAAGGCATCCCTTGACCAAGGAGTTTTAAAACTTAGTTTTTCAATTACAACCACTTCATCTACATGATCTAAGGTCATATCAAGAACTTTAAAATCAATCAAGTGTAACACCCATCTTTCTCTCATATTCCCTTTCAGCCTGGGATTTTCTTAAATATATTGGGCTATATGTATATATATTATCTACTTCTCCCTTTGACAATCTGATTTTTGCCAATTCAGCTATTGAAGATGCCCTTGGCATCCTAGTAGAAAATGGTGCAAAACCAGCCCTATCTTGTAATTTCTCAATAATTTTACCTTTATGCAGCTCAACTGCATCTCCGCAGAAAATAATTTTTTCTGTCCTGTCTTTAAGACTATCCATTACTTCATCTATATGTAATGCCTGATAATCTGAAATTTTATAAAGCTCTCTATTCTGCCATGTATAAAATGCTGTATATACATTATCCCTTAGAGCATCCATTATTGGACAGATTATTCCCTCAAAACCTACCTGTTGAAAGGCTATTGCATCCAAACTGGATATACCTAAAAACTTTTTATTTCCCCCTTGGGCTATCCCCTTTGCCGCAGCAACCCCAATTCTAAGCCCTGTAAATGACCCAGGACCACCTGATACCGCTACTGCATCTATGTCATTAATTGTTAAGTCTAACATTTTTAATATTTCTTCTATCATTGGAAATAAAACAGTTGAATGCTGAAGCTTGTGATTTAGAAAAATTTCTGATTGCAGTTTATCATCATCTAGCACTGCTACAGTTGCAGCACTACTTGAAGAATCTATTGCAAGTATTCTCATTTTCTCATCTCCTTAAGAAATTCAAGATTTCTATCACTTTTAATTTCAAACTCTCTCACTGTATCATCTATCTTATAAACGTTAATATAAATAGTATTTGATGGCAACAGCTCCTTAACTATGTTTCCCCATTCTATAATGCATGCTCCGTTTCCATATAGGTATTCATCAAAACCAATTTCATACATTTCCTGAATATCATCTATTCTATAAACATCAAAATGATATAGAGGCAACCTTCCACAATATTCGTTTACTATTGTAAATGTTGGACTAGTAATATAATCCTTAACACCCATTCCTTCTGCTATACCCTTTGTCAAATGGGTTTTACCAGCACCTAAATCCCCATTTAATGATATAACATCCCCAACTATTAAATTCTTCCCAATCTTAATTCCTAATTCATATGTTTCCTCTGGACTTTTTGTTATTATATTCATTTCCTACACCAACCTTTGTATAATCAATATACATTATATATTTTAACCATAAATACTGCAACGTGAAAGAACACAAAAGAACATATCTAATTTAAATGCTGATAAGAAGAAAAGGTGCCTTAAGGCACCTTAAAAACTAGATTTTATATACATCTATATCTTCACTGAAATGCTTTGTAATTGTTTTAAACTCATTTATACTGTTAGTTAATTTTTTAATTTCTTCGGTATAACTGCTGACATTAGCACTTACCTCCTGAGAAGATGCAGAATTTTCCTCTGCTATTGCTGCCAGTGATTCTATTTTTTCATAAACACTTGAAATAGAATCTGTTTCCTGCTCCAGCTTATTTGAAGTTTCTATCATCTTTTCTGTTACTTGTTTTATTTTATCCTTTGCATCACTGCTTCCCTTAACCGCCTCATTTAATTTTATGTTTTCTTCCTTCAACACATCAAATTGTTCTCCAACTCCTGAAACAAGGCCTTCAACCCTCGTAATAAACTCCATAAGATTTGAATTTATGTCATCAACAGCTCTTTGAGATTGTTCTGCAAGCTTTCTAACTTCATCTGCTACAACAGCAAATCCCCTGCCTGCTTCTCCTGCCCTTGCCGCCTCAATAGATGCATTTAAAGCTAACAGGTTTGTCTGTGAGGCAATAGATGAAACTAAAGCTACTATCTCGTTTATTCCCCTTGCCTTTTCCTGAAGTTCTATACTGCTATTTTTAACTATACCAAAACTTTCTAAAATTCCATTTAACTTGTCAGCGGTTACTTTTACATTTCTAAAACTTGTCTCTATTTTTTCCACAGCATCCTCAAGTTCTTCTTTATTCTCCATCTCTAATTGAACAGCATTTTTAATAGATTCTACATTTGTATTAAGCAGAGCAACTGAAGACTCTGTTTCTTCCGCCTGCATCATAGCAGCAGTTGCCAGTTGTTCAACAACCCCTGAAATTTCCTCAGAAGTATGACTCATTTTATCTGATATTGAATTCAATGTAGTACTGAATGTTGTCATCTCGTCGGTTAAACCCTTGAAACCAACAAAATCCTTCCTTACACTGTCTTTATATGAATTTATCAGATCGTATATTTCTTCATATATATCATTAGTTTCTATTTTACCCTTTTCAGCATAATTATGCTTTTTCAGAAGCTCCAATTGTTCTATAATAGCCATTGCAGGACGATTTATAAACTTTGATGCTATTATTGTAGAAATTAGAGCTGTTATAAATGAAGTATAAAGTGCTATATCCTTGGAAATAACACTAAGTCCAAAAGTAATACCAAAGAATATTATTGATGCAAGTAATGCTGTTTTTACACTTATATCCTTAATGAATCCAAATGATATAAACTTATTAAGTCCATATCTTTTTCTTAAATATATTTCATTCTGAAAAGTAAGTTTCAACTTTAATGTATCTGATGTCTTTGAAAGCTCCTGAATATTAATAACCTCTTTATAATGCTTACTGGCTCCATCTATCAAACCAAGGAAATAGTCAAACATTCCACGCTTTGAATTATACGTAAATACAGCTTCTCTATCTGATACAGGCTCTAAGCTTAATATCGGCGGCTTTGCTCCTGGAATTCTTTTAACAACTACCATATGAACATCATACATTGATTTTAAAAAGCTGTATAAGCTATCATGTTTGAAAAATGCAGGATAATCCTTTGAGAATGTTGATATATTTTCATTACCAATAGCCCTCCATAATTGCCCGGTTGTAATTCCTGCCTCCTTTGATATGTATGACATAATTCTGTTAACCTTGTCATCTTCAACATCTTCTATTGGTGAAAATGTTTTATCCTTAGGTAAACCTGCATTCTCTAATGCTCTGTTAACAATATCATCATTATGCAGTTTTCTACATGTTTTAATCCATGTTGAAACAGCTGTTCCTTTCATGTAAATAACACCTCCATGTAAAAAATATTATTTAATATTTAAAATTAATTAATAATATTTATCTATAATTATATTATACTAGATTATTTTGTAGAATTAAATTATTATATTGTATATATCGACTGTATTTTTTATAAAATTATAGGAGGGCACATGGATAACATAAATTTATTTCAATTAATTTCCGCTTTATCCTTTGCTATAGATTTAGCAGAAACAAGTATTTCTATGGAAAATGATTTTTTTAAATCTTTCTCTGAAATAAATACAAAACATAAATTCTTAAATCATTCAAAAAGAACAAGTTATATTTCATTAAAGCTGGCTCTGGAAATGTCAAAGGAAAATGACTTTTTAAGAAAAGTATTTATTGCTTCTTCCCTTCACGACATTGGAGCAGCAGGGTTTATAGATGAATCTCATACTGAATCACGCTTTGTCATCCAGCATTCCATGAAGGGAAGCGATTTGATTAAAAAATTGCCTTTAATGGATGATGAAGTTTCCTCATATATTAAATTCCACCATGAAAATTATAATGGTTCTGGTCCCTTTGGGCTAAAAGGTGATGAAATCCCTTTGATTTCTCAGATTATAAGGCTGGCAGACACATTTGAGCTTCTTTACAACGATAATAAACCCAATTATGTACAAAGAGAAAAAATATTATCCTTTCTGAAGGATAATGAAGGACATATCTTTGCTCCATATGTTTTTGATATTTTTCTTCAAATACAAAGCAAAGATGCATTTTGGTGGGATATTGAAAATATAAGTTCTTTACCTGATATCATTGAGAAGGTAAGTCCTAATATTTCAGTATTTATAGGTTTAATTGATTTAAAAAACATCGCCCAGGTTTTTGCTGATATCATAGATACAAAAAGCCCATTTACTTTTAAACATTCAACAAATTTAACAAAATTAATCTCAAATGCTTCAGATTATCTTGGATTTAATACAAACAAAAAGACAAGATTTGAGATCTCAGCATTGATGCATGATATTGGAAAACTTGCAATCCCTAATTCTATTTTGGACAAAAACGGCAAATTAACAGATAAAGAATTTACTATTATGAAATCTCATACATATTATACAAGGGCTGTACTATCAAGAATCAACGGTTTTAGTGATATAACAAACTGGGCTGCCAATCACCATGAAAAGCTTAGTGGTAGGGGTTATCCCTTTGGCATTGAAGGCAATAACCTTTCTTTAGAGGAAAGGATTATGTCCGTTTGTGATATGTATGAAGCTTTAACTGCAGATAGACCATATAGAAAGGGTATGTCTAAAGATGACGCTCTAAAAATAATAGATAATTCCGCAACAAATGGAGATATTTGCAATAACGCAGTTAATATTTTAAAGGAAATAATATAAGGCAGGATATATCCTGCCTTATATTATTTATGCAAAATTGGTGAAACCTTTTTATACATTAAGAAAACAATAAGTGATATAACAGTCCCCTTTAAAAGGTTAAAGGGCATTATGCTATATGCTATAAGTGTGTAAGGATCCTTTACTGCACTATTAACCTTTGCTGTCATCTGAACAACTGCACTTATTGGGAATCCTAAAAATTTCTCATACAACGGCAAAAACAAGTAATAATTTCCTACTGAAGCCACAAGTGCCATTACTAGAACCCCTGCTAATAAGCTTATCAGGGCATTCTTTTTTGACTTCTGATGTCTGTATAAACTTCCTGCAGTTACAACCATAGCTGAACCTACAATAAAGTTTGCCAGCTCTCCAATCCCTAACATCCCAGGTTTTACCGTAAAGTGTAATACATTTTTTATAAGTTCAATTAGAACACCAGCCAGTGGCCCCATTGCAAAGGCACCTAAAAGCGCAGGCACATCGCTTACATCCAGCTTCAAAAAACTTGGGAAAATGGGCAGCGGTAATTCAAAAAACATCAATATAAATGCCATTGATGCCAGAACCCCTACCTTGATTAGCTTTACTAGTTTTTTGTTTTTCATAATACTCCTCCTTTTACCCAGGGCAAGAGCAATAAAAAAGCCACTGAAATCCTTCAGCGGCATGTAAACACTCCATCTTCTCTCATCCAGACTATAACTGTCGGCTCTGGAATTTCACCAGATCATGCCTTTCGGCTCGCGGGCTTTACCGCCGGTAGGGAATTACACCCTGCCCTGAAGATTATAATACTATGATAATACTTTATAGATACTTTTTCAATAAGTTTTACTGAAATTTCTAATTTATATTACAAATCTTTGTAGATCCATAATCTTAATAAATCTTCTCTTAGTTTCTATTATTCCCTCTTTTCTCATCTCTGCAATTACCCTTGATAGGGTTTCTCTGGTCATGTTTAAAATCAATGCAATTTCAGATAGATTTACATCTAGTGTTACAAGTACATTACCTTCATCATCTATTCTGCCAAAATCATTAAAATGTTCTATAACAAAATTAGTAAAGGTTGACCTACAACCCCCCATCATCAGGTTGCCTTGTCTTTTGGTAAAACTTCTCATAGCATTGATAAGAATTTTATTAAAGATAATATTAAATTCAAGATGGTTGTCCATATAATCCTTTAAATAATCTTTATCAATTGCATAAATACTACAGTTAGTTAATGCCTTATAATTTGATGTATGAGTCATATCTATCATGCTTGATATTCCAAAAAATTCACCTGCCATTAGATATCCATGGGTGTGTTCCTTATCCTTTAAATCCTTTCTTGTTAAAATAACCTTTCCTCTTTCGATTAAATATATATAATCATCCTTTAAACCTTCTTTTGCTATAAATTCATCCTTAGAATAGTATATTTTTTTGACAATATCTTTTATTTCTTCTTTAAAAAAATCAAGGGTTTCATTGTATGAAGTAATTGCTTTACTATTTTGTGATGTTATACTGTAAAACAGCTCTGCGTTTGCCATAACTCCCCCGCCTTTTAACAAATTATTTACTCAAACTTATTATCGTATTAAAATTTATTTATATTAGCTTTTTTAACAAAAAAGTGATGATTTCTCATCACTTTTTTACTTATATGCAATTTCGCCATTAACAATAACATATTTTACTGAGCTTTTTATTTCAAGGGGATTCCCGTCAAATATCACTAAATCTGCATCCTTTCCAATTTCAATTGATCCAACTCTGTTATCAATACCCAATATTTTTGCAGGATTTATTGTTATCGTTTCGAGTGCTTTTATATCGTCTAATCCTTCCTTTGCAGAAAGTGCTGCACACAGGGGTAAATATTCTATGCAGGTTACTGGATGGTCCGTTGTTATAGCTGTTAAAATACCGTTATTTATAAATTCCCTTACAGTTTTAAAGGTTTTCCCCTTAGTTTCAACCTTTTTTCTAAAAGTCATGGTTGGTCCTATTATAACAGGTAAGTTTCTGTTTTTTATTTCATCCATCAGCAAAATACCGTCACTACAATGATCTAAGGTTATTTTAATATTAAACTCATCAGCTATTCTAAGTGCAGTCATAATATCATCAGCTCTATGTACATGGAGTTTTAATGGAATTTCACCCTTTAAAACTGGTATCATCTCTTCAAATTTCATATCCTCATCAAAAAATTCTCCCTTTTCCAGGCTTTTTCTTTTTTCTTCATATAATTTTGTGTTCTCTTCAATATATCCCTTAGTAAATATGCAATACCCATTCTTGTAACAGGTGTTTTTCCCTTGCTGCCATAAACCCTTTTTGGATTTTCTCCAAGAGCTCCTTTCATGGCCGCCTTTTCCTTAATAATCATATCAAATTTACTTTTTCCATAGGTTTTAATGATACTAAAGGTTCCTCCTACAACATTTGCACTTCCAGGCCCTGTACAGACAGTTGTAATCCCAGCCTTTAAGGCTATATCAAAGGTTTCTTCATAAAAATTAACTCCATCAAGTCCGTTAAGATAGGGTGTTATTGGGTCAGAATATTCATTTACATCTTCTCCTGCAGCTCCTGCATATGGTTCTTCAAGACCTATGTGGCAATGTGCCTCTATAAAGCCTGGTAAAACCCACATACCCTTTGCGTCGATTACGTCACAATTTGCAGATAAATTTTGTCCTACATCGATAATCTTTCCTTCGTGAATCAATACATCTCCCCTATCAAGTATTCTTCCTGCCATGGTTAATACTTTTGCATCTTTAATAAGAAGCATACCTATACCCCCTT
>NZ_AZQP01000004.1 GCF_000601455.1 Fervidicella metallireducens AeB
CCCACAAAAACCCTGAATTTAGTTTATACAAAATCAAAGTTAAAATACATGAAGATATAGTCATATATACAAATAATTGTACTTAAGAAAAAATTAAATCAATAGAATATAGTATATATAACTATAAGGAGGAATTAGTTTGATAGAAAAAACCAGTTTAAAAAGAATAGGTTTAAATATTATATTAGTTAGCTTCCTTGTGCTTATGTCTCTATATTTTTCAGTTGGAAATGGAACGAAATACATGAAAGTGTTTTTAAATATTGAAAGGGACATACCAATATACAGTGTTGAAACCAATGAAAAAAAGGTAGCCTTGACCTTTGATGCAGCATGGGGAGAAGAATATACAGATGAAATACTTAAAATCTTAGAAAAAAATAATGTAAAGGCAACATTTTTTCTGGTTGGCAACTGGGTAGAAAGATACCCTGAAAAAGTAAAGAAAATACATGAAAAGGGACATGAAATAGGAAATCATTCAACGTCACATCCCCATTTTACAGAGCTAAATAACGAAAAAATAAAAGAAGAAATATTTATAACCAGTGAAAAAATAAAAGCTATAAACAATAAGGGAACCACATTATTCAGACCACCCTTTGGAGATTATAACAGCGAAGTAGTTAAGGCAGTAAAAGAAACCGGACACTACTGCATATTATGGGATGTGGATTCATTAGATTGGAAAAACCCCGGGGAGGATGTAATTTTAAGCAGAGTTATAGAAAAGACAGATAATGGCTCAATAGTTCTTTTTCATAACAATGCAGAGGAAACGCCAAAGGTATTAGACAGAATAATAAAGGAATTAAAGAAAAAAAATTTTACTTTTGTTAAAATGTCAGATTTAATTTACAAGGATAATTATTATATAGACAATTTAGGAAGACAAAAACGAATAAAATAAACAAAAAGTCAAATTGATATAGTAGAAAAGGTTTTTACTGAATAAATAATAAGCATAGTGTACAAGATAAATTAAAAGCACAGCATTGAGGTGAATTTTATGATAACCATAGGTGTACTTGGCAGCAGGGGTAAGTCCACAGTATCAGAGATAATAGAAGAAACAATAAAAAAACAATACAATGAGAAAGTGTGTGTTATTGGAACAAAAGAAGACAGCAGCAAAGCTTTTTTAAACCTTAAATCTGAAAAAATTGATTATTTAATAATCCTTATATCAAGGGAAGATATTATGGAAAAACGCCTTGATGATATTAAGTTTGATATTGTAGTTGAGACTTCACTTGATGAAGAAAGCACTGAGGTAATTGATGAAGTTCAAAATATAATGTGTAACTTAAAGGAAAATGGGTACTTTATTTTCAATTCAGATTCTATACACAGAATAAACTTTAAATGTGATAAAATATATCCAATAACATATGGATTAAATGGAAAAACAACAGTAACTGCTTCAAGTATTGATGATATAGAAAACCTCTGTTTCAGCTATTGTCTTCAAAGAACTTTATTTACAATAAAAAACTCAGTAGTTCAGCCATTTGAAAAGCCAATGAAGGTAAAAGGTACAAGTGAGGATATATATCCTTACCTTGCTGCTTATACATGTTTGTTATTAATTGGCTGTATTTTTTAAATTTTAATATAAAAAATAATCATATTTTTCCCTCTTCCTTAATATTAATAACATAGAAATTAAAATGTGTAGAAACACGAAGGGAGAGGGATGGGAAATGGCTTATAATTTATTATCCACAAACAAAGTATACATAGAGGGTAAAATAGTTTCAGAGTTGACATTTAGTCATGAGATGTATGGAGAGGGATTTTATAATTTTACAATTGAAGTTCCAAGACTTAGTGAATCCATGGACTATTTACCTGTAACTGTTTCTGAAAGGCTTATAGCTGCATTGGATACCAAGAAGGGGAATCTGATTAGAATTGAGGGACAGTTAAGATCATATAATAAATTCATTGAGGGTTCCAACAGACTAATCCTAACTATCTTTGCAAGGGATATTAATCCAATTGAGGAAATATCAAAATCTCCAAACCAGATCTGTCTGGATGGATTTATATGTAAGGATCCTGTTTACAGAACAACTCCTTTTGGCAGAGAAATAACAGATCTATTGCTGGCAGTTAACAGGCCATACAATAAATCCGACTATATTCCTGTTATAGCATGGGGTAGAAATGCGAGATTTTCAAGTATCCTTGAAGTAGGATCTCATATAAAAATCTGGGGCAGAATACAAAGCAGAGAATATGAAAAGAAATTATCAGATGACAATATTGTAAAGAGAGTTGCCTATGAAGTTTCAATTTCAAAGATGGAAAAGGTTAATGAAGATGATTTTGACAATGGAGAAAACGATATGAATGAAGAAAACTTCAGAGAATAACACATTTAGTATATAAAATCCCCATGGAAGGATTTTTAAAGAAGAAATTCAAAAAATCCTTCATGGGGATTAGGTTTTACGATTCCTTTAAGAATGCTGTAAGCTAATGTGTTATTTTCTTAAATCGTCAAGAAGCTGAGTTTTGTCCTTTGTCTTTTCATCTACTCTTTTAATAACCTTAGCAGGTGAGCCTGCCACAACAACACCACTTTCAACATTTTCAGTAACAACAGCACCAGCAGCAACAACAGCACCAGCACCAACTCTAACTCCCTCAAGTATAACTGCATTAGCACCTATTAAAACATTATCTTCGATAATAACAGGTTCTTTACTTGGTGGTTCAAGTACCCCTGCGATGACAGCTCCTGCACCAATATGGCAGTTTTTGCCTATAGTTCCTCTTGCTCCAACTACAGCATTCATATCGATCATAGTTCCTTCATCAATATGGGCACCTATGTTAATTACAGCTCCCATCATTATAACGGCATTTTTGCTATGTAAACTCTGTCCCTTATAATAGCACCTGGTTCTATTCTTGCATCAGTATGTCTAATATCCAACATAGGTATAGCTGAATTTCTTCTATCATTTTCCAATCTGAATTTCTTAATTTTTTCACTGTGTTTTTGTAAAAATTCTTCTACATCATTGTTTTCCCCAAAAATCACATAGAAGTTTCCACTTCCATAAACCTCAAGGTTATCATGGGAAACCCCTGATAAATCTCCATCAACATAAGCCTTAACTGGAGTTGATTTTTTAGCATCCTTTATAAATTTTGCTATTTCATAAGGATTGGTTAAATCATAATCTCTATTATTCATAGTAATTCTCACTCCTTTGTGCATTTCAATATAGAACAAATATAACATAACATCAGGGAATTTTTTTGTCAAATATCAGTAAGTTATAACAGTCTATTATAGGCTCAAGATGAACTTCTGAAGCCTGTTAAGTCCTTCTTCAAGTATTTCCATTGAATAGGCATAGGATATTCTTATATAACCTTCACCATATATAGAAAATGCATCGCCAGGAACAACTGCCACCCTTTCCTGTTCTAAAAGCTTAGATGCAAACTCAAAGGAAGTTAATCCAAATTTCTTTACAGATGGAAATATGTAAAATGCACCACTGGGTTTATTAACATCAAGTCCCATTGAAACAAGCCTGTCATATACGTAATCCCTGCGTTTTCTGTATTCGTTTCTCATAGCTTCAGCATCATTGAGACCGTTTTTTAAGGCTTCAAAGGCTGCATACTGGCTGATTGTTGAGGCACAGGTTGCATTATATTGATGTACCTTTAACATGTGTTTTGTAATATATTCAGGGGCAAAGGTAAAGCCAATCCTCCATCCTGTCATTGAATGTGATTTGGACAGACCGTTAATAACGATAGTTTTATTCCTTAAATCAGGAATAGAAGCAATGGAATTATGTTTTCCGTCAAAGGTGAGTTCACTGTATATCTCATCAGAAACAATAAAAATATTCTTATCCTTTAAGAGCTGACCTATTTTTAAAAGCTCATCAGAATCAAGGACACAGCCAGTTGGATTGGATGGATAGGGAATTACTATACATCTTGTATTATCCGTTATGTGACTTTCAATCAGTTCAGCAGTTAGTTTAAACCCAGAATTACAGGTATTGATATAAACAGGTTCTGCCCCACAAAGTTTTATAATAGGTTCATAGCCAGGATAAACAGGACCTGGCAAAATAACTTCACAACCTTCAGATAATATAGTTCGGAAGGTTATATCTAAAGCCTCACTGGCACCGTTGGTTGTGATAACTTCATTTTCAGGGTTATATAATAAGCCATATTTGTTATAAACAAAGTCTGCTGCAGCTTTTCTAAGTTCAATTAAACCAGCATTTTGTGTATATGAGGTTTTATTTTCATTAATTGCTCTTATTCCAGCTTCCTTTACGTGTTCTGGGGTTGTAAAGTCTGGTTGACCGATAGTAAGGGAAACTGCATCCTTATAGTTGACAACTAAATTATAAAATTTTCTTATTCCAGAAATCTGTATATTTTTAACTCTGTCATTTATAAGATTTTCCATTTAATCACCTTCCATTTATCAAATGGGTGTGGCTTCTACGAAAGGGTGGCTGAAAAGCCAAAGTAAATCTGTTATTATTAAGTGGTATTAAACAAACTTACCTGGCTGGTCAGCCACCCTGAAACTTAAAATATTTTAGAAGCCATATCTATATTATTTTAATACGTCCTGCATGTTATACATACCAGGCTCTTTTCCGTACATAAATCTAGCTGCTCGTACAGCACCGTAAGCAAAAACATCCCTTGACAGGGCATTGTGGTTAAGTTCAATAACCTCACCTGCACCTGCAAAGATAACCTGATGTTCTCCAACTATTGAGCCTCCTCTTATGGCATGAAGTCCAAGCTCCCTTTTCTCCCTTTTCTGAGTTTTAGAATGTCTGCCATAGATATATTCAAGTTCATTATTCAGACCTTCGTTAATCGCATCTGCAAGCATTAAAGCAGTTCCACTGGGGGAGTCCAGTTTTTGATTGTGATGTTTTTCTATTATCTCAATGTCAAAATCCTGATAAAGTTTTTTTGCAGCTTCCTTTACCAATGCCATCAATAAATTTATTCCAACAGACATATTAGCAGAGTGGAAAATAGGTATAGACCTTGAGGCATCTTTCATCTGCTGTTTTTCTTCCTGGGAAAAACCAGTTGTACAAATAACCAAGGCTGCTTTTTTATTTAACCCGAAATCCAGGAGAGAATTTAAGCAGACATGGTTTGAAAAATCAATAACAACATCCACATCCTCCTTGACTTCCAAAAGGGATGGATAGACTGGATATTCATTTTTAAATCTGAGAGGCTCCTTGTCAACACCGCAGACAACTGTCATATCCTTTATTTCAGAAATAATCTTTGTTAAAACCTGACCCATTTTACCATTACAACCATGAAGAAGAACCTTCATAACTTCACCTCTAAAACTTGATTCCATAATTGGACATAGCCTTTTTCAAAGTTTCAACGTTATTTGGTGACATTTCAAACAATGGTAGTCTTAAATGGCCAACTTCCATGCCCATAATGTTCATAGCGGTTTTAACAGGTATAGGGTTAGTTTCAATGAATAAAGCTTTTATCAATTGGAACATTTTAAGCTGCATTTCGCAGGCACCCTTTACATCTCCATTCAGGAATTTTTCACACATATCGTGTGTATCCTTTGGAAGAATATTTGCAACAACAGAAATAACACCTTTAGCCCCAAGTGCCATCATTGGAATAGTTTGATCATCATTACCAGAATATATATCCAGATTGTCACCGCAAAGAGCTGCTATCTCAGCTAATTGTGAGAAATCCCCACTGGCTTCTTTAATTGCAACAATGTTGTGGAGTTTAGATAATTCATATACAGTTTGTGGAGCTATGTTAAAACCAGTTCTTCCTGGTACATTATAAATTATAATGGGTTTTGTAACAGCTGCTGAAATAGCTTTAAAGTGTTCAATACAACCTCTTTGAGTTGTTTTGTTATAATATGGAGTTATAACTAAAAGTCCATCAACACCAATGCTCTCTGCCCATCTGCTCATTTCAACTGATGCTTTAGTGTTGTTGCTTCCAGTTCCAGCTATAACAGGAATTCTTCCTTTAACAACGTCAACAGTGAATTTAATAGTCTCTTTTCTTTCTTGTTCGCTCATTGTTGAGGCTTCTCCTGTTGTTCCGCAGACTATAATAGCATCGGTTTTTTGCTCTATATGCCACTCTAAAAGTTCTTCCAGTTTTTTAAAATCTACACCATTATCGTTAAATGGAGTAACAATTGCAACACCTGAACCAGTAAATAGACTCATTTTAATCATCCTTTCATTTCTTCGTATTAATAATATTATATGCAAGCTTAAATTTAGTTTGCAACAAAATTATGTTAATATTGCTAAGTTATTCTTAGATAAAGAGGACTAATTTGAATAAAAAATAATTTATTATGCAAAATAGAGTCAAGGGGGTGTATTTTATGACGACACCTTTTAAAAAGATAGTAAAAGCAAAGATTAAAGCAAAAAAACAACTTAGTGATGTTGAGGCAGAGCGTGAAAAAATTAAATATGAAATTGCAGAAGAACTTGGGCTTGCCGATAAGGTAAAAAAATATGGCTGGAGCGGTTTAACAGCCGAGGAAACTGGAAGAATAGGCGGAATAATGACAAAGAGAAATAAGGACAATGGTCGCAAATGGAACAAATGACATACAAAGATTTCACTTTGTATGTCATTTGTTTTAAATATGTGTTTTTATTAAAGTGATTTCTCCTAAAATCTCATAATTTCCTATACCTGCAGGAAGCATAAAGCTGCATCCAGGCGGTATATCATAAACTACATTGCAGTGTATAAGTTTTCCACTTCCCTGTATACAAGTAAAAGTAAAAAAGGAATCCATAGAGGAATAATCTTCAAACCTTTCAGACACCTTAACAAGATCTATTTTAAAATAGCTGCAATTTATGACAGATGAAAAATTATATCCCCCAAAAGAAGATATTGCAGGCTGAATAACCTCACCTTTAAAATTAAAATCTATAACATCCAATGCTTTATCAATATGAAGAGGTCTTAAATTTCCCTTTTTATCCACTCTATTCCAATCATAAATCCTATAGGTCAAATCACAGTTTTGTTGTATTTCTAAAATCAGAACTCCATCTAATATAGCATGAACAGTACCAGAAGGAATAAAGACAAAATCACCATTTTTTATATCAACAAAGCGAAGACATTCCTCAATATTGCCACTATATAGTGAGTTTAAAAAATCTCCCTTGTTTATATCCTTTTTGGTTCCATATATAAGCTGAGCGCCTTTTTTTCCATTAACAACGTACCATGCCTCTGTTTTTCCTGATTCCCCTTCGTATTTAAGTGCATATTCATCTGTTGGATGAACCTGAACAGAAAGTTTATCCTTAGCATCTATGAATTTGATTAATAAAGGAAACTTATTAAATCCTCTGCAGTTATTCCCAAGAAGCTTAAATCCATACATTTCAATAAGCTCTGATAATTTCTTGTCCTTTAAAAAACCATTAGATACAACACTGTCATCTTCACCATGACAACAAATTTCCCAGCTTTCTGCGATATTTCCATCTGGAATTTTTCTATTGAATATTTTTTCTAAATTTCTACCTCCCCAAATAGTGCTTTTATAAATAGGATTGAAAAATAATGGATAAAGCATAAAAAATCCCCCCTATTAACTGATACTTAATAAAGACCAGCTATATGCAGATTTTTAATAAAAATTTAAAAGAAGGGATATTGTTGATTTTTTATTTAAAATAATTGATAATATATTAGTAATTTATAAGGAAAGGAGAAGAAAATGGAACAATACACACATTTAGCACAGGTTTATGATGATATGATTGATATGGAATACGACAAATGGATGGAATTTCTAAAGGAATATTTCAAGGGTAAAGATATAAATTTAAAAGGCAAAAAGGCCCTTGAACTTGGCTGCGGAACTGGTAATATGACATTTAGACTTAAGGAAAATGGAATTGACGTTACTGCAGTTGATATTTCAAGGGATATGCTGACAATAGCTGAGGAGAAGGCAAGAAATAAAAGGCTGAAAATAATGTTTTTGAATCAGGATATGACCAAGATAAACACAGGTAAGGAATATGATTTTGTTTTCTCTTTCTGTGATGGATACAACTACATATTGACAGAGGAAAAATTAGAAAAAAGCTTTAAGGGTGTATATAAACATCTAAAACCAGGTGGTTATTTTATTTTTGATATAAGTACAAGTCATAAACTTAAAAACATAATGGGCAACAATACCTTTACAATGAACCGTGATGAACTTTGCTATATCTGGGATAATTACCTTGAAGATGATATACTTGAGATGTATATAACTTTCTTTGTAAAGGAAGGGGTTTTATATAGAAGATTTGATGAAAAACATGAGCAGAAAATTTATGATTTAAACAATCTGAAACAAATTTTAATTGAAACAGGATTTAAAAATGTAGAGGTTTATGAAGATTATTCCTTTGAATCAGTTAAAGAAAACAGTATCAGAGGAACTTTTATAGCATATAAGGAGGAGTAATATGGCATATATATTAAGAGGAACAGCATTAAATGGCGATGTAAGATTATTTGCAGCAATAACTACAGATCTAGTTGAAAAAGCAAGACAGATACACGATTTATCACCAACTGCTTCAGCTGCTCTTGGAAGGCTTTTAACAGCAGGGGCAATGATGGGAGCAATGCAAAAAGGAGAAAAGGATACTATAACAATAAGGATGAATGGCGGTGGACCTGCTGGAAACATTATTGTTGTAGCTGATTCAAAGGGAAGGGTGAAGGGGTATATGTCAAATCCTAATGTAGATATACCTTTAAACCAGAGGGGGAAGCTTGATGTAGGAGGAGCAATCGGTAAAGATGGAATGCTCAACATTGTGAAGGACATGGGACTTAGGGAACCATATGTAGGTCAGGTTCCTATATATACCGGTGAAGTTGGAGATGATATTGCCTATTATTTCAACATATCTGAACAGACACCAACAGCAGTTCCTGTTGGAGTTCTAGTGGATACAGACAGAACAATAAAAGCAGCAGGAGGCTTATAATTCAAATAATGCCTGGAGCAAATGAGATGATTGGAGATATAATTACTTTTAGGTTACAGGAAATACCTCCAATATCAAAATTAATTGCTGAAGGAAAATCAGGTGAAGATATATTAAACCTTTTATTTGATGATATGGATTTGAAAATTTATGAAAAACTTGAGGTTGACTATGTCTGTGACTGTTCAAAGGAACGTGTTGAAAGGGCACTTATTGCATTAGGAAGAGATGAACTTACAAAGTTGAAGGAAGAAGAAGAGAACATTCAGATTGAATGTCATTTCTGCAATAAAAAATATCTGTTTACAAAAGAGGATATAGAAAATTTAATGAAATAAAAACAGCCTTTTAATAGGCTCCAGGCTGTTGAAAAGTTATATGTTGATTAGCCCCATGAATGAATTTCATAGCATTCATGGGGCTTTTAGCAACATTTATATGGAAAATAATATTATTTAAACGAAATATATATTAACATTTATGGAAATATGATACAATATATTTGTAAATTTTCTCATTTAAAGTAGCGTTTGAGCTAGAAGTATAATAAAGAGTTAAATGTAAATAATAAATTCGAAATATTTTGCCACTTTAAAACTTTGAACCATTAACAAAGTTTGTTAAGTGGTTGAAATTAAAAAAGCATAATGCTAGAATGAATATGTCGAATATTTTCGCAATTTGTTATTTTAAAACTTTAAAGATTATACTAAAAATTTAATTTATATTAATGTATAAGGAGGCAATTAACGATGCACGACATTAAGAACAAAGGCTACAACACAAAGCTAGTACATGCTGGACAACATCCAGATCCACTGACAGGAGCTCTTTCAACTCCAATTTATCAAACATCAACATTCGTTTTTGAAAATGTTGAACAGGGAGCAGCTAGATTTGCATTAGAGGAAGCAGGTTACATCTACACAAGATTAGGTAACCCAACACAAGCTCAATTAGAAGAAAAAATGGCAATTCTAGAAGGTGGAGAAGCAGCACTTGCAGTTGCATCAGGTATGACAGCAATAGCAGCTCCAATCTGGACTATGTGTAAAGCAGGAGACCATATAGTTGCTTCAGATACTTTATATGGATGTACATTTGCTTTATTGTCACATCAAATGCCAAAATTTGGAATAGAAGTTACATTTGTTGATGCAAAGAATTTAGAAAATGTAAAGAATGCAATGAAGAGCAATACAAAATTAGTTTATATCGAAACACCAGCAAACCCAACTTTGGATTTAATTGATATTGAAGGAATAGCAAAAATAGCTCATGATGGTGGAGCACAGCTTATGGTTGACAATACATTTATGTCACCATATGGACAAAGACCACTTGAACTTGGTGCAGATATAGTTATTCACAGTGCAACAAAATACATAAATGGACATGGCGATGTTATAGCAGGTATTGTAGTAGGTAAGCAGGATTTCATCAACGAAGTTAGACTAGTTGGTATAAAGGATATCACAGGAGGATGCATAAGCCCATTTAACGCTTGGTTAATACTTAGAGGATTAAAGACTCTTGGCATCAGAATGGATAGACACTGTGCAAACGCAATGAAGATTGCAAAATATTTAGAAGCACACCCAATGGTAGAAAAAGTATATTATCCAGGACTTGAAAGTCATCCACAACATGAATTAGCTAAGAAGCAAATGTTAAACTTCGGTGGAATGATAGCATTCGAAATTAAGGGTGGTGTAGAAGCAGGAAGACAGCTTATGAACAGCGTTGAACTTTGTACACTTGCTGTTAGCTTAGGAGATGCTGAAACACTGATACAACATCCAGCTTCAATGACACACTCACCAGTTCCAAGGGAAGAGAGATTAGCTGCAGGAATTACAGATGGTCTTGTAAGACTTTCAGTAGGTCTAGAAGACGCAGAAGATATTATTGCAGATTTAGAACAAGCTATTCAAAAAATAAAACTTTAATATTAAATTTAAATCCCCTTGAGGTAACCCCTTCAGGGGATTTTTTATGCCGTTTTTTACAAGATAAAGCTTTTAACCTATTGACAGATAAAGTTTATTTAGACTTTACTCAGGAAGTTTAATAAAAAAGATTTAAAAAGGTGTTGACATAAAGACTAAAAGAGGATATCATAATACATGTCAGCAGGAAAACAGATGATTACAAAATGTGGTAAGTAGTGTTGACAATTTAAAAGGTCCATGGTAAAATTAAAAATGTCTTTAGGAAATATGGGCGCATAGCTCAGCTGGGAGAGCATCTGCCTTACAAGCAGAGGGTCACAGGTTCGATCCCTGTTGTGCCCACCATATGGCCTAGTAGCTCAGTTGGTTAGAGTGCCGGCCTGTCACGCCGGAGGTCGAGGGTTCGAGCCCCTTCTAGGTCGCCAATTTGCCCAGATAGCTCAGTCGGTAGAGCAGGGGACTGAAAATCCCCGTGTCGCTGGTTCGATTCCGGCTCTGGGCACCAAATTTAATATGCGGGAGTGGCTCAGTGGTAGAGCGTCACCTTGCCAAGGTGAACGTCGCGGGTTCGAATCCCGTCTTCCGCTCCACATGGCGGCATAGCCAAGCGGTAAGGCAGAGGTCTGCAAAACCTTTATTCACCAGTTCAAATCTGGTTGCCGCCTCCATAAACTCACATGTTTCATGTGAGTTTTTTTATTGTAACTCCGGTTATTTTGTATTATTATGAAAATATCACAATAAATTTGATTATTTTCATAAAAAATGCATCGGGGGGATTTCAATGAATATAAAAAGTGCCGTCAAAAATTCTTTTCCAGCCTTTACCCACAGAAATTTTACATTATTCTGGTGTGGTCAGGTAGTTTCTTTAATCGGCAGCTGGATGCAAAACGCTGCATTAAGCTGGTTAGTGTATACCATAACAAACGATAGACTTTTATTATCTCTTATGACAGTGGTTCAGTTTACACCTCTTTTCTTCTTATCTCTTCCCTTTGGAATAATAGTAGAAAAATATCCAAAAAGAAAAATCATAATATTTACCCAGACTATGCTGCTTATTGCTGCATTCATGTTGTTTTTGCTCATAGCTACAGATAACATAAAATATCCATACATACTTATAATTGTATCTGTAATTGGAACTGTACAAGCCCTTGATAATCCTGCAAGACAATCCTTTGTTGTGGAAATGGTGGAAGGTCGTGAACACCTGTTAAATGCAATTGCTCTAAATTCTGCTGCTTTTAACGGAGCAAGACTTATAGGGCCTGCCTTTGCCGGTAAGGTTATGTCTGTTTTTGGTGCCAAATGGTGTTTCTTTTTTAATGCAGTAAGTTTTCTTGCTGTCTTAATAGGCCTTTTAATGATGAGAATGGAAGATAAACCAGCTAGAAAAAATGTAGAAAATCCATTTAAAGAGATACTAGAGGGAATAAAATATATAGGAAAAACCCCAAAACTTTTATATACTTTTATGGTAGTTGCAATTATACCAACATTTTGTATAAACTTTAATATACTAATTCCAATATATACAAAGGACATACTACATCTAAAGGAAGAGGCCTTTGGTATGCTACTATCAGCTCTAGGCCTTGGTGCCTTATAGGAGCTATATCTGTGGCAGCAAAGGGTAAAAGGGAGAGAGCTCTGAATTACCAGCTTATTGGATCCAGTGGTTTAGCAATATTTTTAATTCTCCTTAGTTTTTCAAAAAACTATTATCTATCATTAATTTTACTGACCTTCTCAGGATTTTTTATGATAATGTTCAACACAACATCCAATAGTATTATGCAGTTTAATTCTCCAGATGAAATGAGGGGGAGAATTATGAGTGCCTATTCCCTTGTTTTTGGGGGGCTTATACCAGTAGGTAGTTTTTATGCAGGTATGCTGTCAAAATATTTCGGACCGGAGATAACATTCAGAGTAAGTGGGATAATAGGATTTGTGGGATTTTATTTACTTTTTAGAAAACGAAAGGAGCTGTGTTAGTTGGAAAAGTTCATTGAGGAACCTAACCTGCCAAAGGGCAGGATTTCTCTGGCTTTAATTGATGGAAGGGTTCCTTTTGATATGGAAAAAAAACTAAAGGAAAAAGGAATAAGATTAATAAAAACATTTAAAAATAACGATGTGCTGGAGGCAGTTTCCTATCATCCAGATATCATGGTGCATCATTTAGGAAAAAATGATATAATATTAGCCCCTAATATAAATAAAGGGGTTATTGAAGCTTTAGAAGAGGAGGGCTTTAATATTATTTTCGGCAGGGAGCCTGTGAAAGGTCCTTACCCAGGGGATGTACCATATAATGCAGCAAGGGTTTCAAATTACGTAATCTGTAACATAAAAACCACAGACATCAGGCTTTTAAATGAACTATACTTAAGAAATTTAAATATAATAAATGTTAAACAGGGTTATTCAAAATGTTCAACGGCAGTTGTATCAAAGGATGCAATAATAACATCGGATCAGGGAATATATAATGCTGTTAAAAATCAACTGGATGTCCTTTTAATAGAACCGGGTTATATAGATTTATTTGAGATGGATTATGGTTTTATAGGGGGAGCTTCAGGGTGTATGTCAGAATCTGAAATATGCTTTTTTGGAAATATAAAGACTCATCCTCAGCATCAAAAAATAGAAAAATTTTTTGTTAAAATATAGCAAAAAAATAATTAATTTAAGTGAAAATAGACTGCTGGATTTGGGGACACTAATCACTTTAAAGGAATATAGTATATAGACCAGAAAAATTTTTCTGTATAGCAATTTTTCTGGCACATATACTATTGTTGAAGGGAGTGATAAGATGATTCTCCTGTCAGTAGGATACAGCAAAAACAATAGAGATATATATGTAAGCCTTAATGAATTATGCAAATTCTTTAGAGATAAAAATATAAATATGGCTATTGCTGAAAACGACGTTGGAGGTATGCATTATATAAAATGCATACTTAAAGATACTGAAAAGGATATAAAAAGCTTTGAAGAGTGCAGGGAACTGTATTATATCTATTGTGCCAATATAATTTACGATTTTCTAATCAGAGAATATGAGGTGGAAAACTTAGAAAAGCTGATAAGTGAAAATTACGAATACTTGGATGCTAAGGACTTAGAAGAAATAAAGTCAAGGTGCATCTCGGTTATAATGGGAAATGGAATATTTACTGCCCAGGATTTAATTCTTAGCATCAACAGAAAAAACAATATCCTGAAGAAAATTGAAGAATACCTTCAGGAATCAAGTGAAATTATCCTGGATGGTTTTATAACCTTTAGATTAAGGGAATTCAATTCGGATCTGCAGAATATAATAGAGCAGGTTGTGGATGAATATATAGCAGAGAGGGAATATAGTGAGTTCATAAAATTATTAAAATACTTTGTTGATATTCAGGAGAGCAAATTTGAGTCCTTAAATATATATATACTAAATGGTGGAGATTACCGTATTGAAGATGATAACTGTAATGATATTACCAAGGAGATGTTCGAAGATTTTAATATTGAAAATATAAAAGGTGAAATAAATAAACATGACCTGCTGATAAGCTCACTGATAACATCTGCACCAAAGAAAATTACAATCCATGGTATTGAAAATTCTCAAAATCAAGAGGTTTTAGATACTTTAAAAAATATCTTTTCAGATAAAATTATTTATTGTTCCGGATGTGACAGATGTAAAAATAAGAATATAGATATATTAATACCGAAATAAATTAAACCCGTATTATGTTAGCAGCATAATGCGGGTTTAATATTTAAAGTTTAGAAAAATAGTATATTTAATCCAATAAATGCTAAAAATATAATCAATTTATAAAAGAAATGGTGATGATTATGGATAGTAACAGCCTTGAACAGAATATAAACCTGATAAGAAACAATATAGGCACTAAAAATTATTTAACGGTTAAGGAATTTTATATTGGAAAGGAACAGCCCCTTGATGCAGCTATTGTTTTTATTAGCGGACTTGTAAATAAAGAAATAATAGACAGGGATGTTTTAGCACCCCTTATGTACAAAGTTAATGAAAATCTGACAGGCAAAGCTAATCTTGCAGATTATTTATCTAAAACATATATCCCAATGAGTAATACAGATGTTATAGAAAAGATGGACGATATCATAACTATGATAAAAAGAGGAAAAACTGCTATTTTAATAAATGGCATGACAGAGGCAATCCTAATAGATGCGGCAGGGGGAGAAGCTAGAAGCATTATAGAACCTGAAAACGAAACCACAGTTAAGGGTGCAAGGGATGGTTTTACAGAAAAATTAGAAACTAATATATCAACAATAAAAAGAAGAATAAAGGATAAGGATTTAATGATAGAAACCTTTACCTTGGGAAGGCGTACCCAAAGTGAAGTAGCTGTTTTTTATATAGACAGCATTGTTGATAAAAATATACTTAATGAACTGAGAAAAAGAATAAAAGCAGTAGATATAGATGGAGCCATATCCCTTGGAATGCTGCAGCAATACATAGAAGATTACACTTATACTGTTTTTCCACAGTCCTTTACAACAGAAAGACCAGACAGGGCAGTTGCAGAATTACTGGAAGGACGTATTATAGTAATTATTGAAGGTTATCCAGTTGCAATGAGTATCCCATCTCTTTTTATTCAGTTTTTTCAGGCAGTTGAAGATTATAATCAAAGAACAGTTGTTGCAAGTTTTTCAAGGATATTAAGGGTTTTTGCAGCATTTATAGTATTAACACTTCCATCTATTTACTTAACTTTAATAAAGTATAACGTAGAGCTTATTCCTATAAAATTTGTAACCCCAATAGTACAGTCAAGGGTAGGCATAGCATTGACCCCATTTATGGAGATTGTTCTGATGTCAATAATAGTTGAGTTTTTAAGGGAAGGAGGACTTAGACTTCCTTCAAAGATTGCCCAGACCCTGAGCTTAGTTGGAGGTATTATCATAGGTGATACTGCAATAAAATCAAAGATTGTAAGTCCTGCAACATTGCTCATTGTTGGAGTTACAGTTGTTGCAACTTTTTTAATACCCAACTACGATATGTCACTGTGTATAAGAATTCTGCAGTTTCCAGTGCTTATATTGGCAAATATGATGGGGATTCTTGGTATAGCAATAGCCTGGTTTTTAATTTTAGCCCACCTGTCATCTTTAGACAGTTTTGGTGTACCATATTTTGAATTTCATTTAAGTGATTTGAAGGATACATTTATAAGGCTCCTTTATGGAAAATGAATAAACGGCCAGAGGGGATTCCAAATACTAATCCAACCAGGCAGGTTGATTTCAGGAATAAATTTAGGAGAAATGGAAATGAACAATAGGGAGAAAATTCTCAAAGAGAATGATTATAATTTAACCAGCAGTCAATATACAGCAGTTGTTTTTGGAACAATGGTTGGAGTATCTACAATCAGTATAACTAAGGGAATTGTTAGATATGCACATCAGGATCTATGGATTTCTACAGCTGTTGGAGCAATTTTTCCAATATATATATTTATATTAACAATGGTTATATTTAAAAAATCTCCTGGTGAAAATATACTTACATTAAACAGGAAATATTTTGGAAAGTTTGCAGGTGGTTTGTTAAATTTAATTTTACTCGTTTATTTTCTTATTACTCTATTGATTATAGGCAACACATATATTGATATGATAACCACCTTTAGTGCAGGATTTTTATCCCCTTTTAAAGTTGCACTGGCAGTTTTCGCGGTTTCTGCCTATGCAGCATCAAATGGCTTGAGGGTTGTGGCTAAAGTATCTCAGATTGCCCTTTATCTTACATTTTTACTTATTCTACCTTCAATCATGGCATTAAAGGAAGCTAAAATAATAAACATATATCCAGTTTTTGAATCAGGCTTCAGTGGAATTGTAAATGGAGGAATTGAAGCATTTAAACAATATCTTGGTATAGAGATAATTTTCATTATTTACCCTTATCTAAAGCAAAAAGATAAAATGGCAAAGGTAACTGTTAATGCGATTTTATTGACTACCCTTGTTCATGTATGGATTGGGTTTATATCTGTTTACTATTTAGGTTCAGATGTAATATTAAAAAGTGACTGGTCATTTTTACTTGTTACTGAAAGTGTTACTATTTCATTGATAAATAACTTTAGATACATATTTATTCTTGTATGGTCTTTGATTATTCTAAAAAGTATTTCTTTATACTACAGTGCCTTGTTATTTTGTTTAAAGGACTTTACATCAAATAAATTCCAATATAAAATACTGGCTTTTGTAGTACTACCCTTATTGGTGCTTTTATGCATTGAATTTGAAAATATTTTTCCTACAGAAGAAATATTGAATTTTATAACTATATCATATGAGATTTACCTTATATTTCTGGGAACCTTGATGGCTATAACAGTTTCAATAAAATCACCAAAAGAACAACGTAAAAATTAATAAAAACAAGGGGATACAGTTTGAAATATGAAAAGATACTTAATCATAATTACCATTTTATTAACCTATATGTTTTATCTGTATGGAAACACAAGAGTTCCTATTGAAGAAGTAGATATTATTGTTGGATTTGGCTATGATGTAATGGATAAAAGCAATGGACAGATACAATATTCAGTTCCATTTAATTCTTATATTTTCAAACCAAATGAAGAAAAACTCAGTGTAACAAAAACAGGCAGGGGAAAGAACCTGACAGAGGCTGAACAGGACAGGGATTCAAAGGTAGAAAGAAAGTATATAAGCGGTCTTGAAATGGTTTATGTAATAAGTGAAAAATATGCAAAAATGGGAATAAAAGACCTAATTGATGAGCGATTTAGAAATACAGAGGCAAACGATATGGCATATGTTGTTGTATGTAAAGGGAACAGTGAGGATATATTTAGTTTTCAGGAGCTTGGCTATATCAGTACATCAGATTATATCTACGGGTTGATGAAGAACATTGATGGGTATAATTTTTTTTCTCAAAACTATAAACTTATAGATGTCTTTGTAAGGATGGATTCAAAGGGAAGGCAGGTACTATTGCCTTACATAGAGATTAGTAAAAATGGGCTGAATTTAACAGGATTAGCTTTGTTTAATAAAGATAAGATGGTAAAAAAAATCGATATAAAGGAAGCTAGAATTTTAAATTTACTGAGAGAAGATAATGTTAAAGGTGTATTATCCATTAGAAAGGATAATAAAAAATATATAGATTTTTATGCAAAGAGCAAAAATAGAAAAGTAAAATGTTATAAAGAAAATGGCAAATATAAATTTGATATAAATTTGACATTAACGGGAGAAATTATCTCTAACACTCTTTATGAAGATATATTAAGCAGCAAAGATGTGAAAGAGAAGTTTGAGAAGGATATGAAGCAACAGGTTGAAAATATGTGTAATGAGTTCATTAATAAAATGCAGTATCAATATAAAATAGATTGTTTAGAACTTGGAAGGTATGGAGCTGCTGAATTTGGGAGACTAAAAAATGTAGATTGGAATGAGATTGTTTCAAATTCCGAGATAAAAGTAAATGTAAAGGTTATGGTTGAGAGTGAAGGCAGGGGAGATTATTAACTATGAATAAACTGTCTGGTAATAAAATAACCCCAAATGAAGCTGTATACATACTTATAGGTATTATGCTGGATTTAAATATTGTATCCATTGCCAATGCTTTAGTGCCAATTGCAAAACAGACATCATGGATTTCAGCCCTTTTAGGGGGAGTCTATCCATTATATGTAGGGATATTAGCTGTATTTGTCAGCAGAAAATACCCAAAGGATAACATATTAACTTTAAGCAAAAATATATTTGGGAACATAATAGGAAATATTTTAAATTTTTTATTTCTAATTAGTTTGATGATTTATTTTTGTGCTGGATTATCTGAGGTAACGATTATTTCCAGAACCTATGTTGTTCCCTTCCTAAGCTCATTAAAAATTTATGTTTCCATATTGCTGCTGGCAGCTTATACTGCAAGCAAAGGATTAAAAACTGTCAGCAGAATCTGTTTCTTTAACTTTATTGGGTTAATAACCTTAATAATTATTTCATTGGGGATACTGAGAAATGGAAGTTTATTAAATGTTAGTCCTGTTTTTGGGGTAAGTCTTAAAAAAATAATAGCCGCAAGCAGAGACTCTGCTTACGACTACGCTCTAATGGAGACTGTATTTTTAATATATCCTCTAATTGAAGATAGTAAAAAAATAAAAACCATCGTTTTAAAGTCAACAGCTTTTATTGTTATTGTTTACACCTGGATTACCTTTATATCAATCTATTACTTAGGTATCGATATAATACCTAAAACAATATGGGCATTTGTAGAAGTATCAAGGGACATAGAAATAAAAAATATTACTAATTTAAGATATCTGGTCTTGTTTATATTACTGTTTATATCCATAAAGTCAATGTCTATTTTATACTATCTAAGTCTTTTGATATTAGACAACATAAAAAAAATAAAAAACAAACCAATAGTGATTTTCTTAATTGGAATATTAGTTATCTATGTTTGTAAAAATTATTTTAAAACTTTACATGATAGAAATGAAATTCTGGAATACGCAATACCTGTTATAACAATATATAACCTTTCATATGTTTCTGTAATTTCTTTAGTTTCATTGTTAAAGAAGGATGATATAGTTGGAAAAAAACAAAAAAAATAAAGTGATGATTATATGTGTTCTGGTGGCAGTTTTAATTGTATTTTTCCTTGAAAAATCAGAAGAGGCACCAAATGTTGAGGAATTAGATATTGCTGTTGGTATTGGATATAATATTACAGAGAAAAGTGACGGAATATATTATGACATACCATTTAATGTTTATTATTTTCAGGAAAATGGTAAAACAAAAAGTAATATTCGTCAAGGAAGGGATAAAACCACGGGACAAGTTAAACAGGAGAGACAAAGGGAGTCTCCAAGAAGTTATTCTCTAGGATTTGAAAAAGTAGTGCTGATTGAAGAAAAATTTGCAAAGTATGGAATAAGGGGAATATTAGATGTATCCTTTAATTTGCCTAAATTCAACAATGATGCCTTTGTGTTTGTGTGTAGAGAAAATACTAACGAATATTTCAAGGAAGATATAATGGGATATACCAGTACATCCGACTTTCTATATGGATTGATTAAAAATATGCAGGATAACTGGTTCTTTGGAGAAAACTATAAATATAAAGATTTAATTTTAATTGTTGATTCGGAAGGTAGAAATGCAGTTTTGCCATATATTGAAAAAGAAAAGGATGAAATTGCAATAAAGGGAATGGCTTTGTTTAAAGGGGATAAATTAAAAGCTGTAATTGATATCAATGATGCAAAATGGATGAATATTCTAAGGGAGAAAAAGTCAAAGGGACTTTTAACCCTGAAAAAAAATTCAAAGGAATACATAAACAGCTATTCCAGTTCTCAAAAAAAAGTCAAATGCATAAAAAATGGAGAAGAATGTAAATTTATTATTGACTTGGATATAAGTGGGGACATCATATCCAATACAATGTATAAGGATTTATTCAGTAACACAGAGACCCTTAAAAATTTTGAAAAACTGATGGCAAGTGAAATTAGAGGTTATTTACTTGATTTTGTAAAGAAAATGCAGACTGATTATAGGGTGGACTGTTTAGAATTAGGAAAAATTGCAGCAGCAAAGTACGGTAGAGGAACTGGAGTAGATTGGAATGAAGTTGTATGCCGTTCAGAAATAGAAATTAATGTCAGGTTTAAGGTGAACTCTGTTGGACGGGGAGAATATTAACGGCAAGCAGGTGAAAGGAGCATGAAACTAAAAAAATGGGGCATTTTTATACTTTCATTAGCCTTTTTTGTTTATTTATCTCTAAATCCAGAGGTTAAAACTATAGAAGAATATGATGTAGCAGCAGGTTTTGGGATAGATATAGAAAAAAAGGATGATAGTGTTATATATAAGGTTCCATATAGTGTTTATAATTATCAGGGAGAAGGAATCAGTATACCTTTAATTAAGACCGGTATTGCGGGTACAGCAGGTGAAACCAGGGAAAACAGGCAATTAAGGTCAGCCAGATCCTACATAGTAGGTCTTCAGAAGATAATTATTTTTGGTGAAGAGGCTGCAAGATATGGGCTATATAATTTCTATGATATTCTCTTCTCAAATCCAAAAATGAACGATAGGAGTTTAATTGCAGTATGTAAAGGGGAACCAGGAGAAATATTTAAATTTGTACCCAAGGGATATGAAACTTCAAGTGATTATATTATCGGTATGATAAAAAACATGAACAAGAACACTTTTTTTGCAGAAGAATATACTTTACTCAATGCATATGTCTGTGTTATTTCAGAGGGTAGAAATGTTGTATTGCCATACATAGAACTGATAAATAATGAACTAAAGATAACGGGTATGGCTGTTTTTGATAAGGATAAAATGATGTATAAATTAAATATGGATGAAACAAAGATAATGAACATATTAAGGGAGAATAAAGTAACAGGTATATTAACAATACAAAATTCACCTAAAGAATATGCCTCATATTTTGCACAAAGTAAAAGAAAAGTAAAATGCAGGAAAATAGGTGAAAAATATTACTTTAATATAAAGCTTGACTTAAAGGGGGATTTAATTTCAAACGAAATCTATAAAAAAATCGATGATGTTACAAGGGTAAAGCTTGAAAACCAGATTAAGGATAAACTTACAAAACAATGTGATGCATTTATTCAAAAAATGCAAAATGAATATAGGTTGGATTTATTGCAGCTTGGTTACGTTGCTGCAGCAAAATACGGAAGGGATACTGGAGTGGATTGGAATGAGATAGTTAGCAAATCTGAAATAAAGATCGACATAAATGTTAAAATAACAAAAACAGGAAGAGGAGAGTATTAAAATATATTATGGAGTATGTTGACAATGGATGAAAAAAATAATTTATATTTAAATGATCTAGAAGTGATTGCATTATTGGTAGGGAATATGGTAGGTATTGGTATTTTATCACTACCTGGAGCAGTTGTAAAGGATGCAAAACAGAGTGGTTGGATATCAGTTATAATTGGAGGCATTTACCCATTGGTATTTGGGTTTTTGGCAATGTATTTATGCAGAAAACATTCAGATGAGAATATATTGAATCTAAGCAAGAGATATTTTGGTAATATTGTTGGAAATTTATTAAATATTATATTTTTAAGCTTTTTCGCAATCAATGTAATCGCAGTAGTTACAGGGTTTACAAACGTTCTTACAGTATATGGAACTCCTTTTCTTAAGCCTTTGAAGATTCTTCTTGTTATAACAATTACTGTTGCATACATATCTAACCTGGGCTTAAAGACAATTGGAAGGATAAATAAAATTTCATTGTTTTTGATTATAGCATTAAATCTATTGTTGCTTAGTGCCCTTAGAAAGGGAAATTATCTCAATCTATTTCCTTTGTTTGGCGGAGGAATGAAAAATATAATATCAGCAAGTAAGGAATCGGCATTTTCCTACGGCGGAATAGAAATTATATTTTTGATTTATCCATATATAAGAAATAAGGATAAGTTAAAATCCATTATAATAAAAGCTTCATCAATAACTATAGCAATATACACATGGATTACATTTGCAACAATATATTATTTAGGTCATAGATTTATATTAAAAAACATATGGCCTGTTCTAATGCTTACAGAGAGTATAGATTTACCTATAGTAAATAGTTTTAGGCTGATATTTTTATTCCTCTGGAGCATTGTAATGTTAAAACTCATTGTTAATAATTACTATTCAGTAATATTCATATTTAAGGACGTTTTTAGAAATAAAATATTTAAAAATGTGCATATCTGGTTTATACCTGTGGTTGTTTTTTCAGGTGTTGCTTTAGGAAATGAAATCCAAAGAAGGGAGCTCCTAGATTTCATTATACCTAAAATAACTATTTTTAATCTTTTTTATGTTTTACTAATAGCAATAATGAGTGCATTGAAGGATAAAAATATGAACAAAAACAGCGGCAAAGGTATTGACAAATAAATTAGAAAATTGTAAAATATCAACAATAGAAAAAGGCGATGATAAGGACGAGTAAATCAAACCCAGTTATCAGAGAGGGGAACTCATTGGCTGAAAGGTTTCCTTAATATGGAGGATTGAAAACCACCTTGGAGCTCCGTCTTGAAATTTAGTAGAGATTGGCGTTTGCTTGCGTTAAAGCTTTTAAAGTGGGTTTATAATTTTTTTATTATACAATACCAATTTGGGTGGAACCGCGGGAGTATTATGCTCTCTCTTGATTCTCAAGGGACGAGAGCTTTTTTGTTTTGCAAAACAAATTTTATGGTCATATAAACAAAATTCAGAGTAGAGAAAGGGGTAATATCATGATAAAAATTTCGCTGAAAGATGGAAAAGTTCTTGAATTTAACGAGGCCGTTAAGGCAGAGGATGTAGCTAAGAGCATTGGTATGGGTTTATACAAGGCAGCCCTTGCAGCAAAAATAAATGGAGAGGTTTGTGACCTTTCAACTGTTATAGATAAAGACAGCAGCCTTGAAATATTAACATTTGAAGATAAGGATGGAAAATGGGCATTAAGACATACAGCTTCACATATATTGGCACAGGCTGTAAAAAGACTTTATCCAGGAGTGAAGCTTGCAATAGGACCTGCAATTGACAACGGTTTCTACTACGATTTCGATGCAGATTTTGCAATTACTCCAGAGATGTTAGAAAAAATTGAAAAGGAAATGGAGAATATAGTTAAAGAGGACTATGTATTAGAAAGATTTGTCTTAGACAGAGAAGAAGCAATAAAGCTTATGAGTGAAAAGGCTGAAACTTATAAAATTGAGCTTATTGAAGAATTACCTGCAAATGAAACAATCTCATTCTACAAACAGGGAGAATTCGTAGATCTTTGTGCTGGACCTCACGTACCTTCGACAGGAAAGGTAAAGGCTTTTAAACTTCTATCAGTGGCAGGAGCTTACTGGAGAGGAAATGAAAACAACAAGATGTTGCAAAGAATATACGGTACAGCCTTCACAAAGAAGAGCGAACTTGATGAATATCTTAATATGCTTGAAGAAGCGAAAAAGAGAGATCATAGAAAGCTAGGCAAGGAATTAGATTTATTTACAATAGTAGAAGAAGGCCCAGGATTCCCATTCTTCCTTCCAAAGGGAATGGTTGTAAGAAATCAGCTTGAAGATTTCTGGAGAGAGATACACAGAAAGAATGGATATAAAGAAATAAAAACACCAATAATATTAAATGAAGCACTATGGCACCAATCAGGACACTGGGATCACTATAAAGAAAATATGTATTTTACAAAGATAGATGGTGAAGACTATGCTATAAAGCCAATGAACTGTCCAGGAGGAATATTAGCATATAAAAACCAGATGCATAGCTATAGGGAACTTCCATTAAGAATGGGAGAGCTTGGATTGGTTCATAGACACGAAATATCAGGAGCTCTACATGGATTAATGAGGGTTAGATGTTTCACTCAGGACGATGCTCATATATTTATGATGCCATCACAAATAAAGCAGGAAGTTTTAGGAGTTATTAAATTAATAGACTATGTTTACAAACTATTTGGATTTGAATACCACGTTGAGCTTTCAACAAGACCTGAAAAATCAATGGGAAGCGATGAAGCATGGGAACATGCAACTAACTCACTGATAGAGGCATTGAATGCAGCAGGAATGGACTATAAAGTAAATGAAGGAGATGGTGCATTCTATGGACCTAAGATTGACTTCCATTTAAAGGATTGCATAGGAAGAACATGGCAATGCGGAACTATCCAGCTTGATTTCCAAATGCCTGAAAGATTTGATATTCATTATATTGGTGAAGACGGTGAAAAACATAGACCAGTTATGATTCATAGAGTTATATTCGGAAGTATAGAAAGATTTATAGGTATTCTTACTGAACATTACGCAGCAGCATTCCCAACTTGGTTAGCACCAGTTCAGGTTAAAATACTTCCAGTAACTGATAGAGCAAATGAATATGCAAAATCATTAGAAAATCAGCTTAAAGATATGAATATAAGGGTGGAAACTGATTTAAGAAACGAAAAAATAGGATATAAGATAAGAGAAGCGCAGCTTCAAAAGGTTCCTTATATGATAATACTTGGAGACAAGGAAGTAGAAGCAGGAAATATATCAGTACGTTCAAGAAAAGATGGAGATTTAGGAAGTCTTGAATTAAAGGACTTCATCTCAAAGATAAAAGAAGAAATTGAAAAAAAGATCAGCAATATATAAAAAACAATTGACGATATAAATTAAATATGATATAGTAATTAAAGTGATAAGAAGAAGCCATCCGCTTCTCACCTTACACCCAAGGTGCTAAGGTTATGATTATTGATTTTATGTATATCTGCGGATGGATTATGTCCATCCGCTTTTTATATGCCTTTTTAATCTATTAGGAGGTGGAGGTTATTAGTAAACAAAATTTAATCAACGAAGAAATTCGTGAAAAAGAAATAAGGGTAATAGGAAATGATGGTGAACAACTAGGTATAATGTCATCAAAGGAAGCCCTTGCTATTGCAGAATCTAAAGAATTGGATTTAGTTATGATTGCGCCACAGGCTCAGCCACCAGTTTGCAAGATTATGGACTACGGAAAATATCTTTACGAACTTCAGAAGAAGGAGAAGGAAGCTCGTAAGAAGCAGAAAGTTATCAATGTAAAGGAAGTTCGTATCAGCAGGTATAGAGGAACATGATCTTAACGTTAAAGCAAAAAATGCTGAAAAGTTCCTAAATGATGGGGACAAGGTAAAGGTTACTGTTAAATTTAGAGGAAGAGAAGCTGAATATTCTCACTTCGGAGAAGAATTACTAAAGCAGTTCTTTAGTAAAGTCGAAGGAGTGGGTGTAATAGAAAAACAAGCTAAGCTTGAAGGAAAAAATATGACTATGATATTAGCTCCTAAAAAAGCTTGATAAATAGAAGGGAGGAACCGAACATGCCAAAAATGAAAACACACAGAGGTGCAGCTAAGAGATTTAGAAAGACTGCTAATGGAAAGTTTAAGAGAGCTCATGCTTTCAAGAGACATATCCTTACTAAGAAGAACTCAAAGAGAAAGAGACAACTTAGAAGAGGAACATATGTTAACGTAACTGAATTAAAAATAGTTAGAAAGCTAATGCCTTACGTATAGAAGGTTTATAGAAAAGGAGGGAATTTCTAAATGGCAAGAGTTAAAAGAGCTGTGCATGCACACAAGAAACGTAAAAAAATAATGAAATTAGCTAAAGGATACTATGGATCAAAGAGCAAATTATATAGAATTGCTAATCAAGCAGTATTAAGAGCTTTAAGCAGTGCTTACGTTGGTAGAAAGCTTAGAAAGAGAGATTTCAGAAAGCTTTGGATAGCAAGAATAAATGCTGCAGCAAGAGCAAATGGACTTTCATATTCAAAGTTCATAAACGGATTAAAGCTTGCAGGAATTGAAGTGAATAGAAAGATGTTAGCTGAGATAGCTGTAAGTGACGAAGCTGCATTCGCAGAATTAGTTAACATAGCTAAAGAAAAGTTAAACGCATAATATAAATATATAATCAAAAACGAGGCCTGTTATTTCAGGTCTCTTTGCTTTGTTAATAAGTTTATATTAACATTGTATTTTTTATGAGTCTTGGAATACTTTTTATCTAATGATTTAAACTATGTGTAATATTGAAAACGAGAGTAAAATATAAAGTTAGTGAATTTAGCTATTATTAAAATATTTTAAAGGTGATATAATTTATATATATAGCCTTTTAGGAGGAATTTCTATGCCTTTAATTCGCAGCGAAAGAAGGCTAAACTTATTTAACCTTCAGCCTGTACAGATACTAGCTATTGGATTTGCAACAGTAATTTTGATGGGAGCTATACTTTTAAAATTGCCAATTGCAACTAGACAGGGAATAAGTACGCCATTTTTAGATTGTTTGTTTACAGCAACTTCAGCTGTATGTGTTACAGGATTAGCCGTAGTTGATACAGGAACCTATTGGAGCACCTTTGGACAAATAGTTATAATGCTTTTAATTCAAATCGGTGGACTTGGTTTTATGACCTTTGCTTCCTTTTTTGCAGTGCTTTTAGGGAAAAAGATTTCCCTTAAAGAAAGACTGGTTATGCAGGAGGCATATAATTCATTTAACATCCAGGGAATGGTAAAACTGATGTTTTACGTAATAGGTATAACCTTTAGCATAGAGGGAGTTGGTGCAGTGCTTCTAGCCACGCAATTTATACCAGAATACGGACTTAAAAAAGGCATATACTATAGTATTTTCCATGCCGTGTCTGCTTTTTGTAATGCTGGTTTTGATTTAATTGGGGATTTTAGAAGTCTGACTCCATATGTTGATAATACAGTAATAACTCTTACAATTGGAGGGCTTATAGTAGTTGGCGGCTTAGGATTTATCGTTATTACTGAACTGATAAACACAAGGACTTTAAAGAGACTGACTTTACATACAAAGGTTGTATTATTAACTACAGGATTTTTAATTCTAGCTGGAACCATTCTATTTTTTATCTTTGAATACAATAACCCAAAAACTATGGGGGGATTAGGCTTAAAGGGAAAAATACTTGCAAGTTTATTTGCCTCAATAACTCCAAGGACAGCTGGATTTAACACGATACCCTTAGATACTATGACGAATTCAGGAAAATTTTTAACCATAATTTTGATGTTTATTGGTGCCTCACCAGGTTCAACTGGTGGTGGGATAAAGACAACAACAGCCATGTTAATATTTTTAACAGTTATTGCTGTTATTCATGGCAGGGAAGACACTGAATTGTTTAAAAAAAGATTTGGGAAAAATCTTGTTTACAAAGCTTTTTCAATAGTTACAATCAGTATGACATTAATAACAGCAGTTGTTATGATACTTTCAGTTACTGAAGCTGCAACACCAATAGAAATCGTGTATGAAGCAGTTTCGGCATTTGGTACAGTAGGGCTTACCCTTGGATTAACAACAAGATTAACAACAATTGGAAAGATAATAATTGTATTTACCATGTATATAGGAAGGGTTGGACCTTTAACCTTTGCCCTTGCAATTGCCCACAGGCAATTGAATGCAAAAAATTCCATAAGATATCCAGAGGACAAAATTATAGTTGGATAAAAATAATTTTGGAGGTTTTATTATGCCTAATAGACATTTTGTAGTTATAGGACTTGGCAGGTTTGGTTCAAGTATAGCCAAAACTCTTTATTCCCTTGGGAATGAAGTTTTAGCCATCGATACTGATGAAGAAATAGTACAAAGTATGGCTGACAGCGTAACTCATGCAGTTCAGGCAGATGGAACTGATGAAGCAACACTGAAATCACTGGGAATTAGAAATTTTGATGTTGCAGTTGTAACCATAGGTTCAGATGTCCAATCAAGTGTTATGGCTACATTAATAATTAAAGAGCTTGGAGTAAAATACGTTATAACCAAGGCACAAAACGAGTTACATGCAAAGATATTATATAAAATAGGTGCTGACAGAGTAGTTTTTCCTGAGAGGGACATGGGAGTCAGGGTTGCCCATAACCTATGTTCATCTAACATCCTTGACTATATAGAACTTTCACCAGATTACAGCATAATGGAAATAACGGCTCTGAAGGAATGGGAAGGTAAGAGCCTTAGAGAATTAAGTATGAGAAGCAGATATGGTTTAAATGTCATGGCAATAAAGAAAAATAATGATATAAATATATCGCCAAATGCAGATGATATTATTGAAGCTGGAGATACTCTGGTTGTCATAGGTGGAACAAAAGAGGTCAGCATGATAGAAAAGGAACAAATGAAATAACAAGGGATGATGAAATGCTTAGCAGAGAAAATAAACTGGTAAAGAAAGCACTTAAGCTTAAACAGAGAAAATATCGCCAGGAAGAAAATATGTTTTTAATTGAGGGTTTAAGATTCGTTGAAGAAGGGATTAAAGAAGGTTTTGTTGAGTATGTTCTGTATAGCAGCAAAATATTGTCTATGAAGGGTGCAGAATATCTTCTTAGAGATGACATCATAAAATATGAAGTAGATCATGAGATAATTAAAGAGCTTAGCGAAACAGAAAACCCTCAAGGTGTTGTGGCGGTTGTAAAGAAAATAGACCATTCAATAGATGACATAAAAAATGATTTTATTGTAATTGTAAATGGAGTTCAGGACCCAGGTAACCTTGGAACAATAATAAGAACAAGCGATGCTGCTGGTGCAGGTGCAGTTATAATAATTAAAGGAACAGTGGATGTATATAACTCTAAGGTGCTTCGTTCAACAATGGGTTCCATTTTCCATATCCCTGTGCTATATTTTGAAGATTTTAAAAGTCTAGCCGATACATTAAAAGATAAAGGCTACAAAATATATGCAACAAGCCTTAATGCAGAGAATTATATATACAGGGAGGACTTTAAGGAGAAAACTGCTGTTGTAATTGGCAATGAAGCCAATGGTATACCCTTTGATGATTTACAGCATGCAACTCACCTGACAAAGATACCAATGCCTGGTTCAGCAGAGTCACTAAATGCTGCTCAGGCAGCAGCAATAATAATATATGAAGTAGTCAGACAGAGACTTAAATAAAACAATTGTCATGTTTAGTATAATATGATATAATCACTAAAAATAAATATGTAAAAACTATGAAAGAGTTCAGTAGAATGTTACCCTGTTCAGGGAGGATAAGTCGCTGACTGGAAGCTTATCTACAGAAGGTACATTTGAATTTTCCCTCTGGAGTTCCCATTCTGAAACTTAAAATAGAGAAGTAGGTCTGGGCGGCTAAGCCGTTATTAAAATCAAGAGGACTTATTTTTAATAAGTCAATTTGGGTGGTACCGCGAAGTTTATCCTTCGTCCCATTTGGGACGGAGGTTTTTTATTTTAAAAATAAATTAATGTGAAAGGAGTTATTATATGAAAGAGCAGCTTGAAAAAATAAAAAGTGAAGCCTTAGAGCATATACATAGCGTAATTGATAGTCAGAAACTGGATGAAGTCAGGGTAAAATATCTAGGGAAAAAAGGTTTACTGACAGGTATCTTAAGGGGAATGGGAGGACTTTCTCCAGAGGAAAGACCACTTGTTGGAAAAATAGCAAATGAAGTCAGGGAAGAAATTGAAAATGCATTAGACAATGCCTTAAGAACAATAAAGGAAAAGGAAAAGAAAGCAAGACTTTCCCAGGAAATAATCGATATAACAATGCCAGGTAAAGTAAATCCAGTTGGAGGGCTTCATCCAGTAACAAAGGTTTTAGATGAAGTGAAGGAAATATTCTTCGGTATGGGATTTACCATCGCAGAGGGGCCAGAGGTGGAACTTGATTATTATAATTTTGAAGCTTTAAATATACCTAAAAACCATCCTGCAAGGGATGAACAGGACACCTTCTATATAAACGATAAGGTGGTTTTAAGAACACAAACATCCCCAATGCAGGTAAGGTTTATGGAAAATAATAAGCCTCCAATCAGAATGATTGCTGCTGGAAAGGTTTTTCGTTCAGATGCAGTTGATGCAACACATTCACCTATGTTCCATCAGGTTGAGGCACTTGTTGTAGATAAGGGAATAACAATGGCAAACTTAAAGGGTACATTAGATACCTTTGTAAAAAGATTTTTTGGTGAAAACACAAAGACTAAATTCAGACCACATCATTTCCCATTTACAGAGCCCTCAGCTGAGGTAGATGTTTCATGTTTCGTTTGTGGTGGAGAAGGCTGCAGAGTTTGTAAAGGTTCAGGCTGGATAGAAATACTTGGAGCAGGTATGGTTCATCCTGAGGTTTTAAGGGCAGGAGGAATTGATCCTGAAATATACAGCGGGTTTGCCTTTGGGTTAGGTCTTGAAAGAATAGTAATGATAAGATACGGAATAGAGGATATCAGACTTTTATATGAAAATGACGTAAGATTCTTAAAACAATTCTAATATAGAAATGAAGGAGTGATATGATGAAAGTCCCATACAAATGGCTTCTTGAGTATGTTGATATAAAAAAAGATATAAATGAAATTGCAGATGCATTAACCCTTTCAGGTTCAAAGGTTGAAGAAGTAATAGAAACTGGTAAGGAAATAGATAAGGTTGTAACTGGAAAAATAATAAAAACAGAAAAACACCCAGATGCAGATAAACTTACTGTATGTCAGGTAGACATAAAAACAGAAACAATCCAAATCGTTACAGCGGCAACAAACATGAAGGAAGGGGATATTGTTCCTGTTGCCCTTCATGGTTCAACACTTCATGGTGGAGTTAAGATTAAAAAGGGTAAACTACGTGGTGTAGAGTCAAATGGAATGTTCTGTTCAGAGGCTGAACTTGGAATTGCTGACGAAGAATCAGTTCATGGGCTTATGATTTTACCTGAGGACACCCCTGTTGGAGAGGATATAAAAGAGGTTCTAGGTCTTTCAGGTGGAGTTATAGATTTTGAAATAACTTCAAACAGAGCCGATTGTTTTGGAGTTTATGGAATAGCAAGGGAAGCAGCAGCTACCTTTAAAGCTCAATTGAAAGAAATTGATACCTCCTTTAAAGAGGATGAGGACAATATAAACAACTATATTCAAGTTATGATTGAAAGTGACCTCTGCAGAAGATATGCTGCAAGAATGATTAAAAACGTCAAAATTGCAGATTCTCCAGAGTGGATGAAACAAAGGTTAGAGGAAGCAGGGGTAAGACCAATAAACAACATAGTTGATATAACCAACTTCGTTATGTTAGAACTTGGTCAACCAATGCATGCCTTTGATTATAACTACATAGAAGACAATAAAATCCTTGTGAAAATGGCAAATGAAGGGGAAAAATTTACAACCCTTGATAATGTAGAAAGAACCTTAGACTCAAGTGTCCTTGTTATAGCAGATGGGAAAAAGACTGTTGCAGTTGCAGGGGTAATGGGAGGATTAAATTCTGAAGTTAAAGAGGATACAAAAACTATAGTCTTTGAATGTGCTAATTTTAATGGAACAAACGTTAGATTAACATCAAAAAAATTAGCTTTAAGGACAGATGCTTCAACAAGATTTGAAAAGGATATTGACCCTGAAATGGTGGAAATAGCCATGAACAGAGCATGCCATTTAGTAGAACTTTTAGGTGCAGGAGAAGTTGTTGGAGGCTGGATAGATATATATAAAGAGCCAGTAAGTCCACATAACTTGAGGTTTCTGCTAATTGGATAAACAGCTTCTTAGGAACTGATTTAAGTGTAGACACAATGAAAGAAATACTCACAAACCTTAAGATGAAGGTTGAAGGAGATGAAATATTAAAAATTGAGGTTCCGACCTTTAGACAGGATATAAAAATAAAGGAAGATGTGGCTGAGGAAATAGCAAGGATTTACGGATATAATAATCTTCCATCTGTTAAAATACAGGGAACTGCAGTAGAAGCGGCATGGACTGAGGAACAAAAATTAAACAAACTGGTAAAAAACCTTATGGTGTCACAGGGCTTATATGAGGCTATGACATATTCCTTCGTAAGTCCTAAGGTTTTTGACAGGATATTAGTTCCATCAGAGGATTCAAAAAGAAATACAGTTGTAATTTCAAATCCACTTGGAGAAGACTTCAGTATAATGAGAACCACAGCAATTCCAAATATGATGGAATGCCTTGGCAGAAATTACTCAAGGGACAATAAGGAGGCAGCTCTATTTGAGATAGCCAGAACATACATTCCAAGTGATAATCTTCTACCAGATGAGGTTGATAAATTAGTTATTGGTATCTATGGAAAGGTAGACTTTTATACATTAAAAGGTATAGTTGAAAATCTTCTTTCGGCCCTTGGCATAGATAAGGCTGAGTTTGTACGTGAATCAGAGAACCCAACCTTCCATCCAGGAAAAACAGCGAAACTTCTGGTAAGAAAGAAGGATGCAGGAGTATTTGGTGAAATTCATCCTGATGTTGCTGAAAACTATGGAATTGAGGACAGAGTTTATGTGGCAGAAATAGATTTAAAGACTTTATATGCAGCTGCAAAGATGGAAAGAAAATATAAGCCGCTGCCTAAATTCCCAGCAGTAACTAGGGACATAGCAATGCTTATAAAGGATGAAGTTCTTGTAGGTGAAATAGAAAATGTAATAAAAAGAGCAGGAAAGGAGCTTATAGAATCAGTAAATCTATTTGATGTTTATAAAGGTAAGCAAATACCAGAGGGAATGAAGAGCGTTGCTTATTCAATCGTATACAGAGGTGAAAATAGAACATTAAAGGATGAAGAAGTTAACAAGGTTCATGAAAACATTGTAAAACAGCTTTCAGAAAAATTAGGAGCACAGTTAAGATAAAAAAAGGGACATAAGAGGCTGCTCAAATTTTTATACAAATTAACCCCATGAAGGAATTTTATGTCATTTATTCTTTTGCTAAGCATTTAATGCTAAGGCTTATGGAGTATGTCTTTAAAATCCATTTATGGGGTTTTTATAATTTAATTTAACAATCTGATTTTGCCTGCTATAATAAAATTTTTAATTTACCTAGTGAAAAATTTAAAAATAATGGTAAAATAGAATTAACTAGATTTTCAAATGATAATAACTGTGTATTTAGGATAAATGTATAAAAATTGAAAGGGTGCTTTGTATGTCAAAGAATAAGGTTATTGTTAGAATAAATGGTGCTGAATATACATTAACTGGTGATGACTCAGAAGACTATCTTTTTTCTATTGCTAATTTTGTGGACAAGAAGGTAAAGGAAATTTTAACTGGAAATCCAAAACACAGCAATACTTCAGCTGCGGTTTTAACCTCTCTGACTATTACAGATGAGCTTTTTAGAAGCCGGAGAGAAATCGAAGTTTTAAAACGTTCCTTAAATGAACCTGAGGAAAAGCTGAGACAGATGAAGGCTGAATATGAAAAACTTCAAAGGGCATATGAAAATTTAAATAATGAATACATAAAGATTTCTGAGATGAGAAAAACTGAGACTGAAAACCTTGAGGAAATTAAAAATCAGTATAATGAGCTTTATCAAAATCTTCAAATAAGAAATGAAGAATACGAAGAATTGCTCAAGGAAAATGCTTTATTAAAGGAGCAGAATGAAAAAGTTGAAAAGGAAGTTAAGGAGCATAAAGATAATATTGCATATCTTAAGGATCAGCTCCTTGAAAGTCAGATTGAACTTGTCAGAGTAAAAAAGGATTTAAAGGATATAAGGGACGTACAAAGTAAAAAAAGAAGTATATAAGGGTATGAAGCCCTTATTTTTTTTATCATTATGCATATATATTTAATATAATAATTGATATGAGGGTTAATATGTCTGTTATTAATGAAAGGGTTGTAAAATCAAAATATAGAGCTTTGCAGACTATATTATCTAGGACAATTGATTTTAATAATATAAAAGTTAAAAACGTGATGAACTTTAAGGGAAAAATCAAAAGTGTAAAATATAAATCAACAGCAGAACATATAGAAGTTATAATAAAGTATGAAATATATCTTGCTTATTACGTGGAAGAAAATGATGAAGAGGTATGTTATACATCTGTTATTGAGGATATTGCAATACTTAGATTTTACAGGATAAATTTCAGACCATTTCCATATCAGAAGGATTTTAAAGATGGAAGATTTGAGATAGACATAAGAAATCTAAAACATACATCGGATATAGATATAAGTTGTAGAATTTTGTACTTAGAGATATCTGCCAATATAGTGGTTTATCTTGTTAAAGAGAGGAGTATAGAGGTGGAAGAAAAAAATCTGTCACTTATGTACAGTCAGGATTTGAGTCAGGTTGCATTAAGCTGTGATACCCCTAACAGGGACATAAAGAATTATTTATGTAATTTGGATGACATTTCAAAGTTAGCAATAAAGAAGATTGATGATTTAGAGAGTGAAAATTCATATTTAAAGGATGAATTATATAAGAAAGAGTTAGAAGTGAAAAAAATGATGGATGATTATATGGACTATAAAAAAAGAGTTGATGCACTATCTCAGGAATGTATAAGGCTTACGGAGAGGATTAAGGAAATGGAAGACAAGTATATAAAAGAGCAAAGAAGGGCAAATCTATTGGAAAAAGAAAATTGCAGAAATTTAGATGAAAATAAAAAGCTAAAAAAAGAAATACAGGAGATTATAAATGAAATAGAAAAAAAGAAACCAAGCCTTAAAGAAAAAATAAAGGACATCCTTAAAAAAGAAATTTAAGCTCTAAAAATAACTAAGCAAGGTTGAAGATGAGGATTCATTTCTAGCTTAGTTATTTTATTTAAGTTTTTTAAGAATATAAAGAAATTAATAACCTTTTAATAAAGAATTTCATATTTATAATATAGAATACTTTAAAGGGTGATAAGTTCATGAACTCAAAGACGGTATCCAAGGGATATCAGTACGTAAGCGGTTGGAACAAAGTATATTTAACAGATGATTCTGAAAATAACTCTGGCAATACTGATATAGGAATATCAGAAAAAGCTGATAATAAAAGTCTTAATCTAATACATAAGAAAAATAATGAAATATTGACCTTACAGAGGATAAATGAAGAAAGTAAAATGCTGGAGCTAAATGAGATTAGGGATACTATTATAAATTTAAAATCACAGATGGAGGAGTTAAAATCTTCATTAAATGAAGCTATGTATAAAACTCAGGAAGATATAATAATATCCAATAAAAATATTTCAAATGAAAACTTAATTAAAATAACAGAAAAAACTTCTGTTTTAACAAAAGATGTGATGAATGGAATAGATAATATAAATTCAATTATAAATGAGTTTAAGGAAATTTTAATCAATGAAATAGAAAAAAATAGAAAAGAAATTTCAGAAATTAAAACACAGCTAGAGGAGCTGAAAAGGACTTTAACGGATAGAGAAAAGGAAATAAATAGCATATCCAAGGAAAATGATGACAATAACAAGGATTCAATTTGGAATTTCTTTAAAAAGAGGTGAAGTAAAGAACCAATAAATACCGAATTGCATAGTATATATTATAAAAAAGTTGCTGCTTTTATATTGTTTAAAGGGAGGTAGTAGAATGAGTAATGAATTAATCACCAGTTCAATCTGCGAAAACTCCAATCCTGAGCCATTAGAAATATTCGTTAAAAGAATAATAGCAAAATGGGATCCAAAGGGTGGAGAGCAAATTTTCTTCAACGTTTCAGAAGATGCAAAGGTACCAGTAGACATATGCGTTCATAATTATCCTAATTATGAGGAAACACTTCCAGTAAACTGTATTTTAAGTGAAAAACTTATGATTAAAAAGACAAGACAGGAAATCATCTGTACTTCAAAGGCAAGACTGAAAATATGGTTTAAAATACTTTTAGTTGTTCAATTCGATGATGAAAAATTTGAAACCTTGATGCTTCCAGATGATATTGGTTCAAAGGCATGCTATGTTCCAACAGGATTGTTTGAATCACCAATATTGTTTGGGAAAAACGAGAGTCTTGCAGAAACAACAATTCCAGGAACAAGTGAAAGAGCATATCTGTGGACATTAGATGTTCCATTTACTGATCCAAACTGGGTTGGTGAGCTGCCACGTGAAATATTTGATAACCCAACACTTCAGTCAGAAATAATAATTAAATGTTCAGATATAATCTTCGATGTACAGGGAGATTGTGCATGCGGTGAAATTCCTGGAACTTTAGTTCATGTATCTGTTATTTCTGATATTATCGATAAAGTTGGAATACACGAAGATATCTGCATTAATGGAACACTTCTTGATAAATGCGAATTATAATAGGGGATTTTAAAAGCTAATAAAGTGTAATAGCATTAAAAACCCAATTTAATACAAGTATTAAATTGGGTTTTTAATGCTTTTTAAGTTGGTCTTACAATTAAATCTGAAAAATCATTGGTTTGGGCATAAAACTGACAGTATTTAAAAAGTCTGTCATCTTCAATTTTCCATGTGTGATTATCTAAATCTGAATCCCTGACAATGACATAGTCATATTTGTCAGAGGCATATATTTTTACATTTCTTTCGTAACATCTTTTGAGAAATTCCTTTTCCACAAGGTAGGTTCTATTGGAATAGCGGATTTTATCAAATATGCTTTTTTTCATGATTAAACTGCCGTCAAAAAGGTTGTAGCTGAACTTATTTTCATTGCCAGGCTTATATATGGTAAGAAGTTTACTGGATTTAAAATAAACAAAGGAAGTAAACTTACCAATAATATCTACCTCGACAGAATTTAAAATCCCAATGCCATTGGTTAAATAATAAGGGGAATAATAATCGTCATCGTCAAAGTTAGCTATATATTCATACCTTGCCATTGAAATTCCAAAGTTTCTGCATGCACCAAGGGATTTATTCTCATCAAGTTGAAAAATACTTACATTTGTATAGTTTAAGGATTTTTTTCTATATGCTTCTAAAGATAAATCATTTTTGTTCAGAATAATTATCAATTCCTTATTTTGATAATTTTGTCTTGCGTAATTATCAAAGATGTTGTCTATATTATACTTTTTATTAGTCGGGGTAATAATTGATACACTTCCTGACAAGGCTTTCTTATCTTTTTTAATGTTATTCATTGACATTCACCTTTGGTTTTATTTAGTGTTTATACAAATATCCTGATTATCAACAAAGTGAGCTTTAAATTTTATCAATGCCATGTTCTCAACAATATTACCATCTTTACAAAAACTAACATCGGCAATATTCACATCATACTTAAAGTCAGTGTTCACTATGTTTATCTCAAGAGGATAACATAGCTTAATCTCATCTGTGAAATATTTAAAATTTTTCTCCTCATTTAATTTATAGATAATATCCTTTTCCATTAGAAGTGTTACAAGAAGTTTTGAATTACAAATAACTTTGCATTTAACAGAATCGATTACATCTGTCAGACATTCAATTACTGCATCGGTATATAAACAAACAGCATTGCTGAAAATGATGTCAGCATCTATTTTATATTTTACGATACCGGCAAGAATGTCAAGATTTGTATTACTGCTGCCTTGACTATAGCATAACACCTTTTTATTCATGTGGATATCGTGGACAATATCACCATCAGAATTGATTATTACATTTAAAAATTTAGTATAATAACCAGCCTTAGTGAATTTAATGGTATAGGTTCCAGGTTTCAGGTACAGTGTGTAATTTTCATCAAAGCTCTGACTTAAAATTTCTTTACAGCTTGAATCATAAACAGTTACAAGTACACCAGTTAGTAACTGTCCCGTACCACATTCTTTAATTTGACCTGTTACTTCTATATTTTCAGGAAGGATACTTGGAATAACTTCTATGCCTTCATCTGAAAAGTCAAATTCCTCAATACAAAATGCAGATGCTTTACCTTTATTAAATATCTGATGACCAGAATTATCAAAGAAACCGCTGAAGGTTAAATCAAGGGTTTCAAAACTATTTCCATATAGAAGATCTAAAGACCAGATAATTTTTTTATCATGGAGAATAACCAGCCCATTGGAGGCATTGTAAACTATTGGGGTTTCAAAATTAAAATTACAGTTAATTTCATCTACAATCAATACCTCTGTTATGTCACATACATTAGTGTTCTCAGCTTTTATTCTAAGTGTCCAGGTTTCTATTTCACAGTTTTCAACTGGGTCAGGACCTATGATTTCTTTAGTAACCTGAAGTTCATCTTCAGCCAGGGAGAGAACGCCTTCATCCTGGAATGGAATTCCATCATCAGGACCATTTTGATATTTTACATTTCCAGTATTTAAAATTAAATGTCCACAAACTGCTAATTGGGCAGTAAATGATATATCAAGTAGCTGTTTTTCACCTGGGTTTAAGGTGCCTATATTCCAGGTGATAGTTCTAGTATTGCTGTCATATGAAGGCCCTAGAGAAGGAACCAGTGTAACAGGGGTAAGGAAATTTATATTGTTATTTAATACATCAGTCAGAATGATATTGTTAACGGCTACAGTTCCACAGTTTTCTACAGTTATCCTCAATGTCCATGAATCAATATCATCAAGGCATATACTGTCAGGACCAGAAACTATTTCTTTTTTAACACAAAGAACAGGCTCACCTATTGGTGGATTAAAAAGGCTTCCGCATATATATTCTTTATTTACCACATTTGGCTGAGTTGAGGTAAAATAGCATAACTTATAGGTTGAGGATGAAAAATCAAAACCAGGAAATACTGTAGAGTTATTTGGTACCCTAAAATCTAAGAAATAATCTTCGTCAAGGTTTTCAGGATTACCACAGGCAAAATATTTTCCAGCATCTACAACCCTTACGATATCACTTGAAAGGGGAGGATAATTAAGGCTAAAGGGTACATCATAGGTTATACTGCTTGGAGCAGTTTCCTTTATAACCTGAAGACGATAATTGCTGCCGCTGGCATTTACTCTGATTGTAAATAAAAGCTGATTAAAATTATTTACAATCTGTACCCCCCATACAAATTCCTTTAATTCATAGCTGTTTGGATTAACCTTTATTGGATCACCGTTAAGTCTCATTCTAAAGGCTATCTCTGATGGATTAGGGCTTATTGCAGGGTAATAGAAAGCAGCATTGCGGGTTAAATCTCCAACAATATCAACCCAGCATGGATGTTCATTTCTTGGCAGTGCTGTAGTAATATAAGTAATCCAGTCATTTGGATTTACAGGAAACATTATATTCCTCCTAAAAAGTTTTCCATATATTATATTATTTTTATTTATGCATTTTGTTACTTAAGTAATATTAGATATTAGTATTTAATTGTATCTAAAATTAATGTCATATTTTTTAAAAATGAATATTATAAACTGAAAAACACACAAATATTGTTAAGTACATTCATTGGAGGTCTTAGAATGAAGGGTATAATATTAGCCGGAGGTGCAGGTACAAGACTTTATCCAGTAACAAAGGCTGTATCTAAAAGTCTTTTGGCTGTTTATGATAAACCAATGATATATTATCCATTATCAGTTTTACTGCTTTGTGGAATAAAGGATATATTGATTATATCAACTCCTGAAGATATTGGGCATTATAAAAAACTATTATCAGATGGGGGACAACTAGGTATTAACATAAGTTATGAAATACAGGAAAAACCGGAAGGAATAGGTCATGCCTTTATTGTGGGAAGAGAATTTATAGGTATGGATAAAGTAGCCTTAATCTTAGGGGACAACATCTTCTATGGAAAGAATTTGAAAAAATATCTTAAAAGTGGAATAGGTTTAAAAGAGGGTGCCACTGTTTTTGGATATGAAACCAATACCCCAAAGGACTTTGGGATAATAGAGCTTGATAAAAACGGGAATCCAGTGTCAATTCAGGAAAAACCAAAGTACCCAAAATCAAATCTTGCAGTTCCAGGGCTATATTTCTATGATAATGATGTAGTAAAGGTAGCATTAGAAACACCAAAATCTTCTCGTGGTGAAATTGAAATAACGTCGATAAATAATTATTATTTAACCCTGAAGAAACTGAAAGTAGAAGTGTTAGACAAAAGTATAAAATGGTTTGATACAGGGACACATGAAGGTCTGTTAAATGCAGCAAATTTTATCAGGAAAGTACAGAAAAGATATAAAAAATATATAGCATCAGTTGAGGAAACTGCATATCTAGAGGGATATATTAATAAAGAAAAGCTTTGTGAATCAGTCTGGCAAATGAAAAATAGTGAATATGGAAAATATTTAATAAATAAATATTGTGGAAAAGACTGATATAAGCCTTTATAGCAAAACAGGGAGGTGAAAAGATGAAAACTTATTTAATAACAGGCGGAGCTGGATTTATTGGCTCAAACTTCATTAAATATATTTTAAAAAAATATGAAGACATAATAATAATTAATCTGGATAAAATGACTTACGCAGCTAATTTGAATAACCTTAGAGAAATAGAAAAATCAAGTAATTACGCCTTTATAAAGGGTGATATTTGTAATAAAAGGGTAATAAAAGATATATTCAAAAATTATGATGTAGATTACGTTGTAAATTTTGCAGCAGAAACACATGTTGACAGAAGTATAAAAAATCCTGGAATTTTTACTAAAACAAATATATTAGGAACCCAAACATTACTTGATATTACACGGGAAGCATGGAAAATAAATGAAGGATACAAGGGAGGTAAAAAATATTTACAGATATCAACTGATGAAGTATATGGTTCCTTAGGAAATGAGGGTTTTTTTACTGAAAAATCTCCAATAAATCCACACAGCCCATACTCAGCAAGTAAAGCTTCAGCAGATTTAATTGTAAAATCATATTATGATACTTATAGGATGCCAATAAATATAACAAGATCCTCTAACAATTATGGTCCCAATCAGTTTCCAGAAAAGCTGATTCCACTTATCATAAAAAATGCTATTGAGAAAAAAGCTATTCCCATCTACGGAAATGGATTAAATATAAGGGACTGGATATATGTAGAGGACAACTGTGAGGCAATCGATTTAGTCATAAGAAATGCAAAAGCAGGAGAAATCTATAACATTGGTGCAAATAATGAAAGAAAGAATATATCCATTGCTAAAGAAATAATCAAAATTTTAAATAAGAATTATGATAACACAATAACAGAAGAACTAATAAAATATGTTGAAGACAGAAAGGGACATGATTTTAGATATGCTATTGACGCTGAAAAAATAAAAACAGATTTAGATTGGAAACCAAAAACAGAGTTTACAAAAGGACTTGAGAAAACGATAAAATGGTATCTAAATAATAAAGAGTGGTATTTTAATTATTAAAAAGACTGGGGGGATTACATGGAGAATTTTAAAATTATGGAAAGTTATATAAAGGGTATATATATAATTGAGCCAACAATATTAGAAGACAGCAGGGGAAGTTTCCATGAAGTATATAACTATAATAAATTCAAAAAACTTGGTCTGGATATTCGTTTTGTTCAGGAAAATCAGTCTCATTCAATAAAAGGAGTTTTAAGGGGGCTGCATTTTCAATTGAAGTACCCCCAAGGAAAATTAATAAGGGTTGTAAAGGGAGAGGTTTTTGATGTAGCAGTGGATATAAGACCAAATTCAGCAACCTTTGGCAAATGGTTTTCTTGTATATTAAATGATGTAAACAAAACCCAGATTTATATATCAGAAGGAATGGCACATGGATTTCTTGTTCTCTCTGAGGAGGCTGAATTTGTATATAGCTGTACGGAATATTATCACCCCGAGGATGAAAATGGTATATGCTGGAATGATGACCAAATAAAAATAGAATGGCCAATAGGGAAGGTAGAAAGGGTAATTCTTTCTGAAAAGGATAAAAACTGGGGTTCATTTCAGGAATATAAAAAACTTATTTATCAAAGAGGTGATAAAAGTTGATTTCAGGGAACTTAGTAAATCTTGTTGCTCTTGAGAAAGAGCATATAGAGCAGATAAGAAATTGGAGGTCTTCTCCTTCAGTTAATAATCTTCTCTTCCAACATGCCTGTATCTCCAGAGAAGAACAGGAAAGATGGTATAAAAAAATACTGGATGACTCTAAAAGTAAATACTTTTCAATAGAGGACAAAAATAAAAGTTTATTGGGTTTGATTTATTTAACAAAAATAGATTATATAAATAGAAACTCTGAATGGGGTTTTTTTATAGGTGATGAAAGCAAAAGGAATATAGGCTATGGGGCAGAGGCGGAATTTCTCATACTTACCTATGCCTTTGATATTTTAAATCTCAATAAATTATACTGCTATGAATTTACTTTTAACCAGAAGGTAATAGCAATGCACAAACGATTTAATTTTAAGGAAGAAGGAATACTAAGAAAGCACGTATATCATAATGGAAAATATGAGGATGTTTTAATTACCAGCATTTTAAAGGAAGAATTTGAATCTGAAAAAGAAAAGTGGGAGATAATTTTCAGAGGCTTTAATAAAATTGAATAAAGTTTATAGGGGAGATGTATTATGGAGGAATATAAGAAAATATTCGCCAAGGTTCTTAATTTAGATGAAAACAAGGTAAACAATGATATTTCAATGGAAAATACACAAACCTGGGATTCCTTTGCAAATATATTATTGATAATAGAGCTTGAAAGAGCTTTAGAAATAAAATTTACTATAGATGAAATAGAAAGAATCAAGGATTTTGAAAGTTTAGAGAAGATAATCAAAGGGAAAATCAAAGAATAAAGTCAGTTTAATAACTAGCTTAAAAGGAGGGGGGAAAGGTGGAGGAAAAATTAACAGTTTATGATTATATAAAGTCATACAAAGACATAGTCAGCGAATCAGAAAAAAATGACGCTGAAAAAGAAAAATTTAAAATTGCACTGTTAGCAAGTTCAACCATTAAAGCTTTAAAAGAAATATTGTATGTAAAATGCTATAAAATGAATTTAATTTGTGAATTCTATGAGAGCATTTATAACAAATACGCAGAAGACATTTTTAATGAAAAAAGTGAACTTTATAAATTCACCCCAGACCTAATAATAATCTTTATAGATATAATGTCACTAATTGGGGAGGATTATTATCTGCCATATAATATTACAGTGGAAGAAAGAGAGAAGCAAATTAACAGCAAACTCCATGAATTAACAATTATGATTGAAAAATTAAAGAAAAACCTGTCTTCAAAAATCATAGTACACAACTTCTGTGTACCCACATTTTCACCATTAGGAATATTAGAAAGCAAAGAAGAATTTGGATTTATTGAATCAATTGAAACTTTAAATTTTCACCTTAGAGAAAAATTTAAAAAGGATAAGCAAGTCTTTATATTTGATTTCAATTCATTTTGTTCCAAAATAGGTAAAGAAAATGTTTTAGATTATAATTTACTTTACTCAGTTGATTTAAAAGTATCGATACATCATTTTCCAGAGCTTTGTGAGGAATATCTAAGCTATATTAAACCATTAAAATCAAAGATAAAAAAATGCATTGTTCTGGATCTGGATAACACACTTTGGGGTGGAATTGCAGGAGAAGATGGACTGGAAGGAATTAATCTTGGACCAACATCAACAGGCAGGGTATATTTAGATTTTCAAAAATATCTACTTTCATTAAATAAAATGGGGATAATTTTAGCAATAAACAGTAAAAACAATCCTGAGGATGCATTGAATATTATAAGAAATCACCCATATATGGTTCTTAAAGAGGATAATTTTTCTGATATAGAAATAAACTGGGATGACAAGATTACAAACATGGTGAAAATATCAAAAAAATTAAATATTGGCTTAGATAGTATGGTTTTTATAGATGATGACAAGCTTAACAGAGATATGATAAAGAAGGCTTTACCAGAGGTTACGGTGGTTGAACTGCCTGATAACCCTGCTTTGTATGTATCCACTTTAATCAACCTGAAGGAATTTAATAGCTTTTATCTTACTGAAGAGGATGTAAAGAAAAGTAAGATGTATGAAGAACAAAGAAAAAGAGAGGAATTTAAAAAGGATTTTAATGATATAGATGAATATTTGAAGGAGCTTAACATTGAAGTTACGATTGATTGTGTAAATAAATTAAATCTGGCAAGAATAGTACAGCTGACTCAAAAGACAAATCAGTTTAATCTCACAACAAAAAGATATACACAGGAGGCAATAGAGGCTTTGATAAAAAATGGAAACTATTTGATTTTTAGTGCGAAGGTCAGGGATAAATTTGGTGACAACGGAATTACTGGAGTTGTTATTCTTGAGAAAAATCCTGGAGAGTGGAGAATAGATACTTTTTTATTAAGCTGCAGAGTTATTGGAAGAAAAATAGAAAAGGTTATGCTGGCATATATAGTTGAAAAGGCAAAATCTGAAAATATAGCTAAAATTATCGGTGAATATATACCAACTGAAAAAAATACTCTGGTTAAGGATTTTTATAAAGACAATGGATTCCTTTTTATAGGGGAAAAGGAGAAAAAACAAATATGGGAACTGAAAATAAATTCTAATATTAACGTTGAAACAGCATCTTTTATAAAGGTTATAGATAAAACAAGGGAGCTGGACTTAAAATAATCAGGTTATATCCAAGGGGATGATAAAATGTCAATACAGCTTTTTTCTCCAGTCTTTAGAGTAAATGAATGTCTTGATGAAATAAGAATATGTCTTGAAAAGGGGTGGACAGGACTAGGTTTTAAAACCAATGAATTTGAAGAAAAATGGAAAGAATACACAGGGTTTAATAATGCTCATTTTTTAAACTCTGCAACAGCAGGTCTTCATTTGGCAGTAAAAATATTAAAAATGCAGAATAAATGGCAGGATGGAGATGAAATTATCTCAACACCAATTACCTTTGTATCAACAAACCATTCAATTCTATATGAAAATTTAAGAGTTGTTTTTGCAGATGTTGATAAATATCTTTGCCTTGATCCTATAGATGTTGAGAGAAAAATAACGAAGAAAACAAGAGCTGTTGTATTTGTTGGATTAGGGGGTAACATAGGACAATATTTTAAAATAGTGGATATATGTAGAAAATATAACTTGAAATTAATATTAGATGCATCACATATGACTGGAACCAGATTCAAGGGTAACATTGTTGGAAAGGAAGCAGAAGCTGCTGTATTTTCATTTCAGGCAGTTAAAAATCTTCCCACAGGAGATTCGGGAATGATATGTTTTAAGGATAAGGAAAATGATGTTATATGTAGAGAATTAACCTGGCTTGGGATAAATAAGGATACCTTTGCAAGGACAGATGATAAAGGGACATATAAGTGGAAATACGATTTAGACTATTTAGGATATAAATATCATGGGAACTCAATAATAGCATCAATTGGTATTGTTCAACTGAAATATGTTGATATTGATAACGCATACAGAAGACAAATAGCTTCCTGGTATGATGAAAACTTTAGAAACTTCAAAGATAAAATACACCCAGTTCCAGTTACAGAAGGATGTGAGTCTTCAAGGCATCTATATATAATAGAGGTCAATAACAGAGATGAACTTTTAGAGGAATTAAATAAAAATGATATATTCCCAGGTGTTCATTACAGAGATAATACAGAATACAAGATGTATTCCTACGGACAAGGAACATGTCCAATGGCACACAGATTAAGTCAGCGGATATTATCGCTGCCAATGCATTTAAGATTAACTTACAATGATGTAAATTATGTATCTGAAAAAGTTATAGAATATGCAAAATAATCTCAGAGGCAGGTGGTGAATATGTCAGATAAAACAAGAGTAATGGCAATTTGTGGAGGGATTATTCCGTCCTTTGAGATAGGTATAAAAATGCCCCTTGAAGAGCTTGTTAAAAGGGGAAAGTTAGATTTTGAATTTAAGAAAAGTAATGATGTAAAAGTTGAGGATATAAAAAAACAGATGTTTTAATATGTGTAAGGGGTTCAAATGTAACAGATAAAAATATAGTTACTTTAGCCAAAACCTTTAAAAAGTATATTATTTATTTTTTAGATGATGATTTAATGAATCTGCCTTCAAATTTAGTCTCTGCAAAAAAGATTAATTATTTTTCAGAGCAAATTCCTGATATTGTTAAAATTTGCGACAGTGTCTGGGTAACAAATGAAATAATGAAAATAAAATATAGTGTATACAGCAAAGATGTAAGATATACACCACCTCCAGCCATTTTATTTGATGAAAATCATGAAATAAATTTTAAGAAAAAGAGAAATAAAATTAAAATTGGATACGCAGGGGGGAAGGACCATAGCTTTCTTGTTGAAAATATTTTAAGATGGCCCATTTACAATATTTTAAACAAATATAAAGATAAAATTGAAATAGAGTTCTTTGGTACAATGCCGCCTATGGTTAAAAATTACCGTTTAAATTATATACCATTTACTTCAACTGTTTTGGAATTTATGAATGTTTTAAAGACAAGGGAATGGGACATAGGTCTTGCTCCTCTGCCTGATGGAGATTTTTATTCGTGTAAATCATATAGAAAATTTTTAGATTATGCCTCTGCTGGTATAGCAGGTATATATTCAAATGTTCAGCCATATAAACAGATAGCAGTAAACATGGAAAACAGTATTTTATGTAATAATAATATTTCAGATTGGATAAATGGAATCAGCCTTTTAATTGAAGATGAATATCTAAGGAAAAAAATAGCTGAAAAGGCATATGAAGAAGTTCTACAAAACTATAATATAAAGAGAATAGCAGATATAATTGAGGGTGTTTTTCCAGAGCTGATAACCTATAAGTCTCAATTTAAGGGGTGATGAAATGGATATTCATCATATTGGCTACATCGTTAATGATATAAAAGCAGCAGAAGAAAAATTTAAGGTATTAGGTTTTTTAACTGGTGAAATAATAGAAGACATTGATAGAAAAATAAAAATAGAGCTAATAAAAAATGAAAATATAATTTTGGAACTGATACAGCCATCAGGAGAAGGCTCTCCTGTAAGTAGATTGTTAAAAAGAAATGGGTCAATACCATATCACATCTGTTATGAATGTGAAAATATAAAAGCAACAATTGAAAATCTTGAAAGAGAAGGTTTTTTATTAATACAGGAGCCAAAATCAGCAGTGGCATTTGAAAATAAAGAGGTTGCATTTTTATATAGTGAGGATATAGGCTTAATTGAAATTAAAAGCAGAAAATAAGAAGCTGTGGCATTAGCAACTGAAATGTTAATGCCACAGCCCCTTATTTTATATTTCTATAATTTATGCTGCATTACATAATTTTAAATTAAACGCTTTGAGAAATAAATATCTTATTAGATTTAATCTTATAGTTGCCCTGTGGAACGTTGATAAAGAGGTAAACACCTTCGTCGTTTGTCTTAGTAAAGGCAATAGGAGTAAGGCTATTATCTGCTTCAACTCTATAAAGTGTAACATCTGCAAATGGTATAGGCTGGTTGTTGGTTTCTGTAATAATACCGCTGATTGTACCCCTTGAGGAGTCCTGATCAACGTTAAGATCAGATATTACATGTGCAATCTGTCCAGGTCCACTGATTAAAACAGTTGTAGCATATGGTTTATATCCAAGGGCGTTAACACGGACAATATAATTTCCAAGTGGAAGTTCGCTGAATACAAACTGGCCATATTCGTTTGTATATGCAACTGCATAAAGGGTTTCAACCCCAAGCTCATCAACGGAATAAAGGTTGACAACGGCACCCTTAACAGGAGCGTGGGTTGTTTTGTTAGTAACATCACCGGCAATTATACCAAGTGATGCATTTGGATCAACTACCAGTGTAAAGTCTTTTCTTATAGTTTGGTTTGGCAATAATGTAAATGGTAGATTTTCAGCCAGTGCATAACCTTGTTTTGTAGCATATATATGATAGTCAGTTCCAGGAGGGAATGGGCTGAATATATATGCTCCATCTGCACCGGTAAAGGCATGGGCAAGAGGATTGTGGTTTGAATCCATAATCTTAATCAATGCGTGGTCTATTGGATTACCATTTTCGTCCTTAACTGTACCAATTACCGTACCTGCGTTAAGATTTGGATTAGGCTGAAGGCTAAGGTCAAGCCTTATTTCTTCTCCAAGGTCCTGAATTGCTTTAGCAATTGATTGTCCTAAAATATATTGTTCTTGTTTTATCTGACTTACAGGCATATCAAAACCCCCTTCTGATTTTCTATTATATATTATTAATGATGATATATTTTTGTTACATTTAACATTATAATGTGATTTAATTTTATAATTTTCGATAAATAATTGGATTAATCAATAACAAAAATATAGGGACAGGAATAATATGAAATAGGAAAAGAAGGGGGGATAGAGATGCCTAATTCACCGTTTTTTGTGATGACTGTGGATAAAACTGAAAATATACCTTTATTGTTAGGGGGCAGGAAAAGTATTAGTGTAAGGATACAGAATCTGAGTCCAGATAAAAGGCTTTATAATCTTATGCTGACATTGAATCTGCCTGATGGAATTGAATTTGATTCTGCAGATATAGCTCCAACTTCCAAACTAATTGATTCTAATGGGATATCAAGGATAAAGTGGGTTAATATTAAGGACTTTACACCTTTAGAGATAGATTATGTTTTTACATTTACGTTAAGAAGCAGTCTAACCTTTAAGAATGGAAGTAATGTACTCTTTGGATATTTATTTTCAGGTATAGCACTTAATGCAGAAGTAGACACTATGCCAAGGGGTAACATAGACATAGGAAACGAAAAATATCAGGCAGAAAACCTTTTAAGCTTTAAAACTGCAAGATTTTCAGCGAAAATAAATCTTCCAGCAAAAGCACTTAAAGGTGCAGGAACAGGGATAAATTTAAATGACTACACCCAAACTTATACAGCTAAATTTACTATAAATAATAACTTAACTTCAAAAACAATGACAGATGTGACAATTATTCTAGATGATGGTCTTAGAATTATTGGTGAAGTAACTGCAAATGGAACAGATGCATTGAAATTTCTGACACCAACTGTTGACATAATATACATTGAAGATAAAAGATATACAAGATTGACATATAAAAATGTTTTGCTTTCAATTGGAAGTGAAACTTTTATTTATATTAATTTTGGAGTTTGGAATAGATATAATAACAATACAGGTTTAATTATTAATCATGGAACAACCTTAAATACACAGATTAAAATTGAGGGGGAAAATGAATTAATTGAAGAAAATGCTTATACAAAGGCTATGGACATAATAATCGAAAAATCAGTTTCTCAAAGGATTACTGATGTAGGTCAGAAGGTTGATTTCACAATAAATTGTAAAACAGGTCAATACTATACCTTTTCAGACATAAAAATCTTGGAAAAACTTCCAGATGGTTTATCCTATTCAGACAGTTCAAAGGAACCCTATTCCATAACAGTGGAGCCACAGATAAAGGGTACTCTAATAATCTATAATATTGGAAATAAACCAGTGAATTTCAGTGAAACCATAGTTTTAAAGGCAATTGTAAATAAATATTACAGATTCAAAACTAAAGATGGAAATACAGTTGAAGTAGCAGCTTCAGACAGCTTTTATAATAAAATAGACCTTGAAGGGTTTAATGATGAACTTGAAATTAAAAATAATGATTCTTCATCTTGTAGCTTGACAATTTCAGAACCAAATGCAAAAAAGATATTTTTGAATGCCTATTACAGGGATGGAACAAAAAAGAATATAAATGTATTGGCGCCTAATGATTTGGCGGAATTTCAGCTGGAATATGATGCAACAACTACAGATGCAGTTCAGGATGATATCTGTATTGACGATTATTTTCCATTATCTGTTGACCCAATCGCTGATATTGAATATACCTTTGAAGGATATATGCCGCCGGGAATTCAGCCCCTTTTGATTGAACCACATGGAGTAAGATTTAATTATGGTAAAATACCAGGAAACTCTAAGTCAATAATTAAATTCAGAGCTTCGGTAGCAGGAGTTGGAATATCAGAAGAGAACATCAATCTGTTAAAAATTAAAGGAATTAATACAGATGGCTACTCATACAGCAAAAGGGATCAGATACAAATAAAAACAGGGGCACCAAACCTTATATTAACAAAAACAGTTTCAGGCCCAAATAAAAACGCAATAAAAAGCGGAGAAACTTATGTTTTTACAATTACATTAACTAACACAAATACCCTTGGTACAGAAACGGATGCCTTTAGTTTTCAATTAAAAGATGAAATTTCAAATTACTTTATCTTAGATTCAGGCAGTGTAAAGTTAAGTGGAACAGGAGAATTTGCACAGATAGAAATATATGATACTGAAATTAAACTGCCTATTTTAAAACTTTCACCAGGGCAATATGCTGCCATAAATTATTCAGTTAAGATAAAGGAAGGTATAGCACCAAATGTATCTATTTCTACAACAGCAAGTAATACTAATCCTTATTCACAGTTATATAATCCTGCATTAAGTAATTATCAGTATTCTGGACTTAACAAATCAGCAGCTGTAACTATTAAGACAGCAAATATTACAATGAATAAAACCACGAATACAGAAAACATCAGGGTAGGATCTGAGGTAAGATATCAGATAAATATTTCAGTTCCACAGGGAACAAAGGCATATAATCTAAACTTAAAAGATATTCTGCCAACAGGTCAGGTATATATTGGACCTGCAACTAAAGATGGAATAGAAATAACACCAACAGTAATTGGAAACAATATATTTTTCCCAGAAGAAACAATTGTTGATGCTCTGACAGTACAAAAAAATATAGTCTATGTTTTTAATGCAAAAATTGAAGATGTAAATAAAAATGTTGGTTCAACGACTTCCACACAGGTCAATACTTCAACCTTAACATGGAGAACAGAGGCAGGAGGAGGAAGTATAAAAACTTTAAGCAGAAATTTAACTGTAACTGTTAATCATCCAAATATCGTAATAAGTCTTTCAGGAAAGGAGTGGGGAGAAAGGTTTTACACAGGAATAATAAATACCTATAGTGATAGAGAAATAAGACTAAGGTGTGAATTTACAAATAACAGTTCAGTTAAACTAATCGATGGTATCCTGGAAATTTTAATTGATGAGAAATATATATTTAAGTCAATAGACGTAACATGGGCATGTAATGCCTATTTTGATAATGTAAATAGAAAAATAATTATTACAATTCAAGAGTTAAAATCTGGAGTAAGTGGATTTGTTGAATTTACATTAAGAACAATATCAGATTTAAGAGCTGGAACTGAGATATTAACTGTCACTAATGCAGCAAAATACAGAAATGATATTTCACCTAAAATATACTCTGGTGAATATTCCAATATCTTTGCAGCAAACCTTCCCCCAGGAGTTACCCTCCTGCCATTTATTACTGACAGAATAGACGATTCAACCTCTGTAAGGGTAACACCAGTTGGCTCAACAGCAACAATAATAAATAATTTAATAAATTCAGGAAATGGTATAGATGATTACAAATTAACAATAGAAAAATCAGAAATAGACTATTCACTTTTCATAGATAGAGAAAAAATACAGGAGGTCAGTAAAAATACAAAGGTTTCTATTGAACCTGATGAGCTTAAAAATGTGAAAAGACTTGAAATGAAACAAATAATAATTACAGCTTTTATACCATTTGACACACCCCTTAATAAAGTATTCAGGTTTATTGTAAATGTTAAATCAAAGACTATCCCTATCCAGAAAAAACAGTAACTAATCTAGATCCATTTATATAATTAGAGGTGATAATTATGCCATTAAAAGCCTTTACACTCTTTGTTCCTAATAGGAGTCAGAACACAGTATCAGTAATCGACACCTTGAACAACAGGATACTCCAGACAATAACGGTTGGAGTTGGTCCATCCAATGTAGTTATGACATCAGATGGGAAAACAGCCATAACCTTAAATACAGATGGTAACACACTTAGCTTTATTGATACAGAGAATTTCACAGTAAAAGACACTGTAGCAGTAGGTAATTCCCCAATAAATGCTGTGATTACTCCAGATGATAAATATATTTTTGTAATTAACCGTGATGATGAAACCATCTATAAGGTAAATATAAAATCAGCAGTTGTTGAAGCAACTTTGCCTCTGGGTTTCAGGCCGACAAGGATAACTATGAAAAGTGATGGAAGCGTAATATATACTGCGGGTATTAACGGTAATAATATCTGTGTAATTGATGCTGCAACATGTTCCATCATAACAAGAATAAGACTTCCACAGCAGATTAATTATGTACCGGTTGGACTTAAGCTGACACCAGATGACAGTGTATTGATATATGTAAGCTCATCCTCTCCAATGATACTTGCAGTTGATACAACAACAAATCAGGTTGCACAGCCTGTTTATAGTGTAAATTCCCAGATGTTTATTCCACAGGATGTTGTGATATCAAGTGACGGTAAAAATGCCTTTGTTGTTGGAATAAGTAAAACAGCAGGATTGATAATGAAGTTCAAAACATCCCTTCCACTTGGTTTATCAGGCAGCAAGTATATTTTCTCAATACCATATAAAGTAAATATTAGCAGGGATGAAAAATACCTCATAACATCTAATACCACCTCAAGAAATGTATATATTTTCGATATAAATAATTTAGAGAATTATACACCCATTTATACAGGAGGAACTCCCTCAGATATAATAAATGATTTAACACAAAACATGATCTATATTGTAAATAAAGGTCTTGAAGAAGTAACATGTATAAGCACTGAAACCAAAACCATATTTACAAGCTATCCAGTTGGGCAGAACCCTTCAACACCAGCAGGAGCAGTTATAAACGTGCCTGTTCCACCTTATCTTATAACTAAAAGACCTTATTATACTGAAACTGAAGGATTTAATATATTATCCGGGCAAAAAATAATAAAAGATGTTGTATTAAATAAAGTCCAAGGCACACCAGGGATTATTCAGGGGACAGTTCTTGATAGTTACAATTTCCCAGTTAAGGGTGCTTCAGTGTTCATTAGAACTGAAGATGGGCATGTTTTTGATAAGGTAAGTACCTCTGATACAGGAACTTATTCCTTTTCATTGGTAAAAATGGAAGAGGAATATGAAATAATTGTTTCTTCACCGGATTTTCATTATTCAAAGGAAAGTGTTGTTGAAGTAGAACCTGGAACCGTTAAAATTCTTGATTTTAAGCTTGACGAAGATGTATTTTCAACAAAGGGTGTTATATCTGGCTGTGTATTAAATGAAAATGGAGATTCAATAGAAAATGCAGTAATAAATGTTTTTAAAATAGATCAGGGATATCCACCAATATTTAAAGGACACGCATTTACGAATAACAGTGGAGAGTTTTATATCCCGCTTTTAGAAAGAGGTGGATATGCTGTAATTCAGGTAAAAAATGGATATCTTCCAAATGAAAGTTTAGTAATCATAGACAAAGAGGGACAGGTAACAACTGTTACAAATAAACTTACAATAGATCCATCGAACCCATCAGCAGAAGTTTCTGGAACAATAAGATATGAAGATGGAAATGTAGCAGCAAATGCAACTGTTGAGCTTTATATAATTGAGGGGAACAAAGAATATCTATACTCAAATCAAAGAACAGATGAAAATGGGAGGTATAGTTTTACAAAATTAAAACCAGGAACTTACTTCCTTGAAATATTTAAGATGATAAACGAAGGACCAGATGGTATGCCTGTTTAAATAAAGACATCCCTGCAGTAAATAATTGGCTGCAGGGATGTAGATTAAATATTAAAAATATCTTTTAAACCAATTGATAAATCTTCAAATATACTGGACTTTACAATGTCATCCTTAGAATATAGTGTTGGCTCAGAGTAAAAATTACTTTCTTGTAAAGAGAATATTTCAACGGTTTTATTCTTAGGAGATATTATCCAATATTCCTTTACACCAAATCTCATGTATAAATCCATTTTTTCTATATAATCCTTAGAAGAAGTAGATGGAGATAAGACTTCAACTACCAAATGTGGTATACCAATATAATTATTTTCTGTCAGACCACTTTTATCACAAATAACGGTTAAATCAGGCTGAACCCTGTGTTTTTCAAACTGGTTCTGAAAAATTACATCAAAGGGAGCAACAAAATGTCTACAATCCTTTCCTTTAAAATATATTCCCAGTTCAGTAGACAAATTAGTGACAATAGTCTGATGAATCACAGAAGGGGCAGATAACATATAGACCTTCCCGTTTATAAATTCCAGATTATCATTTTCATTATCTAAACTTAGAAATTCTTCATAGGTCATAGGTTTTTCTAAAGGAAACATTTATAATCATCTCCTTTCAAGGGTTTTATTTATTATAACATTCATTGAAAAATGTTCCAAGTAGCCTGACTGCATATTATGAGTCAGACATTTAAACAAAATGTCAGGGGCAGTCATATAATATAAAAGAGAAAAAACGCAGGTGATACCAATGTTTGAAGATAAATTTCATATTTCAAAAACCACTGAAATAATAGATAATTTTTATGAGGAAAGGTTAGATTTAAAATTAAGCAATAAAAAATACTGTTTATTGAAGGGGATAGTAAAGGATAATACAACTGATTATCCTCTTTATGAAGTATGTATAAAAATAACAGATTGCAGAAACAATCCAATAGTCCATTTATTTACGGATTCAAAGGGATTCTTTGAAATAAGATATCCTTTTCCAGAACAGATAAAAGTTATTGCCGCAAAATCAGGTTTTAAAACATATTCCAGTGACTGTATATCCATTGAAGAATACGGAAAAATCCTGAACATTAGATTGCAGCCGATTAAAAATGAGGAAAATATAATAATTGGCTCAGTAAAAGACCAGTGCCAAAAGCCTGGAGCATTTGTTAAGATAACACTAACATCTTTAATTCAGAAAGACAAAATCTATGAAACCTATTCCAATCAACAAGGGATGTATGTTTTTAAGGGAATAGAAAATGGCGTTTACAAAATGATTTTCAATTCACCCTTTTATTATCCCTATTATTGTTTTCTTGAAATTAATAGATGTTTGAGAATATATAATTTAGACACAATTTATCTTAAATTCAGGAATTTAAAGGGGACCATAAACGGTATTATCTGTGATGATGGTATAGGAATTGAAGATGCATTAGTAGTTTTGATAAATGCAAATATAAATAAGGCCATTGATTTTACTTATACAAATTCAGAAGGGGTATATCTTTTTTACAATCTGCCTATTGGTAAATACTATGTATTAGCAAAAAAATAAAAGCCTGCAAATCTACAGCAGCTGAAAATGCAGCTGTTGGATAGCAGGCTTTTGATATTAAATAGATTTCTTTTAAAGAGTTATTTTTGCGACATCAGCTTATGAACTAAATTTTTAAACTTAAGCCACTCATTTTCATCTATCATCATCTTAGGACAATCTTTTCCTGTTATGTCATAATGCCTATACATATTATTTACTGTAAGCTTATATTTTTTCAGTAGAAATGCAGCAAGTTCTGCAGTATTGTTATAGGTTTTAGCCCAGTTACCGTCAGAGTTAACACACATCTCTATCCCTATTAGAAAATAATTAGGACTATAAACTCCCTCCTTAAGACTGTTTCCTGCTCTTGTGTAAGAAGCCGCACCTACATGATATGCAATCTCATCATCAGGAATACATTGAACTATTGTTTTATCATCAACAACGTAATGTGCTGAGGCAGCTCTGGTTGTGGTGTTAAAATAGTTTCTGTTTGCCACGGCATTTGCACCTTTACCAGTGTTGGCAGTCCAATGTATAACAATACCCTTAAGTTTAAGGATTTTCTTTTTTGGTCTGTTTTGATTTGTTAAAAGCATCTTTGTTATTGGTAACATATGCATCACCTCAATTCATAATATTAATCAACAATAAATATTGTTCCATGATTAAAACTTAATAGATTTATTAATTTCGAATTTACCATAAACACTGAACATATAATATTTTAAATGAGGTGGTTAGGGGGATGAATATGGAAAAACTTAACAAAAGAAAGGCTGCTTTAGACAGGGCTGAGGAGTTAAAGGGTAGAATAGAAGAATATTTAAAAGTTAAGGACAAGATACCAAATGGAACAGCAGATTATCAGGAAGAAAAGATAAAAGAAAAAAGGAGAAAAATACTTTCTCTATTCAATGCTGATGAAGAAGATTGGAATGACTGGAGATGGCATTTTAGGAATCAAATCAGGGATATAGAGACACTATCAAAAATAATATCCTTAACTTCCCAGGAGATAGAGGAGATTAAAAAGGTACAGAAATTATATAGATGGGCAATTTCTCCATATTATGCTTCCCTTATGGATGATGATAGATTTAATCCAGTCAGGCTTCAATGTGTTCCAAGTCTTTTAGAGCTTAATCATGAGGGATGTTTAGACCCAATGGCAGAGGAATATACAAATCCTGCAGGCTCAATTACAAGGAGATATCCCGACAGACTTATAATTAATGCAACAAATGTGTGTGCATCCTACTGCAGACATTGTCAGAGAAGAAGAAATATCGGCTCAGTTGATAAGCATAAATCAAAGGCGATATTAGAGGAGTCCATTGAATATATAAAAAACAATCCTGAAATAAGAGATGTTTTAATTACAGGTGGAGATCCTTTAACCATGTCTGACTCAACTATAGACTGGCTTTTAGGGGAGATACACAAAATTCCAACAGTAGACTATATTAGAATAGGTACAAGGGTTTTAGTAACACTTCCACAGAGGATAACGTCAAATCTTATGCAGATATTAAAAAAACATTCACCTATATATATAAATACACAATTCAATCATCCTCTAGAAATCACAAGGGAATCAAAGGAAGCATGCGAAAAACTGGCTTCCATCGGCATACCTTTAGGGAACCAGTCTGTACTGTTAAATGGAGTAAACAACGATAAATATGTAATGAGGCTTTTAAATCAGGAATTACTAAAGTGTAAGGTAAGACCATACTATATGTTCCATGCAAAATATATATCAGGCACAACACATTTTAATACCTCAATAGACGATGGAATCGAAATTATGGAATATCTAAGGGGATATACATCAGGACTTGCAATACCCACATATGTAATAAATGCACCAAATGGAAATGGAAAAGTTCCTGTTTTGCCTGAATATGTAATATCAAGGGGTAAGGATTATGTAAAAATAAGGACATGGGAAGGAAAGTTTTTTGATTATCCTAATTTCTGTACAAAAAATATTAAGGGCTTGTATGAAGATAAAGAATAAATTCATTTTATAGTTTCCAACAATAATTAAGTGTCCCCAGAATTATAAGTGTCCCCAGAATTAATTCTGAGGACTATATTTTTTAGCCATTTCCTGTTGATACAGGGATTTTAAATAGTATATAGGCTGTTTATAACATCTTGAAATACCTTCCCACTCACCAGAGATATTGGATTGTCTGCAAAGTTCCCTGAAATTGACTTCAATTAAATAAACATTTAAATCCTTATCAAGACCAACATCAAAGCCTAAATCACAAAGTTTTAAATTTTTATCTAATATATTACAGATATCAATGCATGCTTCCTTAATTTTTTCAATTGTTATATCCATTTTATCCTTAGAGGCTTCACGAATAACTTTTAAAGTTGAAATGGATGTACCACCAGCTGCAACATTTGTAACTGCATTATTCTGTGATGCAACCCTTGATCTTGACCATGATATATCCCAGCTGCCCTTTGAATTCTTCTGCATAACAAACCTCATATCAAAGGGCCTGCCATGATAATCTGCCAGTAGAATCCCTTGTTGAATAATATAGGTCCTTTTTCCCATAATGTCTTTTAGCTTAGACATAACTGACTCTAAATCCCCAGTTATTTTAATATTCTCTCTATCTTTGTTATAAAAGGCAGCATAACCGTACTTTTCATCCTTAATAACCTTTATAACTCTTGAGCCAAAGCTGCCGTTAACTGGCTTTAAATACGCTGCATCAAATCTTTGAAGCATCTTCTCAATATCATTTATGCCTTTAAATTTAAAAGTTTTAGGAATATATTTTTTAGTGATTTTATTTTGGGATAATATTTTTGCAACCTTAAGTTTATTAATTCTGGTATATCGATTCATGATTATAGTGCTGTTATTTAGTTTTTCAAGGAGTTTAAGCTTTTTATTCATACTGCTAAAGGGTGAAACAACACTTCTATTGTAAATTACATCAGGCAAAGGCAGAGTTTTTCTGGTTAAATAGGCATTAGAATCATCATCATATTCAACAACCCACCCCTTTACCTGCTTTTTATTTAAATCTAAATCTTTAATTTTAAAAATATAAGCGAAGGCACCTATTGATTTAGCGGTGTCAGAATAAATTTCAAATTTTTCTTTGAATTCATTTCCATCAATATACCCTTCAAGAAGATTTTTATCAGCTAATATACCTATAAAGGGCCCTAATTTAATAACTGAAGTGTGGAAAATAACTTCAACTTCAATATCATCTGGTATTAATAAAGTATCAAGTAAATCCCTATTCATACATAGAATTCTCTGAGAATAAGGACATTCCGCACATACAATTACAGTAACATCAATTTCCCTTCCACCACAGATAAGTTTTGTTTTTGTATTGTTTTTAAAACTTATTTCCTTTGCAAGGTCAGGGGATATATATACTGTATTTCCTGATGAATTTTCAAATGGACTTTTTTCCTTTATTCTGCATATTAAACTTATCAAGATTAACACCACCATTATTTTTAAACCTGATTTTATGCTAGTCTTTAGTATCCTTTGCTATTTTTTCTTCATAAAGATGTTTTAAAAAGTAAATAGGTTTATAATACATCTTTTCCCAGCCTTCCTCCTGGCCTAATTCATCATTATATTTTTTAAAGTCTCTGAAATTAACTTCAATTAAATATGGGTTTCCATTTTCATCTATGCCTATATCAAGACCTAGATCACCAATATCCTTAATCTTTTCATCTAAAGCTTTGCAGATAACAAGAGAGGCTTTATAGATTTTATTTAAGGTTAATTCTGTTTTGCTGCCAAGTGAGGGATATAATGCCTTGGTTATTTTTACTCCCCTGCCGCCAGAAGAAACGTTTGTTACAATACTACCTTCGGAAGCTACCCTTGCATACCACCTGGATAAGGTCCAGTCAGCAGAAGAATCCTTCTGCATTGTAACCCTTAAATCAAAGGGACAGTTCTCAAAGGTTGTTAATTCAATTCCCTGCTGAACAATATACAAACGTCTGCCCATTATTTTTTTCAGGTTATCTAAAATAAAGTCTATATTACCCTGGATACTTAAATTTTTACCATTAAGGTGATAATATGCTTTAAATCTATCAGAAGATAATTTTGTAACCTTGATAACCCCAAGCCCCAGACTTCTTCCAACGGGTTTTAAAATAACAAATGGAAATTCTTGAAGCATGTCTGTAATATTCTTTGAAGATTTAAGTCTTAAGGTTTTTGGTAGATAGATACTTACGGACTTATCCTTGGATAATATTTTATAAATCTTCCATTTATTTATTTTAGTAATTCGATTTATTATTTTAATATCAGGAACAGACCTTTCTAATTCAATAAGTTTTTTATCATTTATACTTCCCTTAGCTACAGCAAGTCTGTTGTGGATAGCATCAGGGACAGGGAGGGGCTGTCTTTTTATATAGGAAAAACCCTTTTTATCCCTTATCCTGACTAATCCATTAACAGATTTATTAGTAAGGTCTATATCATCTAAACTAAAAAAATAAACTAAAACACCTGATTTTAGCCCGGCTTCTGAGTAAAAATCAAGAGACTCTCTGACCTTAAGGCCCTTTGCATATCTTTGGAGAAGTTTTTTACCTAGTAAAACAGCAATAACGGGACCAACTATAAAAGTACCATTTTTAAAAACAACATCATAGTCCATAGACTTTGGAAGCAGGATTTTTTCATAAACCCCTGATGAAAGGTAAATATAAGAATTATTCTGCTCATTTATAGGTAACACCTGAATTTTAACTTTGATTTGCCTTAATCCGCACTTTAACTTTACCTCAGAGCCATTGGTCAGTGAGAATTTTCTTGCATTATAAAGGGAAATACCTATCTTATCTTCAGAGGTTGAATCTAAAGTACTTGGCAAAGATGTGCATCTTATTTTAATCATTATAACACCACCACAAAAACTAATAGGAAATAGGATTATTTTCTTTGAGATATTTACAATACTTGATTATATTGCTATATACCTCATGGATTAATTGTCTGTTATTGGAACGACGGATGCAGCTTTTAGCAGGTTTTCCGTTAACCTCAAGAAGATAGAGTCTACCATGAATGTCTAAGGCAACATCAATGCCAAGCTCCCCTAAAAGGCCATAATTTATTTCAAGACAATTACATATACTAAGGAGCATCTTGTCTAATTCCTCATTAATCTTTATATTTGAAATAGGAAAGAGCTTGGGAATAACATCTGCAAATTTTTTAACTTCCCCTCCATTGCTTATATTAGTAACAGGGGAGTGTGGTGAATTAGCAATACGAATGGACTTATCGCTAATTATCCATTTTCCTGAGGCGTCCTTTTGAACAAGGATTCTAACGTCAAGGGGTTTACCCTGAAAATGTGCTAAATTTATTCCCTGCTGGAGAATAACCTTCTTTCCATATAAGCTGCCATTTATAATTTTTGTGTAAACATCCTTAGGGCTCATTTCATTCATATAAATCTTTCCAGATTTAACATATGAAACAATTAAAACTCCATCTTCCCTTGGATAAACTTTATAAATGTTTTCGCCTCTACTGCCACCTGAATCCTTAATATATACTACACCGTATTTATTTAAAAACTTTATTAAGGTTGCAGGATGAGTACAAAGAGCAGTATCGGGTAAATATTTTCTTGTTTCCCTACAAGATAAAAGTACTTTATGGGTTTCCCATTTTGGAAAGTAATGTCTATTATTTAAGAAAGGAATTTTATACTCATTTTTAAAACGTTGTCTAGAAATTTTACCTATCTCCTTCTCCCTTGAGGAAAAAAGGGACCTGTCGTATATAACATCAGGAAAGGGGGATATTTCCAAAGTCCATTTGCCTTCCTCAGTATATACAAGTGCATTTATGCTTTTATTCCACCAATCTATATCATCAGGAGAAAAGGCAATTAACTTAATCCCTTCATTAATTGATTCTTCAGCAAGGAATTGAAGACCGGATACGTTGGCTCCTCCAGCTATTTTTTTAATCATCCTTCGGCTAAAAAGTACTCCTAAAATCATATATCAGCCTCCAGTTCCAAGTCAGATGAATGAAAACCTGTTAGAAAAACAGCATACTCTATGGGACGGTTGTAGCAGCGGTCCATTATTATTGGATTATTAAGCCATTTTAAGCTCACCTTTAAAGGTTTTCCATTTACCTCTATAATCCATATTTCACCATTAACATCTATTGACATATCAAGGCCTAGCTCAACACAATCACCAAATTCTTTTTCTATTGCGAGAACAACTGATTTTCCTATATCAATCAGATTTTCATATAAGCCATCACTTTCAGTAATATCCTCCTGAAATACTTCCCTCAGTATGGTTGAAATTTCTTCTACCGCCCCACCACTTCTAGGGCTTGTGATTATACTTCCAGCCCCAAGCCTTACTGCAATGCCGCTTACAACCCAAAGTCCCTTCCAGTTTTTCTGAAAAAGCACCCTTAAATCAAAGGGATAGCCCTTAAAGCTTGCCTTTTTAATTTCCTTTTGTATCAGATAACCACCACCTGCTGCCCTGTACTTATTAAGCAGCATATCTAAATTTTTAAGGTTAGATAAATGAATGATTTCATTGTCATGGGTATTGCGATGTTCAACAATATAATTATTTTTTTCATCTAAGCTTACTTTGAAAACACCCTTACCCTTATATAAAAGATCTGGCTTTAAATACAGGGCTTTATATTTTTTTAAAGCCAATTCAACATCTTCATAGGAATGATACTGACTGGTTATTGGAATGTGGCTTAAAAGCTTTGGGTTTTTTCTTAAAGCCATGATGGTTTCCCATTTAGCCAGTTTAGGCATGGAATTAATTATTTTAAAATCCTTTCCAAGGGCATTTCTTAATTTAAGGCTGTTTTCTCTGCCGTATTTTCCAAAGCATCGGTCGTAAATAACGGTAGGAATCGGCATAATACGGCTAACCCATTTTGTATCCTCAAGGATAAGGGCTTTAATTAATTTTTTACTCCAGTCAATATCACCAAAGGAAAAGAAGCTGCATATACTTAAGCTGCCTTGTTGCATTGCTTAATTTTTCATAAACGCTGTCACCCTTTCCCTCACCCATAATAGCAGCCTTTACTGAGCTTATAAAAACACCGATATAGGGCCCTAATTCCAGGGTGTCTTCCTTTAAAATTCTAACCTGCATTACCATATTTTCAGGTAAGTGAATAAGATTTTTAAGATCCTCTGAAAGTTTAATAGTATCTTCATCATCTTTTTCTAAAACAGTTATATCTGCATCAATTAAAAGGGAACCGAATTTTAAAGTAATAGTCTTTAAATTATCTTTAATGTCAAGTGTTTTCATTTGATTTTCAGTAAGAAAACAAGATTTAGGAAGATTAGAGGAAATATATTTAATTTTTATCTGGTTCATTATTACCGCCACCTCCTAGGGTTGCATAAAGTCAAAGATTAACGTGATTTTCAGGTGCTTTTAAAAGAACAATTGTATTTTCATTCAGATATGGGAGAATAAAATTCCTTACATATCTTCCCTTAGGTATAAATATAACCTTATCCTTATCCATACCAAGCTCAAGGGCTTTTTTCCCTATATCAACTGGAATGCTGCCAACTACAACAATGAGATCAACTCCCACTTCAACTGCCTTTTTCCCCATTTCAGCATATTGCTCCATGGCGTATTGGCTGGTACCAAGATTATACATATACCCTAAGATTGCTATTTTCTTCTTCTTTCCTGCAATATCCTTTAAAACCTCTAAAGCTGCCTTTAATGCAGGAGGAGTGTTGTTGTAATTATCATCAATAATTATAGAACCCTTTGGACCTTTTCTAAGCTGAAGTCGGTGTTCAACGGGGTTAAAGCTTTTAAGGGCACTTAAGGCATCGGGGATGCTTATACCCAGGGAAGATACAGCAGCTATTGAAGCAAGGGCGTTATATACATTATGCTTTCCAAGACCTTTAATAAAGCCTTGGTAGATTTGATTCCTATAGTAAAATGAAAATTTTATTCCATTTTTATAATAATCAGCAGCTTTAATCCTGAAATCAGAGCTTTGGTCATATCCAAAATAAATAATTTTTTTAGCCCTGCTGATATCTATTGTTTTTATTCTTTCATCGTCGGCATTTAAGATTAAAATATCATCATCTTTCATTCCATGAAGTATTTCAGATTTAGCTTTAACATAGGCCTCAGGTGTTTTGCAATGCTTCAGGTGATAGACGCCTATGTTTAATAGAATTCTTATCTGAGGCTTAAAGTGTCTCACTGTATATGACAGATTACCAGGTGAATTAACTGCCGCTTCATATACCCCAGCCTCAGTCCTTTCGTCTATATCTAATAAATAGGAAAGGCTGTTATAGGCACTGTTACGGTTTTTTACAGTTCCTTTGACATTGTATTTCCTTCTCAATATGTGCTTAATCATTTCCCTTGTAGTTGTTTTTCCACAGGTTCCGGTTATAGCTACTATTGGTATAGGAAAAAGATTTCGGTAATAATCCACAAATCTCCAATAGGCTTTTTTAATATCAGGAACTTTAACTATAGTTGTTTTATTAAAAATTTCTTTAAAAATCCAGGGATTTTCAGTGATAATAGCAACAGAACTTAAGTTATTCAGTACATCTGCTTTTATTTTTCTGCTTTTATTGAAATGAAAGTATAAAGTATTATCATAAATTCCATAAGGTTTTGTGGTAACATTTTTAACAATGAAGTTATCATTTCCCGAAAGAACAACTCCCCCAATTTTTAAAACAATATCCTTAAGCTGTAAAGGCTTCATCAAACCACCCTTTCAAATAAATAAAAAGCTCAAAGTTGATAATATATAATACGCATATTAGACAAGAAAGAGTGACAGATAATAAAAATTCAGGGAAAGAATTTATTTTATGAAATTTTCTAAAGTAGTAAGGCTTGAGTATATTTAAGGAAACCTCAATAAATTAAGGTTGATTTTTGTAATTTCCATATTATTGTGTATAATAAGTTTGTATAGTTAAGAAAGGGAGAGATAGGAATGGTAGAACTTTTAGCTCCTGCAGGAGATTTTAACAGTTTAAAGGCTGCTGTGTTAAACGGTGCCAACGCAGTTTATCTTGGTGGAAAGGAATTTTCAGCAAGGCAGTATGCCGGTAATTTTGATAGAGAAGAGATGATAGAGGCAGTTAAGTTCTGCCACTCATATAACGTTAAGGTTTTTGTAACCTTAAACACACTTCTTGATAATTTAGAGTTAAAGGCAGCCCTTGAATATGCAGCATTTTTATATGAAATTGGGGTTGATGCTTTAATCATTCAGGATATAGGTCTGTTAAAGATTCTCAAGGAAAATATTCCTGAATTTGAGCTCCATGGTAGTACACAGATGACTGCCCATAACCTTGAAGCAGTAAATTTACTTCACTCCATGGGTTTAAAGAGAGTTGTTCTCTCAAGGGAATTAAGTCTTAAGGAAATAGAATACATATCAAAAAACACAAAGGCTGAGCTTGAGGTTTTTGTACATGGAGCACTGTGTATCGGCTTTTCAGGACAGTGTTTAATGAGCAGTATAATTGGAGGAAGAAGCGGAAACAGAGGCAGATGTGCCCAGCCATGTAGAATGGAATATTCAATAGATGATAATAAAAAACAGCATTATTTAAGTCCAAAGGATCTTTCTACTTTAGAATATATAGAGGAAATAAAAAAGACAGGTGTATACTCGCTGAAAATTGAAGGTAGAATGAAAAGACCAGAATATGTTGCTACAGTTGTTTCTTCATATAGAAGGGCACTTGATAATATGTCAAAGAAGGATGATATAGACAGGGTAACCCAAGTCTTTAACAGGGGAGGTTTCACATCAGCCTTTTTATTTACCCCACAGGGAAGGGAAATGATGAGTTACGAGAGACCAAAACATTGGGGAGTTTACCTTGGAAAGGTTATAGGCTGTAAAGAGAAATTTGCAGACATTAAACTTGAAAAATCTTTAAAGGTTGGGGATGGAGTTGAGATATTCGGAAAAAATATTGGGGCACCAATAAGCAGCATAAAGATTAACGGAAGAAATGTTGAAAGTGCAAAACCAGGGGATATAATAAACATTTATCTTGAAGGTGCTTCAAAGGGCGATAGAATATATAAAACCCTTGATGCTGAACTTTATAAAGAGGCAGAGGAAAGTTTTAAAGGAAAGGATATAAAAAGAATACCTATATGGGGTAGTTTTAAGGCTAAATCAGGGGAGATAATTGAGTTTACTGTCTTTAATCAGGATGGGATAACTTCAATTGCAACTGCAGAGGAACCTGAAATTGCACTTAAAACTCCAACAACCTGTGAAAGGGTAGCAGAAGCCCTGAATAAAACAAAGGATACTTCCTTTTACTTTGAAGGAATTGAAATAGAAATGGATGATAATCTGGCAATTCCTGTTTCAAAGCTGAACTTATTAAGGCGTGAAGCAATTGAGGGATTATTAGAAAAACTTCAGGGCAAAAGGGAAAAAATAAACGTCAATATAGACTTCTCAAAGACAAAAAAGAGTGTAATTCCCAAAATAGCAGTAAAAACAGGAAGTCTTGAAATTGCAGAATCATGTATAGATGCAGGCTGCGATGTTGTTTTCCTTGGAGGGGACCTGCTAAGGAAAAATAAAGAAGACTTTAATGAGTTTCCAAGGTTTATAAAGGAAAATAAAAAAGTTTATCCATGGTATCCTGAAATAATCCTTGAAGAGTTTGAAACACTTAAAAAACAGGCTATTGAATTAAAGGAGAAAGGTATAGATAAGGCACTGTGTGGAAATATGGGTATGTATTCCTTTTTAAGGGGTATTGGATTTGATGTATATCTTGACAGCGGCTTTAACTTATTTAACTCTAAATCCTGCGAAACCTTTAAAAATTCAGGCTGTCATCTCTCACCGGAACTTACAATAAAACAGCTGTCTAATGTTATATCAAATACAGAAAGTAAAACAATGGTTTTAGCACATGGAAGAATAAAACTTATGACAAGCAGACACTGCTTTGTAGGAAGTTCAATGGGACATGGCAAAAAAGACTGCCCTGTATTATGTAAAAATCAGGTTCATTATTTAAGGGATAGGATGGGAGAGGTATTTCCTGTTTATACAGACGTAAATTGCAGAAGTCATATCTATAATTCAAAAATATTATGCACAATAGAGCATATAAAGGATATAATTAAATTAAATGCGGATTTTCTGGTTCTTAATCTTCTAGATGAAGAAAAGGATGAAGCTGCATTAGTTGTTAAGGCATACAGGGAGGGAATTGAAAGAGCTTTTAATAATGAATTTAAAATTGGATCTTATGGAGAAGAACTTTTAGAAGAATTAAAGGGAAATATAACAAAGGGACATCTATACAGGGGTGTTCTATAAAAAGGTGGGATAAAAATGAATGAGAAAACCTTCAGGGTTTTAGAATACGATAAGATTATACAAATGCTTTCCCAAAGGGCAGTATCAGCCATGGCGAAAAATATGTGTCTTGAGCTTAAACCTTCACACAACATCTATGAAGTTAAGGAGAGACTTGCAGAAACAAAGGAAGCCTTTGAAGTTGTTTTAAAGTGGGGAAGCCTTCCCTTAGATGGTATAAAAAACATTGATGAAATAATAAAAAAGGCAAGAAAGGGAATTACTTTAACTCCAGGAGAACTTCTATATGTTTGTGATATTTTAAGATGCTGCAGAAGGTTGAAGGCATTTATGAAGGATGGCTCAAAAAATGAGTCATATCCAATCATCTTTGAAATAATCGACAGTCTGGTTCATATAAAAAGTCTTGAAGATGCAATAGAAGCTGCTGTTATAAGTGAGGATGAGTTAGATGACAGGGCAAGTGAAAAATTATACAGCTTAAGAAGGTCAATAAGGGATAAAAACAGCAAAGTAAGGGAAAAACTCCAGTCTATGGTGGTAAGCTACGGTAAATATCTTCAGGACCCAATAGTAACAATAAGGGGAGATAGATATGTTATACCTGTTAAGGCAGAACATAGAGGAAGTGTCCCAGGGTTAGTACACGACCAATCCTCAAGCGGCTCCACATTGTTTATTGAACCTATGGCAGTAGTGGAATTAAATAACGATATTAAGGAATTACTTATCAAAGAAAGAGTTGAAATTGAAAGAATTCTTGCAGAGTTAACTTCAAAAGTTGAAGATAATGCAGATGTTTTAGAACATAATAATATTAATCTTGCATTTTTAGATTTTTTAATGGCTAAGGCTAAGTTTGGTTTAGATTTAAATGGAAGTATTCCAGAAATAAACGATAAGGGTATAATTAATTTAAAAGCTGCAAGACATCCGTTAATAGAAAAGGATAAGGTAGTACCTATTGATATAAGGCTTGGTGAAACCTATAATTCATTGGTTATAACGGGACCTAATACTGGTGGAAAAACTGTAACATTAAAAACAGCAGGTTTATTGACATTAATGACAATGGCAGGTCTTGCAATACCTGTCAGAGATGGCTCTGTTGTTTCTGTATTTAAAAATGTTTTTGCGGATATTGGAGATGAGCAGAGTATAGAACAGAGCTTATCGACCTTCTCATCCCATATGACAAATATAGTGGATATAATTAAAAATGTTGATGATAAATCCTTTGTTCTGGTGGATGAATTAGGAGCCGGTACTGATCCAACGGAGGGTGCAGCCCTTGCAATGGCAATACTTGAAACCTTCTTTAAAAGGGGAGCAAAGACAATTGCAACAACACATTACAGCGAAATAAAGGTCTTTGCAATGGAAACACAGGGGTTTGAAAATGCATCTGTTGAATTCAGTATAGAAACATTAAGACCAACCTACAGGCTTTTAATTGGAATTCCAGGAAAATCAAATGCCTTTGAAATATCAAAGCGTCTTGGTTTAGTTGAAGATATTGTTGACAGGGCAAAGGAATTTATCTCAAAGGATGCGGCTAAGTTTGAGGATGTAATTCAAAACCTCCAGAATAAGACTGTTCTTGTAGAAAAGGAACTTGAAGAGGCTGAAAGGGAAAGAAGGGAAGCCTCAAGTATCAAGAAAGATTTACAGGAGAAAAAATATAAGCTTGACACCCAGAGGGATAAAATTGTTAGGGAAGCACAGGAAGAAGCAAAGCGAATAGTTAAACAGGCTAAGGCAGAAGCTGATATGATAATTAAAGAGCTGAATGAACTTAGAGGCAGAATAAATGACGCAGCCGCAATGAAGGAAGCTGAGGAGGCTAGAAAGAAACTTAAGGATAAACTAAACAGCATTCAGGTTAAGGATGTTAACACACTTCCAATTAAAGATGGCATGGTACCAGTTGAAAAGGTAAAGGCAGGAGAAGAGGTCTATGTTACAACCCTTGGTCAAAAGGCTGTAGTTTTATCTGAGGCTGATTCAAAAAATGAAGTTATGGTACAAATAGGAATAATGAAGGTTAGTGTTCCAATAGATAAATTGATGAAGGATGTTACAAAGAAGAAGGAAGTTAAGAAAACAGGAACAAGCGGATTAGTAAAACAAAAGACGATGAACGTATCATCCTCAATTGATCTTAGAGGTCAGACTCTTGATGAGGCCCTTTATAATATAGACAAATACCTTGACGATGCTTTTCTTGCAGGCCTTGAAAGTGTTTCTATTATACACGGTAAGGGTACTGGTGTTTTAAGGGAGGGTATACAATCAGCCTTAAGAAAACACCATCATGTAAAGAGTATAAGAATGGGTGATTTCAGCGAAGGTGGAAGTGGAGTTACTGTTGTGGAGATAAAAAAATAAATATAAGGACTTAAAACCAATAATTTAGCCCCATGAATGGTCTGCAGGATATCTCTTCAGAAATCTATTCATGGGGATTTTGTGTAAAGTCAGAAAAACTTAAAAGAGGTGGGAATATGTATTTAATAAGTGCATGTCTTTGTGGAGTTAATTGTAAATATAATGGCGGAAATAACTTTAATGAAAAGGTTTACAGATTATATAAGGAAAACAAGGCACTACTGGTTTGCCCAGAAGAACTAGGGGGACTGCCTACTCCAAGAACTCCCTGTGAGATTGTAGAAGGAAGTGCTATTGAAGTTTTAAATGGAAAGGGAAAAATTTTAAATAAAGATGGTTTAGATGTTACTGAAAATTTTATAAAGGGAGCTAAGGAGGTTTTGAAAGTTGCAAAGGCTGAAAATTGCAAATTAGCCATTTTAAAATCAAAAAGTCCCTCCTGTGGTAAGGGACAAATATATGATGGTAGTTTCAGTGGAAAATTAACAAATGGTAATGGAATTACCGCTGAAATCTTAATTGAAAATGGCGTAGAGGTTTTTACAGAAAACGACATTTAAAGGACAAAATTGAAATGAATAAATGTAGGCTAATTGCAGAAAATTTTGAAAATAAAAACAAAAAAGTTTTTTACAAAAAATCACTTGAAATTTTTCTCCTTATTGTATAAAATAAAAAAGTCGAAAAAAGTAATAAATTCATGAATTTCGACGAACAATAAGAGCAAGAAATACAGTAAAGGAGGAGAAACAACTATGGAACAAAAGAAACAGGTTGTTGAAACTAATGCAGATGCTGGCCTTAGTAAATCCGTAGGTCTGTTCGAAGCTATGGCGATAGTTATCGGTATGGTTATCGGTTCAGGTATCTTCGTTAAGCCAGCAATAGTTTTCAAAAATGCAGGCGCTCCAGGAATGGGTATCCTTGCATGGATTCTTGGTGGTATTATAACAATGGCGTCAGGACTTACAGTAGCTGAAGTAGGTGCTGCTATTCCAAAAACAGGCGGACTTGTAGTATATTTAAAAGAACTTTACGGTGAAAAATGGGCTTTCCTACTTGGATGGGTACAAACAATCATATACATTCCAGGATCAACAGCTGCTCTTGGACTATTCCTTGCAGCTATAGGAACAGCTTTCGTTCCAATGTCAGATACTCAACAAAAAATATTTGCTATTGGTATGATGGCATTACTAATGTTTATTAATGCTGTATCAACAAAGTTCGGTTCAAAGTTACAGGCAGTTGTTACAGTTGCTAAGCTTTTACCAGTTGTAATATTAGTTGTGTTTGGTTTTGCAAAGGGTACAGTTCACGACTTCACTCCAATGGTAGGAGAAACAAGTACAGCAGCTGGACTTGGTGCAGCTATACTTGGAACACTTTGGGCATATGATGGATGGTTAAACGTTTCAAACATGGCTGGAGAAATGAAGAACCCAGCTAAGGACCTTCCAAAGGCAATAGTTTTAGGTCTTTCATTAGTTATGGTTGCATACGTTTCAGTTAACTTAGCTGTTATAAACGTTTTACCAATGGATAAGATAATAGAAGCTGGAAAGAGCTGTTCAGCAGAAGTTGCTAACGTTCTTTTCGGAGCTGGCGGTGGAAAATTCATAACTGCTGGTATATTCGTTTCAATCTTCGGAGCATTAAACGGATGGTGCTTAACTGGTGCAAGAGTTCCACTAGCACTTGCGCAAGATGGATTACTTCCATTCTCAGGATTCTTCGGAAAGGTGAGCAACAACGGAACACCAGTAAACGCTATGATATTCCAATTCGTAGTTGCTTCATTACTAGCATTAACTGGATCAGCTGATATGGTTTCAAACCTTGTAATATTCATAATGTGGATATTCTACCTAATGGGAATTGCTTCAGTATTTATACTAAGATCAAAGCATCCAAACCTTGCAAGACCATACAGTGTACCACTTTACCCAATTACTCCAATCATCGGTTTAGTTGGTGGTCTATACATCGTTATCAGTACAATCATGACTGATACAATGAACTCACTATATGGTTTAGCAATCGCTGTTATAGGATTACCAGTTTACTACATGATTAAGAAGAAGTAATTAAATTAATAGAAGTAAAAATAGGAAAGAGAAACCTCTTTCCTATTTTTATTGCTATTAATATAAATCCAATTAATAAAAACAACTGTCCCCATTGGCAACAGTTAGTAACTGTCCCTGGTGGGGGCTTTGTGTTATAATTTCTTTGAAGGAGATGATTAAATGATAAAAGGTGAAAAGGTTTATTTAAGGGCACTTGAACTAGAGGATGCCAGAATTATTTCTGCATGGCTTAATGATAGAGAAACTAACAGGAATTTGGATATAATATATCCATTATCAAAAAGATATGCAGATTCATATGTTCTTGAAGCAGATGAAGATAGGTCTAAAAAAATCTTTATGATTATGAATATGGAGCTTAAACCCATAGGTCTTGTTGTAATAAGTGAAATTAAATGGGAATACAGAAACTGTGAAATTGGAATAGTAATATATGATAAATCCCAAAGGAGAAAGGGTTTAGCAAAGGATGCAATGAAGGAAGCACTTAACTTTATTTTTAACGAAATGAATATGCATCTTGTACATCTTAAGGTTATGGAAGATAATGAAGCTGCAATAAATTTATATAAATCCCTTGGTTTTCAGGTTGAAGGTGTGTTAAAGGACAGGTATTTTAAAAATGGCAGATATATAAATGTATTATCAATGAGCAAAATAACTGAAGGAGGTATTTAATATGAAAATAGGTATGATAAGTGATATCCATGGATATCCAGGTCAATTTAAAAAGGCATTAAAAATTTTTCAGGGCTGTGATATGATTCTCTGTGCAGGAGATATTCTATATCATGGGCCAAGGAATCCTATTCTAGATGGATACAATCCACAGGAACTGGCAACAGAAATTGGAAAAAATGAAATCCCAATGCTGATAGCAAAGGGAAATTGTGATGCTGAGGTTGACTCTATGGTTTTAAATTTACCAATATTTTCACCTGTGGTAATCTATGAAAAGGAGAACATAAGATTTTTAGTTCTACATGGTCACGATGTTGATGAAGGTAGATTAAGTGATATAGCAAGGATTTATAAAGTAGATATACTATTAACAGGTCATACCCACGTAAGATTATGTGAGCCTCATGGGGAAACCTTATTTGTTAATCCAGGAAGTGTATCTGTACCAAAGGGAGATGGAATACCTTCTGTTGCAGTTTTTGAAAATGGAGAAATTAAATTTATAAATGTAGAAACAGGAGAAATAATAGAAAAAAGATATTTATAATCCTTAAATAGTTTAAGAAATAAGAGAATTTCCCTCCGTTGAAAATAATTTGGTATTGAATGTTAACCATGTAAAAATTATACTTTAATTATAGATACAATAAATGGGGGGGATAAAATGTTTAATAACTACAATGAGCTTGCAGAATACGTTAGTATTAATGACATAAAAATGATAGACTTTAAAGTTGTTACCCTTACAGGTAAGTGGAACCATCTTACAATTCCAGCTTCAAGGCTCAGCCAGAAGATTTTTGAGGAAGGCATTGGCTTTGACGGTTCAAGCTATGGTTATGCAGTTATAGAAAAAAGTGATATGATATTTAAACCAGACATTAAAACTGCCTTTCTTGATCCCTACTGTGAGATACCAACCATAAGTATGATTGCTAATATTTATCAGATAGGTGATGAAGTAGTCAGATTTCAGGGGGATCCAAGATATATAGCAGAGAAGGCAGAAAATCACCTTAAAAATTTGAAAATTGCAGATGAGTTTATAATAGGACCAGAATTTGAGTTCTATGTTTTTGATCACATAAGCTACGAAGTTGAGCATAATCATCAGGAAGTTACAATTGACTCAATTGAAGCTCCATGGAATACAAACGATAAGGAGTACAATCAGGGGTATAAGACGCCGCTGCAGAAAGGATATCATGCAGCACTTCCATATGACATTACCAATGACCTGAGGGCAGAGATGTGTTTAAGGCTTGAAGAAATGGGGGTTCCAGTTAAATATCATCACCATGAAGTTGGAGCAGCGGGACAGCTTGAAATTGAAGTAGAGCTTGGCTCGATGTTAAAGATGGCAGACAGCACTTTAATTGCAAAATATGTTATAAAGAATACAGCCATCACCCATGGAAAAACAGCAACCTTCATGCCAAAGCCAATTTATAATGAAGCAGGAAGCGGAATGCATGTACATATGTTACTGAAGAAGGATGGAAAAAATATATTCTATGATGAAAATGGATATTCAGGCCTTAGTGAGAATGCAATGTATTTTATAGGGGGAATATTAAAACATGCTCCATCTTTACTAGCCTTTACTAATCCAAGTACAAATTCATATAAAAGACTAGTTCCTGGTTTTGAGGCACCTGTTTCAATATGTTTTGCAACATCAAATAGAAGCTCTGTAATCAGGGTTCCAGGATATGCTAAAAATCCAGAAAAGAAGAGATTTGAATTCCGCTCATCAGATGGAACATGTAACCCTTATATGGCATATTCAGCACTATTGATGGCAGGAATCGATGGAATAGTGAATAAAATTGACCCTGTTAAGGAAGGTTTTGGACCATATGATGTAAATGTATTTGATTTACCAGCAGAGGAAAGGGAAAAAATAAAGGCTCTTCCTAAGTCCTTAGAAGAATCCCTTGAGGCATTAAAGAATGATTATGAATATCTTTTAGCTGGAGAAGTATTTACAAAGAGCTTTATAGAAAATTGGATAAATTACAAATATAACAAGGAAGTAATGAAGGTTATTCCTGTTCCAACTCCACAGGAATACAGTTTATACTTTGATATATAATTGATTATTATGGCACAGTCAGAAATTTATAGTTTCTACTGTGTCTTTTAGTTTATAAAAAAATATACTAAAACATAGATATTAAAAGAGTGATGGATTTATTTCAAAATAAGTAACCTCAGCATAAAATATTATAGAAAAGGCAGGTGAAAAGTATGGAAACTGAATTTTTAAGCACAAAATCATTAACAGTTTCAAGTAAAGAGCCAAATGGAAAAATCACAGGGCAGTATATTTTAGCTGGTAATGACGGTTGTAACAAATATAGAAGTTATTTATATTTTGATTTATCAAACCTGCCGTGTAACGTAAAAATACTTTCTGCTGAGCTTAGTCTATATCTTGTAGAGAATTATTGCGTATCTAAAAGTAATTCAGTATACATCTATGGGTTAAAATCTGATTTTGGAATATTTACAAGTTTTAACAAGCAGCCTTTATATGATGAAAATTATATAATAAAGGAATTTAAAGGAATAAAATCAGGGCAACTTGATATAGGTATTTCCCCGCTGTTTTTAAAGTGGAGAAGGGGAATGATAATTAATAAAGGCATATATATTCAGGGAAGAGAAGGAGTTAAATCTATTGCAGCCTTTGGTTCAGCTTACAACAAAAACTATGATTTAATACCCAAAATTAAAGTTAGATATCTGGTTTCATCTGGAGGGACAGTTAATATGGGTGAGTTTATAGATGTAAAATATTGGTCTAAAACAATCAACTTTTTTGGAAACTACACAACAGAGGATATAATAGATGTCAGTAAAATTGTTGAAGGTACATTTTTTATAAAAAATACAGGACTTAAATCTGTAACAATATCAGTAGAAGTAAGTGGAGATGGGGAAATCTGGGTGAAGGATACCACAAAAATTCTGGAATCTGGAAATGAAAAGGTGTTTATTCCAATGTATTATGGTCAGTTTTACAGGCTAAATTTACAGTGTGATGGACATGGAAGTCTAGAAGTCTATTTCATATATCAGGTTTATAAATAAAAATGGCCACCATGAGTAATGGCAGCCCCATCAATTATAACTTTTTGATGAAAGGATTTTGTAAAGGATATACGAAGTTTCTACATCTATTTTATCAAAGAGTTTTATAGAGCGTATTATTTCTTTTGTAGACATGTCGTAAAAACCGTGTTTATAGTAAAGTTTTGAAAGGAACAAAAGAACATCATCATTTGTAATGCAGTTAAAAAGTTCTAAAGCGGTTTCGAATTTATCAAATTCCTTAACGGATAAAATAGAGTCCAGAATTTCAAGGATTATTGGTAAATAAACCTCTGATTCATCCTTTGATTCACTAAGGATGATTTTTTCCTTTTTAAGAAAAAGATTGTTTAAAGATGAATAAACCTTTATAACATCAACAGGAGCATTTATTTCATATAGTTTATTTAAAGTTTCTTCAGCACGGCTTAGCTCATCCATAAATGAAAAGCAGAGATAACTAAGCTTTAAAGATGGGATATAGCATTTATTATTCTCTGGTATTTTTGTAAATTCCTTAATGGCTTCCTGAAAGAGCCTCAGATGGTATAAACACTGTCCCTTTAAAAAGACAAGGGAATCGTTATTGATATGGTGCTCAAGTGCCATATTGATATAATTTAAAGCTAAAGTATATTGTTTTTCGCAGAACATAATATCAGCAAGCATAGTAAAGCCTTCTGGAGTTTTCTGAGGGAAAAATTGTTCTATTGTTTTCTTTATCTCCTCCTGGTCTGTGGTTACACTTGTTATAACATTTCCAATTTTGTATATAGCATCATAGAATTTTGGGTTTAATTTTAAGGTTTCATTATAATATTTCAGGGCACTGTCTAAATCTGAAATCTGATGATATATATTTCCAAGGGCATAACTTGCTAGATAACCACCAACGCCAATTATGAAACTCAATACAGGAGGTGGATCCCCAAGGGAAAGGCACTTCTCAAAGGATTTTATTGCTTTACCTAATTTACCCGTTTCGTGAAAAATATTTCCCCTGAGATATTCAAGATCAGTGTAGTTTGGATAGTATTTTAAACCTTCATCTACAAACATTAAAGCTTCTTCATATTTTTTCAGTTTTTGATAAGAGAGAACGATTCTGAAAATAAGCTTTGGAACATAAATATCCGTCATCCTGCACTTATTATAAGCAGGGATGTAATACTCAAGTGCCTTTTCAGGATTGTTTAATGCTGTGTATTCGTTTCCCATACAGAACTGATAATAGGGGTTATCAGGCTCCTCTGCCAATTGTTTCTCTAAAATACGCATATTTCGGTTTCGCTTATTTTTTTCTTCTACAACTGAATTCAAATAACCATAATGATATATATTTATATTTTCAGTCTTAACTTTTATGCTGTCATCTTTTATGGAGATATGCTCATGAATTCTACCTTCATACCTAAGGGAAGGTTTATTTCTAAAAAGTCTGATACTTACATTCAGAACCCTTTCATTTCCAGGTAAATCTCCATAATAGCATACTGTATTTAACATATAAACATCTGCAGAATCAGGATTATTTATTATATCTAATATTTTTGATGAATCATTTTTATCAAGCTCATCGTCTGCATCCATTATCAATATCCAGTTACCAGATGCCTTTTCTATAGAATAATTACGGGCTTTACTGAAATCATCTACCCATTGAAAATCATAGACCTTTGCTCCGAAGGTTCTAGCAATTTCTTTAGTATTATCCTTTGAACCTGTATCCACAACTATGATTTCATTTGCAACACTATATATACTCTCAAAACATCTTCTGATATTGTTTTCTTCATCCTTTACTATCATACAAACGCTAAGAAAAGAATTCATGTAAACACCCCATAAAATTAATTTCAGGGGCAGGTTTTACCTGCCCTGTATTTTAAAGAAGGTAGTAGATTGAGGGATTTTGTTACATTTGGCCATTGAAATATACCTCTGCTGTAAAAGCAGCTAAACTGCTGATTTTAACTCTGGTATACTTCAAAAAATATCCTGGGATTAAAACTTGTTTTTCTCCTCCAGCCAAAGGAACAGCTATGCTTTTGTCAGAAACAAAATAGCTGTCGGTATCAACGGGACTGACTTCAAGCTCTGCTGTTATGGGATTTGTACCAGAGTTGTATATATAGAAGGTATATAATTTGTACTGACTGGTATCAAATTTAAAGGAAGTGATTGTTGTTCCTTCATCGGAAGTTAAGGTTGCGTTAGAAGCAGTAAATGCATAGCCGCCTATTTGGACAGTTGGGCTATTAGCTACATCAACAGCACCTGTAACTGTAACTGTATCTGTTGTATATGATAGAGCTCTTATATCAACAGTGTTAGAAACATTAACAGCACCGGTTACAGTAATAGAGTCAACAGTGTAGGATAATGCTCTGATGTCCACAGAGTTGGCTACGTTAACAGCACCGGTTACAGTAACAGTATCAGTGGTATAAGTCAGAGCTCTTATTTCAACAGTGTTAGAGACATTGACGGCACCAGTTACAGTAACATTGTTAGCTACATTTACAAACATATTTCCACTTCCGTCAACCTGAAGTGGTGTGTTTGTGTTGCTTCCGTAAATCTGAACTTTAAGATTCTGTGCAGAATCATTAAATATAATGTTGTTAGGCATGGATTTCACCACCTTCATAACCGGATTTTTTTACAATTTATAATATGCAAAACTCATATTCAAGGAACAACAATCTTACTAAATAAATTAATCAATGGAGATAATGTCAAAGTGACTTAAAATTCATATAACAGTAAATAAATTTTAAAGCTGTATCAATAAAAATTATTACCTGTATCATTGCAACTAAATGAAATACTTAATTATAAAAAGGGAAAAATAATCAAAAAAATATCTATAAACATACTAAATTGGAAGGCAAATGAATTTAATTACAATATAAAGAAATAAACACATATATATGAATATATTTGTATAATTATAATAAAGGTTATTTCAAAAAATAAATATTATTTTCAAATATTTAAATATTTTTATTTTGTAACAGAAGCATAACATGAAGGAAACAGGGGAAAACAAGAGAATGAAACAGATAAGATAATAAAATTATAACAGCAGGTTAATACATGTAAAAAAATCCTTTAAAATCAGTATAAAATAAGTTGATACAGGTTATAAAAATATATATAATAGACTTACAAGATAAACAAAGGCGATATCAGTAGCCTAGGGAGGGTAACAATATGAGATTTAAAGAATGGAATGGATTTAATAAAGGTACATGGACAGATGAAATAGACGTAAGAGATTTTATACAGAAAAATTACACACCATATGAAGGGGATTCAAGCTTTTTAAAGGGTGCTTCACAAAGGACAAAAAGGCTTTGGGAAAAGGTAGCATCACTTTTAAAGGAAGAAGTTAAAAATGGTGTTATAGATATTGATACAGAAACTGTTTCAGGTATAACAGCTTACAAACCTGGATATTTAGATAAGGAAAATGAAGTTATAGTTGGTTATCAGGCTGATGCTCCATTAAAAAGAATTGTAAATCCTTATGGCGGTATCAGAATGGCAACACAGGCGGCAGAAAGCTATGGCTATAAAGTAAGTAAAGAGATAGTTGATATCTTCACAAAATACAGAAAAACACATAACCAGGGTGTTTTTGATGCATATAGTGACGAAATGAAATTAGCTAGAAAAGTAGGAATAATAACTGGTCTACCTGATGCCTATGGTAGAGGAAGAATAATAGGAGATTACAGAAGGGTTCCACTATACGGAATAGATTTTCTTGTAGAAAAGAAAAAAGAAGACCTTAAAAACTTAAAGGGAGCCATGACAGAAGACCTTATAAGATTAAGGGAAGAGGTTTCAGAACAGATTAAAGCCCTTAATGAGATGAAGGAAATGGCAGCATCCTATGGATATGACATATCAAAGCCTGCTAAAAATGCACAGGAAGCAGCACAATTTCTTTACTTTGCTTACCTTGCAGCAATAAAACAACAAAACGGTGCAGCAATGTCCTTAGGAAGAGTTAGTACATTCCTGGATATATATGTTGAAAGAGACCTTAAAGACGGTGTAATAACTGAAGAAGAAGCACAGGAAATAATGGACCAGTTTATAATAAAGCTTAGAATGGCAAGACATCTTAGAACACCAGAATACAATGAATTGTTTGCAGGAGATCCAACATGGATTACTGAATCAATAGGTGGTATGGGACAGGATGGAAGAACCCTGGTTACAAAAAACAGCTTCAGATTCTTACATTCATTAGTTAATTTAGGGCCTGCTCCAGAACCAAACATGACTGTATTATGGTCAACTAAGCTTCCAGAAAACTTTAAAAAATTCTGTGCTGAAATGTCAATATTAACAGACTCAATACAATATGAAAACGATGATACAATGCGTCTTGAATATGGTGATGACTATGGTATAGCTTGCTGTGTATCACCAATGACAATAGGAAAACAGATGCAGTTCTTCGGAGCAAGGGCAAACCTTGCTAAGGCATTGCTTTATGCAATAAACGGAGGTATGGATGAAAAGCACCTGGTACAGGTAGGACCAAAGCTTGAAATTCCAGAAAGTGAGTACCTTTCATATGAAGAAGTAATGAAAAATTATGAAAAGGTTTTAGAATGGTTAGCTGAACTATATGTAAATACCCTTAATATAATTCATTACATGCATGACAAATATGCATATGAATCAGCTCAAATGGCACTGCATGATGTTAACATAAGAAGAACAATGGCCTTTGGTATAGCAGGACTTTCAGTTGTTGCAGACTCATTGAGTGCAATTAAATACGCTAAGGTTAAGCCAGTAAGGGTAAATGGAGTAACAGTTGATTTTGAAGTTGAAGGTGATTTCCCTAAATACGGTAACGATGATGATAGAGTTGACAGCATTGCAATTGAAATTGTTGAAAAGTTCATGAATGAACTTAGAAAACACCAGACATATAGAAATGCTGAACACACAATGTCAGTATTGACAATCACATCTAATGTGGTTTATGGTAAAAAGACAGGGTCAACTCCAGACGGAAGAAAGGCAGGGGAAGCCTTTGCACCAGGAGCAAACCCAATGCATCAGAGGGATATAGAAGGAGCTTTAGCTTCACTTAACTCAGTTGCAAAGATACCAAACTGCCATTGTATGGATGGTGTATCCAATACATTTACAATAGTACCAGAATCACTAGGTAAAAATGAAAAGGACAGAATTAACAACTTAGTAGCAATTATGGATGGATACTTTGAACAGGAAGCTCACCATTTAAATGTTAACGTTTTAAACAGAGAAATGCTAAAGGATGCAATGGAACATCCAGAAAAATATCCATCACTGACAATAAGGGTATCAGGATATGCAGTAAACTTTGTCAGATTATCAAAGGAACAACAGCTTGAAGTATTGAACAGAACATTCCACGAAAGGATGTAATAACATGGTCACTGGCAGAATTCACTCTATCGAAACAATGGGATTACTTGATGGACCGGGAATAAGGGTGGTTGTCTTTATGCAGGGGTGCAGGTTACGCTGTGCCTACTGCCACAACCCAGACACTTGGGATACAAAGGGCGGATTTGAAATAACTGCAGAAGAACTTTTAAAAAAGGTCAGAAGGTATAAAGTATATTTTTCAAAATCAGGTGGAGGGGTAACACTATCTGGAGGCGATCCACTGATGCAGCCTCAATTCGTTGCTGAATTCTTTAAACTCTGTCGGGAGGAAGGAATTCACACAACACTTGATACATCAGGCTATGGATCAGGCAACTACGATGAGGTTTTAAAATATACAGACTTAATACTTCTTGACATAAAGCACATAGACGATGCTGCCCATAAACAGCTGACAGGCCTTGGCAGAGAAGGTTTTTTACAATTCCTAGAAGCAGCAAAGTCAAATGGCAATAAAATATGGATAAGGCATGTAGTAGTCCCAGGTATAACAAACGGCAGGGAACATATAAAAAAACTTGCTGAATTTATTAACACAATACCCAATGTAGAGAGAGTTGAATTGCTGCCATATCATGTTCATGGTGTGGATAAATATAAAGAGCTTAACATAAAATACAGGCTAGAAGGAATTAAGCCACTGCAAAAAGAAGAACTTGAAGAGCTGTATCAAGTTTTAAACAACAATCTGAATAATAAGAGTTTAACCTAGAAAAAACAAGAGATTTCATAAATTTACAGGCTATTCACAAAATTAACCATTTTTAAAGGTCATAAATAATTGCATAAGACTTCGGTCATTTCATCAAGTAAGTCTAAATTTTTCTTTGTTTTAAAAATCCTTATCATCGGCAGTGGACATCCGTGTCTCCGGCCTGGGCTCAGCACATCCATGTGCTGAATTACAGGATTTTTAAAAGTCAAAAATAAGACTTACTATGATTTATGACATGTACTTTCTGCAATTACTTCATGACCTTTTGTAATTTTGGCTTACAAATAATAATTTCAAAAATTCGGGGATTTAAAAATCTCCGGATTTTTTATGAACAAAAAGGGACAGTCAACAATTGTTTATGATAACATAATAAAAGGGACAGTTACTTATTGTCAGGAATAGGGACAGTTAACAATTTTGTCAAATGAGTCAGGAGGGATAGGATGGATTACAAAGAGGTTTTAAAAAATGCAAAACAAAATCTAAATGGAAGCTGCAGGGTTTGTCAGGTTTGCAACGGAAGGGTCTGTGCAGGTGAAGTCCCAGGTATGGGAGGGACAGGTAGTGGAATGGCATTTACTGCAAACTATGAGGCCTTGGAAAAAGTGAAGTTAAATATGAGGGTTATACATGATGCAAAGGACCCAGATACATCTATTGAGATTTTTGGCAAAAAGCTAAGAATCCCTGTTATGGCAGCACCAGTTTCAGGTACAACATTAAATATGGGAGGAAAATTTTCTGAAAGCCAGTACATATCCTGGGTAATAAAGGGGTGCCTTGATGGTGGAGTATATCCAATAGTTGGCGATACTGCTGTTGATGCCTTTTTACCTACAAACCTTGATGAATTGAAAAAAAGCGGTGGTACAGGAATTGCAATAATTAAGCCATGGGAAAACAAGAATATTATAAATAAAATCAAAATGGCAGAAGAGGCAGGGGTTTTTGCTGTTGGAGTTGATATAGATGCAGCAGGATTGATTACCTTAGCTTTATTTGGAAAACCAGTTGGACCAAAGACAGTTGAAGAAATAAAGGAACTTGTAAAAAGTACAAAGCTCCCCTTTATATTAAAGGGTGTTATGACAGTAGATGATGCCCTTTTAGCAGTTGAAACAGGAGCAGCAGCAGTAGTTGTTTCAAATCATGGTGGAAGAGTCCTGGACCAGACACCTGGTGTTGCTGAGGTGCTTCCTGAAATAGCCAAGGCAGTTAAAGGAAAAATTACTGTACTTGCAGATGGAGGAGTAAGAACAGGAGTAGATGTTTTAAAAATGTTAGCACTTGGAGCAGATGGGGTTTTAATAGGAAGACCATTTGTAACTGCTTCCTTTGGAGGAGAAAGTGAAGGAGTTAAAACATATATAGATAAAATAGCTGCTGAATTAAAATCAGCTATGATTTTAACAGGTTGTAAGGATATAAAGAGTATTAACAAAGATATTATAAGATAGAAAAGTTGGGAGTCCCTAAGTGTTTTGGGGCTTCTTTTTTATGGTTTATCATATAAATTATTAACACTTTAACGTGTTAAAATAAGAAAACAAGAGTAATTGAGACTTAAACCAATAAAATTTTAAAAAATCAAAAAATTTGAACAAATATTGTGTTTGAATATTTAAAAAATAGAAAATATTTGATAAAATAGAGATGGAGTTCTAGAAGGGAGTGTGTTACATATGGTCAGAAACTTTGGAGAATTAATTGAAATAGCAAAACAAAAGCCAAGGATGAAGCTTTCAGTTGCAGCAGCCCAGGATGACGAGGTGCTTTTAGCTGTTGATGCAGCTCGAAAAATGGGTATAGTAGAGGCAATACTGGTTGGAGATAAGGCAAAAATAGAAAAAATAGCAGAAGAAGCATCAATTGATATAACAGAATATGAAATAATAGACTGCAGAGATTTGGTTGAATCAGCAAGAATTGCTGTTTCACTTGTTTCTCAAGGCAAAGCAGATTTTTTAATGAAGGGCCTTATTGGAACTGCAGACCTTCTTCGTGCAGTTCTAGATAAAGAAATCGGGCTTAGAGGGAAAAATCTTTTAAGCCATGTAATGGTTTATGATGTACCAACATACCATAAGCTGGTTTTCTTAACAGACGGTGGAATGGTCACATATCCAGATTTAGGACAGAAGGTTCAGATAGTTCAAAACGCCGTTACAGTTGCAAAAGCACTTGGGGTAAATCCAATTCATGTTGCACCACTTTGTGCAGTTGAAGTTATAAACCCAGATATGCAGGCAACCCTTGATGCAGCTGCACTTACAAAAATGAATCAAAGGGGACAGATTAAGGATTGCGTAATAGACGGCCCATTAGCCCTGGATTTAGCAATATCAAAGGAGGCTGCAAAACATAAGGGGGTATCAAGTCCTGTTGCAGGTGAAGCAGATATACTTCTTGTACCAAACATTGAATCAGGAAATCTTTTAGGAAAATCACTGACATACTTTGCAAATGCAAAATCTGCAGGGGTAATTATGGGTGCTAAGTGTCCCATTGTACTGGTATCAAGGGCAGATACCCACGAATCAAAATTAAACTCAATAGCATTAGGAAGCTTAGTTGCTAATTTAAAATAAATTGAATAACTTTAAGGGGGATAAAACAATGAAAAAGATGATGTCAGGTAATGAAGCCATTGCCAGGGGAGCCTATGAAGCTGGCTGTACTGTGGCAGCTGCTTATCCAGGAACACCAAGCACAGAGATACTGGAAAACATTGCAACCTACAAAGGAATCTATTCAGAATGGGCACCAAATGAAAAGGTAGCAATGGAGGTTGCATGTGGCGCATCTATTGCAGGTTCAAGGTCACTTTGTGCAATGAAACATGTTGGAGTTAACGTTGCAGCAGATCCACTGTTTACAATTGCCTACGAGGGTGTTAATGGGGGACTTATTATGGTTTCGGCAGATGACCCAGGAATGCACAGCTCACAAAACGAACAGGATAACAGATTATTTGCACCCCATGCAAAGGTTGCAATGATTGAGCCTTCAGACAGTCAAGAGGCAAAAGACTTTATAAAGGCTGCCTTTGAAATCAGTGAAAAATTTGACACAGCGATTCTTTTCAGGGTTACAACAAGAATATGTCATAGCAAGGGCCTTGTTGAGCTTAATGAAAGGGAGGAAGTTGGTGTTAAGGAATATAAAAAGGATGTAAAAAAATATGTAATGATACCTGGACATGCAAGGATAAAACATTATGAAGTAGAAGAAAGACTTGCAAAACTCCAGGAATATTCAAATAACTGTCCATTAAACAGAATTGAATGGGGAGATAAGAAAATAGGTATTATAACAAGTGGTATATCCTATCAATATGCAAAGGAAGTGTTTGGAGACAAGGCTTCATATTTAAAAATAGGATTGTCCTATCCACTTCCAGACAAGATGATAAAGAAATTTGCAAAGACAGTTGATAAAGTATATGTTATTGAAGAAAACGAGCCATACTTAGAAAATTTCGTTAAGGCGCTTGGAATAGAATGTATTGGAAAAGAGTTTATTCCTGTCTGCGGTGAGTTAAATCCAGATATAATAAGAAGGGCTCTTACAAAGACAGAGGAAAAGAAATTATATTCAATAGATGTAAAGGTACCTTCAAGACCACCTGTGCTTTGCCCAGGATGCCCACATAGAGGAATTTTCTATGCAGTTAGTAAATATAAGGATGTTATTGCAACAAGCGATATAGGCTGCTACACACTTGGAATGATGGAGCCTTTAAATGTTGCAGATACAGTTATTTGTATGGGGGCAGGTTTCTCAGCAGGTATAGGATTCCAGAAGGCTGCAATGATGGGAGGAAGAAAGGATAAGATATTTGGATTTATGGGTGACTCAACCTTCTTCCATTCAGGTATAACAGGACTTATTGATGCTGTTTACAACAATAGCCCAATGGTGGCTGTAATATTAGATAACAGCATAACTGCAATGACTGGTCACCAGGAAAACCCAGGAACAGGAAAAACCCTCATGGGAGAAGTTGCACAGGTTGTTGACATCGAAAAAATAGTTAAAGCAGTTGGTATAAAGGAAGAAAACATAAGGATAGTTGATCCATATAATCTTGAGCAGACAGAAAAGGCAGTAAAAGAAGCACATGAAGCAACTGAGCCCTTTGTAATAATTACAAAACAACCATGTGCTCTGATAAAGGAAGTTCTTAAAAAGAGAGCAGGACTACACTGCAAAATAGATCAGGATAAATGTAAAAAATGCAAAGCTTGTATAAGAACTGGATGTCCTGCAATAGCATACAAAAATGGTCAGGTTGTTATTGAAAAGAGCATGTGTAACGGATGTACATTATGCAAGCAGGTATGTAAGTTCGATGCAATAGAAAGGGTTGGTGAATAATATGACTAAGAGTATTTTATTCGTTGGTGTTGGTGGACAGGGTATAATACTTGCATCAAAAATTCTAACAGAGGGTCTTGTAAAATTTGGTTATGATGTAAAAATGTCAGAGGTTCACGGAATGGCTCAAAGAGGTGGAAGTGTTACAACCCAGGTTAGATTTGGAGAAAAGGTTTATTCACCACTTATAGGCTACGGTGAGGCTGATGTACTTGTTGCCTTTGAAAAGGTTGAGGCTGCAAGATGGACGAACTATCTTAAGGAAGGCGGCACAATGGTTATAAACGATTATGAAATTTATTCCCTTCCTGTACTAATTGGAAAAGAGGAATATCCACAGGATGTAATTGAAAAAATAAGCGATAAAATAGAGCATGTGAAGGTTTTTAAGGCAGCAGAAATAGCAGAAAGTCTTGGAAATATAAAGGTTCAAAACATTGTTCTCCTTGGTGCCCTTATAAAAGCCCTTGGACTTGAAAATCTTGATTGGGCATCAGTTATAAAGGATGTTTTACCTGAAAAAATGCACGAAATTAACATAAAAGCTATAGAAGCAGGAATGAACATATAAAAAAGAAGCAGCCTCGGCTGCTTCTAATTTTTTATATACATTTTTGTGAGGAGAAAGTTCAAAAACATCATTAAAAATTGCAGAAGATACTGCTTAAATTTTACTTAAAATCAGATGCCACAATGTCCTTTGAAAGGCTTATTTGATTTTGGAAAAATCTCCTTCAGGGCTTCAGACTGTGATTTTGTAATTATACCCTTTTCCACCATTTCACTTAAAATATTCTGTTTTTTAAATTCCTTTGATTTAAAATATTTTTCTCTTTCTTCCTTAGTCATATTTTTAATTTTTTCATGTTCAGCCTGTTTTTCCTGATGTCTCTGCTCCATGTAAGATAATATCTGATTTTTCTGTTCCTTTGTTATGGTTCCCTTTTCAACAAGGGTATCTAACTGCTTGTTAAGCATATCTAATCTTTCTTTTCTTTTTGCTTCCTTCAAGGAATGAAGTCTATCTTTTATAGCATCCGCCTTGGATTTACTGATCAGGCCTTTGTTAACCATATCAGTGAAAATATCGATTTTAGTGCCATCTTTACCTTCCTTGAAATTTTGCTTCTTTTCCTGTTTCTTTGCATCTAGGTAGGCTGTAATTTTGTTCATATCCTCCTGTGTTATGGTTCCCTCCTTAACCAGTTGAGAAAGAACATTCTTTAAATCTTCATGCTTATTAATTTTTTTACCTTGTTTATTGAGGTCAAATTTTTTCTCAGTCTTAAATTTTTTGCCATTTTCCTTTGGTGATTTTTCAGTTGCAAGAGCTGAAACTCCAGTTGTAAGAATTACAGCCCCAAGCAAAAAGCCAGAGGTAATCATCATGAGCCTTTTACTTTTTAACATATAAACACTCCCTTCAGTTAAGTTTATAACCATATTATCAACAACTTATGTGTTGTTTTTGTGCAGAAAATGTTAAAAAAATGTAACAAAGCAGATAAAGTCAATAGGCAAAACAAAAGGAATATTATATTGTATAAAAATAAAAATTAATATATAATTTTTCCAATAAGTTTTAGGAGTGGTGACTTTGGATTTTGATTTGTTACTTCAAGTAGCTTTAAAACTGTTTATGGCCTTCCTCCTTGGTGGATTGGTTGGATATGAAAGGGAATATCACAGCAGACCTGCAGGACTTAGAACTCACATACTGGTTTGTATGGGTTCTGCCCTTGTTCAGATAACTGCCCTTGATTTTTACCTGAAAAATAAGGGTACCTTTGCTACGGATCCTATGAGGCTTGGTGCCAGGTAATCAGCGGAATAGGTTTTTTAGGCGCTGGAACCATTTTAAAGGAGGGGGCAAATATAAAGGGCTTAACAACAGCAGCAGGAATCTGGACAGTTGCTTGTATCGGTCTTGCAGTAGGTTCAGGGCTTTACATGGAAGCAATAATGGCAACCTTATTTGTGTTTTTAGCACTTAGAGGTGTTAAAAAATTTGAAAGAAAAACTTCCTATGAAAAAAAGTGTAAGCAATTAAAGGTTGTAATAAAGGATAGCCCAGGAAAACTCGGTGAAATAGGAGGGGTTTTAGGACAGCTTGGAATTCAGATAAATGGAGTTGAAATGCACCCTATAAATGAAGAATATGTTGAGATAGATTTAATGATAAAGGGATTATTTACAGTTAAAAATGAAGCTGTATTAGAAAAGATAATATCAATTAAAGAGGTAAAAGAGGCAAATATTTTAAATTATGAATGAAAAAAATGTGCTATAATATTCCTATAATTTATGGGAGGTATTTGATACATGGAGTTTTTTACAAAGGTTGATGGAATATATAAGGACACTGCTAAAAAATATAAAAAACTAGGAGAAGGAGAAAAAATATCCTGCCAATTAGAATACAATGGAATTAATTTCAGGGAAATAGTATACAATAAAAAATTCCTCGGTAAGACAAAAGAAGAGGTATCTGGATTGGTATTTGTAACAAATGAAGGGGCTGTCATCTCAGACAGGACAACCTTAAGGGAAATTAACGATTTAGCATATAGATTAGAAAAATTTTTTGATGAATCCTACTCAGGCAGCATTTCAAGGCTTATAACTCCAGAAAGGGACATAAAAAGAGAAGAAGAGGAGTTTAAACAGATGGTGGAGGCCTTAAATTACCTTAAGGATAAGGGTGAGAGAGGGGCAGAGGTTATTAAAGATATAATTACAAAGCTTCCTGAATTTAAAAGGGAAACCAACAGTATTTTAATGGAGTTAAATAACAAAATAAAAAATTATCATGATATGAATATACCATTAAATCAGAATACACTTGAAGGGCTAAAGGATGATTATAAAAAACTTTTATTAAAGAATTTAGAAAGAATAAGGCTAATAAACAAAGGAAGAAGATATTATGATGATATACAAAGCCAGGCTTCAAAGCTTAAAAAAAATATAAAATTGAAGGTTTTAAGTGTAAGTCTGACTACAAGTTTAACAAGGCTTGAATTTGGAATAATGAATTTAAAAAGAATATTGATGGTTTATGAAAGTGTTATAGATTTAAATGAAAATCAATATTTAGCATTTATTGAAAAGGCAGAAAAACAGAACATAGAAGAAAGATATAATAGGATAAGAATAAAATAATGATACCTCCCAGACAAGGGAGGTTTAAATTTATGTAACTAAAAGTCCATCTGATTTTTTATTTGAAGCATAAGTTAAGTTCTGCTATTATATAAATAAATTAAATCAAATTTAATATATTTATTTCAGGGGGATGAAAAATTGAGAAGATTTTTAAGAATGCTCAGCCTGTTTGTTGTTGTTGTCTTGATTTTTTCCTTTTCCGGCCCTTTAGCAAAGTCAAATCAAAAAGGAAAATCCTTGACAATTCTTTTCACCCATGACCTGCATGATCATTTCCTTCCCTTCAACCTTCTCAATCAGGGACAGATAATTAATGTTGGGGGTTATCCAAGACTTCAAAGTGCAATTGATGCAGAAAGAAAAATTGATAAGGATTTGCTATTAGTTGATGCAGGGGATTTTTCCATGGGAACTTTGTTCCAGACGATATTCAGCAGCGATGCACCCCAGCTGAGAATTTTAGGGGAAATGGGATATGATGTTGTAACACTTGGAAATCATGAATTTGATTTTAGAGCAGATGGATTGGCAGAGAGTTTAAAAAACGCAAAAAGAAGTACGGGAAGACTTCCACAAATAGTTTCTTCAAATATTACATTTCCAAAGGATAAAAATGGCTACATCAGTGAATCATTGGTGAATTTAAAAAAATCAATGGAGGAATACGGGGTTAAGGAGTATACAATACTAGAGAAGAATGGAGTAAAGATAGGTATTTTTGGACTTATTGGAAAAGACTCTGCAGATTGTGCTCCTATGGCAGGAGTAGAATTTGAAGATGTCCAAGAGAGAGCCAAGAGTATGGTAAAAACATTAAAAGAGAAGGAGAAGGTAGAATTAATAATCTGTCTATCTCACTCAGGCACATCAAATAAAAAATCCGAATCAGAGGACGAAATACTTGCCAGAAAAGTTCCTGGTATAGACATAATAATAAGTGGTCACACCCATACCAAACTGGAAAAACCAATTGTCGTTGGGAAAACAATAATAGCGTCATGTGGAGAATACAGTGAAAATCTTGGAGTAATTCGTTTAAGTCAGACTGAAAAGAAAGAATGGAATTTAGATGATTATAGATTGAGACAGATTGATGAAACCTTATCAGAGAATCAGCACATATCAGAAATGGTTAATAGCTACAAAGAGATTGTTCAAAAAAAATATCTGGATAATTTTAATATGGGCTTTGATGAAATTCTTGCCTACTCATCCTTTAATTTTACCCCAATATCTGAGATTGGGCTGAAACACCAGGAGGAACCATTAGGAAACCTTATCAGTGATGCTTATATATATGCTGTAGAAAAGGCAGAGGGTACAGAATATGAACCAGTAACAGCAGCCATTGTCCCATGCGGGACAGTTAGAAATTCTTTCGTTAAAGGGCAGATTTCAGTTTCAGATGCCTTCAATACCTGCTCCCTCGGAATTGGTAAAGACAAAATACCCGGCTATCCCTTGGTTTCTGTTTATTTAACAGGCAAAGAACTTAAAACAGCCTGTGAAGTTGATGCTTCAATTACACCTTTAATGCCATCTGCACAGCTTTATATGTCAGGTTTAAGTTATACTTTTAATCCAAAAAGATTTATTTTTAATAAAGTTACAGATGCGGTAATAAAGAAAAAAGATGGATCAGTGGAACAAATCGATGATGAAAAACTTTATCGAGTTGTTGCAAATTTATATTCTGGGCAAATGTTATCTGTCGTTGGTGAAAAATCTAAAGGAATATTATCGATAATACCGAAAACAAAGGAAGGTAAGGCTGTTATAGATTTTGAAAAACAGATAATTTATGACAAAGGCAGTGGAAAACCAATTGAATTGAAGGAATGGCTAGCCGTTGCAGAATATTTAAAATCCTTTGAAAAGAAAAATGGAATATCTCAAATACCAGAATATTATAATGGAACCCAGGGAAGAAAGGTAATTAATAACAACAGCAATATATTTTCACTGCTCAGCAAACCAAACAAAATAACTTTAACTGCCTTAGCAGTTTTGTTGATAATTCTATTTATTTTAATATTTGTAATATCAATGATAATAAAAAGAAAGAAACACAAGGAACGTGTAAATTCTATAAAAGGTTAAAAAACCCCCCTTCAAGGTGAACTTTGAAGGGGGGTTTTTTCACAAAAAATTAAGGTTTTTTCGGGGACAGTAAGTAACTGTCCCCTGTTGGGGAAGGGGCGGCTAAGCCCCATTTATAAAACAACCTTTATTTTTTCAACACCAGGGTCCTCAGTTCCTTGAACGTAAAGACCAGCATCCTTAAGAGCCTGAACGTAATCAATTATTTCCTGAGTTATAATTTCCCCAGGGCAAACGATTGGAATGCCTGGAGGGTATGCAAGTAAAAACTCACCAGAAACCTTTCCAACACTCTCTGAAAGTGATACAGGAGTTTTTGTGCTGTTAAAGGCCTGTCTTGGAGTAATTGCTCTTTCAGGAATAGCAGGAATATCAAGAACATCACCCTTAACAGGTCTAGTTCCATAGTATTTATCGCTTATTTCCCTTAAGGCATTTAACAATGCATCCATCTTTTCTTTAGTATCACCAAAGGAACCAACGCAAAGTATATTATAAAGGTCTGATAATTCAACCTGTATATGATATTCGTTTGCTAATATTTGGTCTAACTCATATCCAGTTAATCCAAGTCCCTTAGCCGTAATTGTAATTTTAGTTGGATCAAAGGCATAAGCTCCTGGTCTGCCTATTACCTCATGACCAAAACAATATAGACCTGGAATTTTATTAACTTCATTTCTTGTATATTCGGCAAGCTCAATAGCCATATCTAGCAATTCCTTACCTTTAGTTGCAATCTGCATTCTTGCAACATCAAGTGAAGCCATTAATGGATATGAAGGGCTTGTTGTTTGAAGAAGGTTCATAACCTGTTGAACTCTGTTAATATCAACTCTGCCAGCTCTAACCTGAAGGAATGAGCTTTGTGTCATTGAACCAATAATTTTATGTGTGCTTTGTGCACAGATATCTGCTCCAGCCTGCATTGCAGACATTGGTAATTTTTCGTTAAATCCAAGATGGGGACCATGTGCCTCATCAACAATTAGAGGAATGTCATAGCTATGAACTATATCTGCTATTTTTTTAATGTTTGTTGCAACACCGTAGTATGTTGGGTTTATAACAAGTACTGCCTTTGCATCTGGGTGTTTCTTTAATGTAGCTTCAACAGTCTCAGGTGTTACACCATGTGCTATACCTATATTTTTATCAACCTCAGGCTGCATAAAAACAGGCGTTGCACCACTTAAAATAATTCCAGCTGTTACGGATTTATGAACATTTCTAGGAACGATAATCTTATCTCCCTCACCAACAACGCTCATAATCATAGCCTGTATAGCACCACTTGTGCCATGAATAGAAATAAAAGCCATGTCTGAACCGTATGCATCAGCTGCAAGCTTCATAGCTTCTTTTATAGGGCCAGTTGGATGATGAAGACTGTCAACAAGTTTAAAAACCGTAACATCCATTGAAAGAATATTTGTTCCTACAAAGCTTTTAAACCTATCATCCATGCCGTCACCTTTTTTATGTCCTGGCACATGAAAAGGAATAGTTTCTCTGTTAACATATTCCATTAAAGATTCAAAAATTGGTGTTCTAGTTTGATCCATCTTGTACAATGTAATATACACCTTCTTCCTTCAGAATATATATGTTATAGCCCTTGAGACACAAGGGTTAGACCAGTTTTTACAACCTAATTAATTATAGAATAAGACATTATAAAATGCAATGATTTTATTGCCAAAATCAAAATAAATTTTTTCGCAAAAATATGTTTAAAAAATTAAATTATGGGAAAAACTTCATAAGGTAAATGTATATTTTGTAGGAGGGAAACTAATGTTAAATACTCTACACGGAAACATGAGGGATTGTGCCTCAAAGGGAAATAACCATAGATTAAGAAACTCAGGAAGAATACCAGCTGTTGTCTATGGACTTAACAATCCAAATCTGTTAGTTGAATTTGGTGAGCTGGAAGTACATGATGTCATTAAAAAAACTGGTGAACATGGCATAGTAGAATTAGACCTAAATGGTGCAAAGGAAAAGGTTATGCTGAAGGAAGTTCAACGTCATCCAATTACAAAAGAAATAGTACATATGGATTTTCAAAGAATAAACTCTTCAGAAAAGGTACATGCAAAGGTTCCTATAGTTATAAAGGGGGAAGAGAGAATAAGTAAAAATGGAGCAATAGCTCAGATTCAAATCAACGAAGTAGAGGTTGAATGTACTCCTGATGCTCTTCCAAGATATTTTACGGCAGACCTGTCAAAGGTTCCAATTGGAGGTAGATTTACAGTAGGAGACCTTGAAGTTGCAGAGGAAATTTCAGTTCTTAACGACTACAATACAATAATTGCCTCAGTATCCTATATTAAGGAAAGAAAAGAAGAGGAAAATCCGGATAATGCTATGGCAATCCACCAAGATTAAGCCCTGTATGGGCTTTTTTTATCTTCCAAACAGGGCAATCATCTTGCAGGTTAAAATTCCATCTTGACAAGTTAAAAAATTATTTACTATTCACCTATAATTAACTGGCTTTGGTTATTAAAGAATGTTTTATAGCCCAATTGAACAAATATAATTATAGTCAGTGATACACTTCCAAGTATTCCAAGCATAATCGCAATTTGATATTCTATTGCTGTAATAGGTGAAGTTCCGGACAATATTTGACCTGTCATCATACCTGGTAAAAAAACAATTCCCATACCAACCATAGAATTAATGGTTGGTAGGATTGCGGAATCAAATGCATTATCAACAATTTGTTTTGCTGCCATTTTTGGTGTTGCTCCAAGCATTAAGGCACCTTCAACAAAATCTTTATGGGTATGCATACCATCAACCAGACGGCTTACTCCTAAAGATATGCCCGTCATTGAATTACCTATCAACATACCTGCAATGGGGATAAAATAGCGTGGGTCATACCAAGGGGTTATACGTACAACTATAAGTAAAAAATAAAATAAGCAGGATACTGTGCCTATGCACATTGATAAAGCAATTATCTGTTTAAGTTTTAAAGATAGGTTTCTTTTAGCTCTCTTAATGATGTTGTAAATAGAAAAAACCAGCATTGCAATTAAAATAATAATTGTGTAAACAGGAGATGGGGTATTAAAAAGGTACACCAGTAGATAACCTGTTAGAATCAGCTGTATTGTCATTCTTATAGAGGATATGAATATTTCCTTTTCTCTTGGAATTCCTTTTAATTTAACGATAAAAATTAATATTAAAACAAATAAATAGGCTGATAACATTTGCCACAGCTGTAGGTGAATTATACTGTTCATTTGCTAAACCTCCTTAAAATTTACAACTTTACCTTTATTAATTTCGATAATATTTTCTGAATAAGTATGGGCTACTTTTTTTGAATGAGTAACCATAATTAAAGTTTTATTTGATTCCTTTGTGTATGCAACTAATTTTTCAATAATTATACTTTCTGTTTCTTCATCCAGGGCAGAAGATGGTTCATCAAGCAAAAACACCTCTGGATCAAGAAGAATCAGTCTACCTAAAGCAAGTCTTTGTTTTTCCCCACCAGACAACATCTGGCTGTCCTCATCAAGTTTTTTATTTAGATGAACTAAATTTAGAATATAATGGAGTTTTTCATCCCCAACAGGTAGCTTTTCTGCAAATTTTAAGCCTATTAGAAGGTTATCTCTGACAGTCCCTGGGAAAATAACTGGAAGCTGTGGCAGCATAGAAACTTTTCTTCTTAATTCTACAGAATCAATAGTATTTAATAGTTGATTTTCATAATAGATTTCTCCACTATCGCAACTTATAAGCTTATTTAGAAGACGCAAAAGTGTAGACTTTCCGCTGCCACTTTCTCCTACAATACATGTAACTTTATGTTTCTTAATATTAAGATTATCTATATCAAGAATATGTTTGTATTTAACTTTTTTTAACGAAAACATTAAAATCAACTCTCCCTTTGTTAATCCTTTATTTCTTTAAATAGTTCATAGGCTTTTTTTTGTGCTTCCCTTAAAACATCAATACCAAGTTCAGTTATCCTGTAGTATTTTCTGATTTTTCCATCTACTGTTCTTTCTGCTTTTTCCAATAACCCACTGGATTCCATACTATGAAGAAGAGGATATAAGCTTCCTGGACTCATATCGTAACCGTGTTCACGAAGCTCTTCTATCATCCAGACACCATAGAAAGGCTCCTTTTCAGCATGATGGAGTATATGGATTTGAACAAAACCTAGAAAGAGTTTTCGCATGATTTTATCTTGCATTTCTTATCACCTCTGAAAAAATATATATCAAAAATCGATATCGAAATATGATATAATTATATAACTAAATATTTATTTTTACAAGTTCTTTTATTTTATTTATAAATACCATCTCAGGTGAAGAAATTAAAGTAATTTTATGTTTCTTTTTAATAAAGAAACATAAAATTCATCCATCTGACAAAACTAAATACAAGGCAGGTGATGTTATGAAAAAAAGAACAGGGATTTTAATATTTACGATAATATTATCAATTCTTCTTACTGGTGCATACATTGGTTTTTCTTATTTTAAAAGACTGCCAAGAAAGGAACTGCCAAAATCTAATGAGGAACTTGGAATAGTTCCTGAGGGTAAAATAGATAAAGAAATATATAATATTGCCCTCTTTGGCCTTGATGCCAGAAACCCAGATGTAAGTTCACGTTCAGATAGTATTATAGTTGCATCAGTAAACAGGAAGGCAAAAAATATTAAGATAACCTCATTTATGAGGGATTTATACATTCCAATACCTGGACATGGTGAGAACAGAATAAATGCAGCTTATGCAATAGATGGGGCAAAACTGGCAGTAAAAACCATTAACCAAAACTTTAATCTAGACATAAGGGACTATATTACAGTGAACTTTGAAGGACTGGAAAAGTTGGTGGATGCCATTGGAGGGGTTGAGATATATGTAAAAAAAGCTGAGATTCCAGTTCTTAATAAATATCTTTCGGAGCTTAATAAGTTGCAGGGCAATACCGTAGCAGATATTAAAAAAGAAGGGCTTCAAATATTAAATGGAAGACAGGCGGTGGCATATTCCAGAATAAGATATGTTGGAAATGGAGATTATGAAAGAACAGAAAGACAGCGAAGGGTTTTAAATCAAATCTATATAAAAATAAAAGCCCAGGGTATGTCAAAACTGCCTGAAACCATTTCTAAGGTTTTTCCATATGTTGAAACAAGCTTAAGCAATACACAGATTCTGACATTAGTTACAGACATCATGGGTTTTAACTTAACAGAGCTTGAGGAATATAGAATTCCAGTTGATAAAACCTTTACACCTAAAAAAATAAAGGGAATGGCTGTTTTGGTTCCAGATATTCCAAAGAACAAAGAACTTCTCCATAAGTTCATATATGAAAAATAAATCTAAAGGCCAAGGATTAAAGTTTCTTGAAATAGAAAATAATATATGATATAGTTAATGTGCAGTAGAAAAAAGACTTTTAATAACAACAGATTAATAAGCAGGTGCTGATTACGCCTGCTTTTTCGTTATTAATAACTAACCACAAGTGAGGTGTAGATATGGATTTTCAAAGTTATCTAAAGACTGAAATAGAAAAGAGCGTCTTTATAGAAATATCTAAGGACTTAACATTAAATATAAAGGGAAACCCTATTTTAAAAAGGGGCGACTATCCATTACTTCCAGAGGATATTGTAACCTTTGCAAAGGAGGGCATTGAAAACCTGCCGACTCTTGCAATAATCAAAGGGATGCTTTACATGATAGCATGTGACCCGGATTTTAAGTACTCAAAGGACTATAAAAACATACTTTCTTTAATTGAAGGTATAGAAAACTACATAATAATGGAGATAGAAAAAAACAAAGAAACCAACACCAAAAAGGCTGTTATATTAGCAACTGCCTTGATTAAAATAAATCCTAAAAAAGAATTTCAATACAATAGAATACTGCTTATTATGAAGCTTTACGACAAAACAAACCTTCAGTTTCTTGAGGATGAAATAGTGGCCAGCCTTGAAAGATTAAAGGAGGATTTTCCTAAATATTCAGTTGCAGATTTCCATTTAGGTGAATATTATTTAAACAAAGACATGGACAAGGCAAAGATTTATTTAAGAAGATGCCTTGAGGATCCAGCAACATCAGAGGAAGCTTCTATACTTCTGGAGAAAATAAAAAACGTTGAGGAGTATGACAAAGCAGTTGATTTAGTAAAAGAAGGACAAGGACTTGAGGCACTTAAAATCTTAATTCCATATATTGAGGATAACCCTGAAAGACTTGATGCACAGTATTATGCAGCAGTTGCCTACAGACAAATAGAAAATCATCATAAGGCACTAATGTATTTAAATGAACTATTGACAATAGGTGGAGAAAGACTTGAGGTTTACAGTGAAATAGCTTTAAATCTGGCTGCCCTTGGTGATTTTGAAGGAGCCCTTGTATATTTTAAAAAGGCACTGAAGATAATGCCTGATGATGCAGGAATAATATGCAACATAGGTGTCTGTCATCTGAATCTTGGAGAAATAGAAGAGGCAAGGCGTGCCTTTGAGCTCTCCACAAGGTTGAATCCCAAGGATGAAATTCCAAAGATTTGGCTGGAAAGGCTAAAAAATTTAATATAAAACCAAAAAGCATTATGGAAGTTATAAAAAATACATCCATAATGCTTTTTTATTTAAATTATGGTAATTTAAGAAATTAACAACCAAAGAAACCAAAATTAAGTAAAAAATTTAATTTAATTAAAAAATAAATTAAAAATTACGTAATAAAATATTCAAAAAACTGTTTATATATTATATAATTACAAATAAGAAAAATGTCGAAACTGCAAATAATTTAAGGGGGGATAATATGGAGTCGAATTTGATTTATCAGGAACTGGTCTTAAAGGAATACAGAAAAAGTGCTTTCTATGAAGCTGCAAAGAGGCTTATAGATGTATCAGGAGCAATTATAGGCCTGATTATTCTCCTTCCGGTTTTTATTGCAGTTGCAATTGCAATAAAACTTGATTCAAAGGGTCCGGTTATTTTTGTTCAAAAACGCTGTGGTAAATACGGTAAAAAATTCAATATGTATAAATTCCGCTCCATGACAACAGATGCAGAGGAAAGGCTTAAGGAATTAAAGGATAAAAATGAAATGTCAGGACCGGTATTTAAAATTAAGGATGACCCCAGAGTTACCAGGGTAGGAAAGTTTATCAGAAAAACAAGCATAGATGAACTTCCTCAGCTTATAAACATTTTAAAGGGTGAGATGAGTTTTGTAGGTCCAAGACCTCCAATAGATAAGGAGGTTGAGGAATATACCCAGTATCAGAAACAGAGACTTCTTGTAAAACCAGGCCTTACATGCTATTGGCAAATCAGCGGTAGAAATAATATCGATTTTGATGAATGGGTAGAGCTGGATCTTAAATATATAAGGGAGAGAAACATAATTCTTGATTTGAAGCTAATATATAAAACGTTTTTGTCCTATTTGGAGACAAAAATGCATGCTAAAAAATAATATAGGAGAAAGAGATGAAAAAGAATAGATTTATAGTAATAATCAATTTGACAATATTTCTTTCTATTTTTGTTATAAATAATGTTGTCAGAATGTCAGTTGCCAGCAAAATTGCAGGATATACAAAATATTCTGCACTGATAAATTTATTATTTTTGTGTTCCTTTGGACTATTATTTATTAACAGATTAGTAAAAAGGAAAATAAATTTTATAAGATTGTTTTTTATAATTCTTTTTTCAATTTACTTTATATACAACATTATAAATTCATCTAATGGAGAGATAAGTTCTGTTATACAGGTAATAACTTCATATATAATTCCCGTTTTTTTACTTTCATTTATATATGATAAGGATGAGTATAACACCTTTGTGCCATATATTATAAGGGCATTTAATTATTATACTGTTTTTATTTTAATCTACGGATTAATAGACTATGGATTAAAATACAGCCTTCAGAATATATTTATAAACTATACCTATTATGATATGGCAAGATTGATTCAGATAGAGCAGATTATGGGTATTTACAGGTTGTATTCAATCTTTGGTGGTCCATTATACAATGCATATGTATTTATTCTTTATTTCATATTAAACAACATCTTCAGGGAAAGTCAGGAAAAAGTAACCCACAAGAGCTACACATCTATATTAATTTTAATCATTGGTATTGTAATAAGTGGAAGTAAAACAGGGCTGATAATTGCTGCAGCACTATTGATATTTATATATAAACCAAAAAACTATAGGTTTTCATATTATATTATTCTTCTTTTAATAGGAGTTGCAGTTTATAAAAGCAGTCTTTTCCAGGACAATTTGATGCAAAGATTTATGTATAAAAGTTTTGGTTCCGGAAGAAACGAACTCCTGAAGGAACTTTTAACTGGCAATTATGAACTTCCAAAATTTATTTTAGGCAAAGGTCTTTATTACTCTAAAACAGTTGCAAAATATATAGGTGTTATGGGAATGACAAACTTTGAATATCCAATAATAATGCTGAGCTACGATTACGGAATAATAACTACTTTATTAATATATTTAATAATATTTATAACCCCATTGATAAAAATATTAAGGACAGGGGATTACAAAACAGCAGTATTGTTCTTAATGCTGCATGTATTTATAAATGGATTTAACGCCCTTGCAGATATCAATGACCTCTTTGCCCAGCTGATTTTTATTCAAATTATAATACTGAAGGCAGTTAAATTTACCTCACTCTCGCCCTGCTGTAAGGAAATAAAACAAAAGGGGTGCATATATGAACTTGCTGGTTGTAACTAACCAATATCCAAGCAAAGAAGACTATTACAGAAACGCCTTTATTCATACAAGGAACAAAGAATATATAAGAATGGGAAAAAAGCTTTCAGTCTTTGTTTTAAAGAAGGAAAGTAAATCTTTATATAATTATGAATATGAGGGTGTTCAGGTTACAGAGGGGAATGCCTTAGAACTTGAAAGCTTATTAAAAAAACATCAGGGGTTAAGGGATATAGTTTTAGTTCATTTTATAGATGTAGATATGATGAGGGTAATCAACAAATTTTTAGATAAATTAAAAGTAATAGTATTTATACATGCTATGAGGCCTTAGGTTGGTATAGAAGGTTATATGACTTTAACAAAGCTTTCATTAAATATATATTTACAAATACCATTCAGTTATATAATCTAAGGAAGTTTATAAAAAAATCCAGAAATTACACGGTAAAATTTATCTTTGTTTCCAATTGGATGCTTCAGATAACCCAAAGGGATACATTTACAAAGATATATAATTATGAAATCATTCCAAATGCAGTGAACACAGATATGTTTAAGTATTTAGAAAAAGACGAAGAAAAAAGGAAAAAGATATTATCAATAAGGCCCTATTCCTCAAAAAAATATGCAAATGATATAAGCATAAAGGCTATTCTTGAACTTAGGGAAAAAAGCTTCTTCAATCAGATGGAGTTTGCACTATATGGAAAGGGAAAATATTTTAAAAAGCTTACAAAAGAATTAGAGGGTCTTGAAAACGTGAAGATTTACAACAAATTTTTATCCCAAAGGGAGATATCCCAGATTCACAAAAACTATGGAATATTTCTATGTCCAACACGACAGGATGCCCAGGGGGTTTCCATGTGTGAAGCTATGAGCAGTGGACTTGTTCCGATTTCGTCAAATAACACAGCTATACCTGAGTTTGTAAAAAATAAGGAAACAGGAATATTAACGGAAAATTATAAAGAAATTGCTGGGGCTCTGGAATACCTTTATAAAAATCCAGAGGAATTCAAAAAAATCTCCAAATCAGCTTCAGAGTGGATAAAAGAAATTTGCAGCCATGAAAAGATAATTTTAAGGGAATTAAAGATAATGGAAGAAATATAGGAAAAATAAGGGGAAATAAAATGCAGGAAACATCAGGAGTTTTTATAAAAAGATTGATGGGCTTTTCCTTAGGCCCTGTGGCAGGTGCTTTTTTAGGATTTATAAACACAATACTTTTAACTTGGTTTTTGATTCCCATGGATTTGGGAAAGGTGTCAATGTACACCCTGTTTTCAACCCTCTTGTCCTTAGGGATATATCTTGGACTGGACCAGGCCTTTATGAGGGAATACAACGGCAGTAAAGATAAAATAAAACTTTTTTGGACAAGTATAACCCTGCCACTGATTATTTCAATAATAACAGCTTTAATCTTGCTTGTTGTATATAAACCTGCATCAAAAATATTTTTTGCTGAGGAAAGTTTTATATTGATATTAATCCTTGGAGCATCAATACCCCTTTATATAATTGAGAGATACAGCTTTCTTATACTGAGGATGCAGGAAAGATCAATTCAGTACTCAATGCTGAATATATCCAATAAACTTAACAACCTTGTTATGTCCTTTATATTTTTAAAATTTGTAAACAGAAGTTATATTGGCATGGTGGGGGCAACTTTTACTGCACTGATTTTAAATTGTATTTTTCAGGTGCTTTATACAAGGGAATTCTGGTTTAAAAAAGTACAAATAGATAGGAAGGTTTTAGCTACATTGCTAAAATACGGACTGCCTCTGGTTCCCACCATGTTAATAGGTTGGCTCTTTAATTCTGCGGATAGAATGACAATGAGATATCTATCAAATTTCAGTGAAATTGGTATATATTCTGCCGCATTTAAAATTGCATCCCTTATGACAATAGTACAGCAGTCCTTTACAACCTTTTGGGTTCCAACCTCATTCAGGTGGTATGAAGAAGGGGTTAGTAATGACAGATTTATAAAGGTCAGCAGATATTTAACTTCAATTATCCTTATCCTTTTTGCAGTAATTATTTTATTTAAAAATGTAATAATACTGATTTTATCTGCAGACTATTCAGAGGCTGGAAAAAGCGTTGGCTTTTTACTCTTAGTTCCTGTAATGTACACAATTTCAGAAACTACAACAATTGGCATAGCCTTCAGTAAAAAAACAAAATATAATCTTTTAGTTTCCCTTATATCCTTTGTTTTAAATTTAATTGGAAATTTAATTTTAGTTCCAAAATACGGAGCTCTTGGGGCTTCAATTTCAACAGGGCTGTCCTATATTGCCTTTTTCTTTATAAGAACTATGATATCAAAAAAAATCTGGTATGACTTCTCCATAAAATTTTATTTAATTAACACAGCCTTAGTAATATTACTTGTATTTACAGATTTAATCATAAAGAGATGGCAATTAAATCTTGGAATTTTTATAGCAATAGGAATATATAACTTAAAAAATCTCAGGGAAATAACAAAAATTTTATATAGAGTTATAAGTCAAAAGTGAAAGAAGGAGAAAGATGAAAAGGGTTATAATAGGTGATTTCGTAGAATATAACGATAAGATCAGCAAACTTGGGAACTATCATTATGCAAACTGTTTTGTAAAGGATGGCTGGGAAGTTTTATGGATGTCAAATCTATTTAATGAGCTTATATACATTAAGGATAAGAAGGGCTATAAATTCAAAAAAAGCATATCTTCGCCGGAAAGACATGAACTGGCAAAGAATATCTACGGCTTTGCACCATATTCATTAAGGCTTTATGGAAACTACCTATTTTCAAAGGATGAAAAAATAGTTTTAAATAACCAGAAATATATAGTTCCAGATATTAAAAAAAGCCTGAAAAAAATTGGCTTTGACAGGGTAGATATACTTTGGATATCAAACCCAAAACATTATTATTTAACCAATGTCTTAGATTATGACAAGCTTATATTTAGAATACCTGATGATTTTTCACACCACAATGGATTTCCTGAAAGTGTAGTTGAAATAGAAAAAAGGCTTATAGATAAGGCTGATGTTATATTTATAACTTCAAAATTTTTAGAGAACAAAGTTTTAGAAAGAAATAAAAAGCCCTATCTTTTAAATAACGGGGTGGATTTTCAGCATTTTAACAAACAAAACCTGACTGTCCCTAGGGAGTATCATGGGAAGGAGAAGAGGGTTGTTTATGTAGGTGCAATTGATGAGTGGTTTGATGTTGGACTAATCAGGGAAATTGCAGATGGATCAGATGCAAATATCTTTATAATAGGCAGACCTAGAATAGATCTTTCAAAGATAAAAAATTTAAAAAATGTGTATATTTTAGGCCCAAGGCCCTATGAAGAAATACCCTCCTACCTTAAAAATGCTGATGTTGCAATTATTCCATTTATTAAAAATCAACTTACAGATGCAGTAAGTCCAATAAAGCTTTATGAATATGCTTCATCAGGTATACCGGTGGTTTCAAGTAATTTGAAGGAAGTTAAAAACACAATGGCCCCTATATATGTTGCAAAGGATACTTCGGATTTTTTAACTGGAATAAAAAAGTATTTAAACAAGGAATATAACAGAGAAGATATTATAAACTTTGGCTTTAACAATTCCTGGGGGGCCAGATATGAATATGCAATGAAAATTATTTATGGAAGATAAATTAAGATTCCCCTTAAAGGAGGATTGGAATGTGCAAGGTAAGTGTCATTATCCCATATTATAACAGAGAAAAAACTCTCATAAGGGCTTTGCAGTCAGTTGTTAATCAAAGCTTTAAGGATTTTGAAATAATATTGGTTGATGACGGTTCAACTGATAACAGTCACAAATTAGCTGATGAGTTTATGGAAAATCACAAAAATATATGCTTTAAACACATATATCAGAAAAACTCAGGACCTTCAAGGGCAAGAAATGAGGGTATAAGGGCTTCAGAGGGACAATATATAGCCTTTTTAGACTCCGATGACAGTTGGGAAAGAGATAAATTATGCCTTCAGATAGGCTTTATGGAAAAAAATAAAGATATAATGATAAGCAGCACAAATTACAACATTATTAAAAATGGTGATATATGGACAAAAGAGAATTTTAAAAAGCCCATAAAAAAATCTAATTTCTACAAAATGCTCTTTAAGGTTTTCTTTTGCATTCCAACAACAGTTGTAAGAAGTGAAGTTTTCAGAAGGGATGGCCTTTATTTCCTTGAGGGAAAACATCAGGCTGAGGATAACCTTTTTTTTCTTCAGGTGGCAAGGAAATATAAAGGGGCTAAATTAAGTCAGCCTCTGACAAATATCTATAAAAGGGAATTTGGTGAAGGAGGTTTATCTGGAGATTTAAGTAAACTGAGACAAAATGAATTTGACAACTTTATAAGGCTATACAGAGATAATAAAAATAATAGTAAAAAAATAAACATCATTTTATTACTTGTAGTTTTATTAGCATCTGAAATCAGGCATTTAAAAAGATTAATATTAACAAGGATTAGGAGATAGATATTATGAAGAAACTCTTTGGTCTGAATTTTTATGATAAAAAACTGGATGAGCTGAAGTTACAGTTAGAAAAATATTTGTTGAATAAAAATAATGAAACCGGCTGTATGTGTATCTTTACTCCTAATGTTGACCACATAATAACATTATATAAAAGAGAAGAAGTATATAATGCCTATAGGGAGGCGGGGCTTATAATTGCAGATGGATGGCCCATTGAATTTATTTCAAAACTGAAGGGTGAGAGGGTTTATCAGATAACTGGTGTTGATTTGATGGACAGTCTATTGGAGGTTTCAGATAAGCATTCACTGAATATATATTGTTTAGGCTGTCAGGATGAAACTCTTAAACTTATGAAGGAAAATATAATGGCAAAGTTTAAAGGTATAAAAAATATAGCTTTTCACAATGGTTATTTTAAAGAGGAAGAGGATGCTGAAATTTTAAAGGATATAAAGGAAAATAAAACTGATATCCTATTTGTTGGAATGGGACACCCAAAGCAGGAGCTCTGGCTTCATAAATATAAAAATGAACTAAAATCATGTATAGCCCTTGCAGTGGGAGGGGCATTTAAGATTTATTCAATGGAAGTAAAAAGAGCCCCTATGATAATTCGAAGGCTTAAGCTTGAATGGTTCTGGAGGTTTTTAAATGAGCCAGCAAGGCTTTTCAGCAGATACTTTATTCGTTATCCAAACTTTATAAAAATAGCCCTGATGGAATTAAAATAAAAAATCCTTCGACAAATCAAAGTTTTATAAAGAAAAATTAAATGAACTAAAGAACAAAACATCGAAAAACTTAAAACTTTGAAGGGAAAGTTAAATAACAGAAGATGGATAAAGGAATTTATAAGTAAAGGAAGAAAATGTTAAATATTTACAATTAATCAAGGAATTAAGTGAAATATCCTCTTTTTTTCTTATGTTACAGAAATGATATAATCAAGGTGTCATTTTGTAAAAATTGGAAATAATGCAAAGGAATGTTTGATTTCAAAACATAAGGGAAAGAGAGGATTTTTGCATGGAAAAACCTAATATAATAACCGTTAAAAAGCCAAAATCACCTATTTCGGAAGCCTACAGAACCTTAAGGACTAACATACAGTTTTCTTCATTTGACAAGGAAGTAAAAACAATAGTTATAACCAGTTCTGCTCCAAATGAGGGAAAAACAACTACAGCAGTAAACCTTGCGGTAACACTTGCACAGTCAGGGCATTCTACAATAATAGTTGACTGCGACCAAAGAAGACCAAGTCTTCACAGGGTATTTAATATATCAAATGAAAAGGGGCTTTCAAATATTTTAATAGGAGAAGTCTCCTTTCAGGAGGCTGTTAAAACAACCGAAATACAAAATTTAAGTCTGATTACATCTGGAACGGTTCCGCCAAACCCTGCTGAACTTCTGGCTTCAAATAAGATGGAAAAATTCATGAATTTTTAAAGGAACAATATGAATACATAATTATTGATACACCTCCTGTTTTGATGGTTACAGATGCCCAGATATTATCCAAATATTGTGATGGATGCCTTCTTGTTGTAGCTTCAAGGGAGTCGGAAAAGGCAGGAGTCCTCAGGGCAAAGGAGTTATTAGAGCAGGTTAATGCAAAGATATTAGGTGTAGTTTTAAATAAATATACAGCAGCTAAGGGGAATTATCATAATTATTATAAATATTATCATGCTGAGGAAAGGTCAGAAGGAAGAACCAGAAGTTTTTTTGGGGTATTTAAGAGAAAAAGAAAATATGTTGATGTTAATCAATAAAACTCGGATAGCTTTGGATTCTGCTATTTAATCAAGAACAATTTTTTTTATTTAAAATGTAAGAATAGGTTAAATGGCGAACAATAAATAGAAAAAAATGGATAAACATATAGAAAAATAGTAAAATTTCAATTAAAATCAAACAAAAGTGTTGATAAATATTGTAAAGTTAAGTAATATTTATAGTAGAATATAAGCTTTTATAAAACATTAAAGAAAGGGGGAGGCAAAAGATGAAAGCAAAGAAACTCATCAGTAGGTTTATGGTTGTAGCCTTTATGGCAACAACTTGTTTCAGTTTTGCGCCTGTTAACGCAGCAACAAAGAAAAACACAAAGGCAGTAGTTGTTAAACCTAAGGTTCAATTAGCCTCAGTTCTAAAGAAGGAATACAGCATAGGAGAGAAGGTGTTTTTCCAAGTTAAAACACCAAATTACAGTGGAAAGGTTCAATACACTGTTAAGCTTTTTAATTCAACAAAGAACAAGGCTATAACATCAAAATACTACACTGATTTATCAGTTGCAAATGGTGCAAAACCATATTCAATTGGCTGGAGAATCAGCGAGCCAGGTACATACTTTATGACAATTTACGTAAAGAGGTCTGGTGTAAAGGTTTCTTATGACAGTTATGTAAAGACAATTTATTTCTTGGTTAAGAAGCCAGCTCCTGTTGAAACAGAAAAGAAAATAAGTGTTGTATTAGATAAAGAAGGACAGGTTTATGATGGAAGTTTAATAGCAAAGAACATAGTAATAGAAGATGTAACAATAAAGGCAAACAACGTAACAGTTAAAAATGTAAAAACTCAGGGAACTGTAACTGTTGATCCAGGCACAAATGGCAACGCTGACCTTGAAAACGTTGAAGCTTCAAAGGTTGTTGTTTTATCTGGTGGAGCAAACAGTATACATTTAAACAACACAAAGGCAAAGGATCTTGAAGTTAAATCAAAATCAAATGTAAGGATAGAAATCAAGGGAAATACAGAATTTGAAAAAACCAGGGTAGAATCAAGTTCAATACTTGAAGCTAAGGCTGGTAACTTTGGAAAAGTTGAAATTGCTCCACAAAATAAGGAAGATAAAATAGTTTTTAAGGGTAACTTTAAAACTATTGAAATCTTAAAACCTGCTGTAATCGAAATTGCTGTGGGCTCAAAGGTTGAGAAAGTTGAAGCAAAATCAGAAGCAAAGGTTACAATTGCTAAGGATGCTGTTGTTGATAGCTTAAATTACAACAATAATAAAGTGGAACTTACAAATGATGGAACAATAACTAAAGAAGAACAAAAGCCATCTGACAACACTGGAGTTGTTGTACCACCAGCTCCACCAACAGTGTATACAGAAAATGATATACTTAACAACAATATAAAAGCATTAACAACAAAATTACTTACTTTAAATATTGTAAACAGAAACATAGCAATTACAACAACAGGATTAAAAAGCAGCAATCTTGAAACAAGTGTTATTGATATTACTTTAAACGATAGCTATAAAGACAAGACTCTTACTGAGTTAGCTCTAATACTTAGAGATAAGATTAGGGATGAAGGAAGAGACATAGATGCTGTAAAATTGACAAAACTTAGTGAAGTTTTAACAAGCGTTAAGATTGGAGATAAAACTGTAAATGTATACCTTGCTGACAAGCTTCAAAACAAGCCACATGGAGCAACTATATCAGAGTTTTTAAGAAAACTTGACCAAGACTCATACAGAAATATGTATGATAAGATGTTCTCAGAAAACTTTGATTCATATTCAGAAATAGTTGCGGCAGTTAAGGAAGTTATTGATTTAAATCAGGAAATACTAGTATCAGACTACAAAGCCTTTGGTTTGACAATCAAGAAAGTAAAAATAGGGGATAAGACTGTTTTTGATGTTGCAAAGGATGCTTCAGTAAGCATTAATGACATAAAAACAGCCCTTGGAATAGCTTCAGATGAAGAGTTATTAGGAAAAACTTTAAATGAATTAGTAAATTCATATAACACAGTTGAGATAACATTTGCTTCAGACAGTAACATATATTATAACTACAAGGTTAATGTAAAACTAGGTCAGATAACTCAAAAATAAAATAAAGCTGCCAGAAGGCAGCTTTATTTTTGAAAATTTAAAATGAATTTGAATAAAATTAAAATTTACATAAAAATATTGAAAAAATATTGCAAGTCTTTGGAATTTCTTCTATGATTGAAATGTAAGTAACTGAAGGGGTGATGATATGAGGAAAAACATAAAGAGGATAGCAGCAGGTTTATTGGTATTATTCACATTAACAATTGTTCTTCAAAACTGTTTTGTTTCTGCAAAAACTGTAAAAATAACAAAGCCAAAGGTTATACTGACTTCAAATTTGAAAAAGGAATATAAAGTAGGGGAAAAAATAACTATATCCTTTAAATCTCCAAATTATTCTGGAAAGGTACAATATAGAGTTAAGATAATTGATTTAAACAAGGGAACATCAACAGAACTTTATAAAAACTTTCCAAGGTCATATAACAAAACCTATGTAAATGGCAACCTTAATCAAAAAATTACTATACAGCAAAACAAGGCTGGTTCCTACAGAGTTGTAATATACATAAAAAGGGCTGGAACATCTGTTTCCTACGATGGATATGTTCAATCATCTTCCTTTATAGTTAGAGCAGCTGCTGTAAATAAACCAGCTGATAACCAAAATAACAACGAAAATAAGGACAAAAAGGAAGAAAACAAGGGAAATGGAGAGGCTACGCAGCCTGAAGGAAGTACACCACCTTCAGGAGAGATAACCCCTCCTACAGGAGAAACAACACCATCTTCAGGTGGGGTAACTCCTCCACCAACAGGAGGGACAAATCCAGTTGGTAAAATTGAACTAACACAGGTTTATCTTCTCCTTAACGATAATAAACAGGGAAGCACAAAGTATCAGATGAACTTTAATAAGGATGGGGAAAATTCATACAGCATTGATTTGTCAAATGTACCAGATGCCACTAGCTTAACAAATGTTTGCCTGGCAACATCAGGTAAGGCAAAATTGACTATTGACTACACTGGACTTACAAAGGATTTTACAACAGAGGCAAATGTCCTTAAAAGTATTAGAATACCATATGACTTTATGGGATGGGATAACCCGCCTGAAGGGGCAACCCTTGCAAGCTGTAGAAGTGAGGTTGATTCTTCCGGTAACGTCATTATATCAATAAAGGCAGTAGATTTATCTAACTCTGCTAATACAAATACATTCACACTTAAAATTAAGGTTAAATAACAGGAAAAATATATTCAAAACAGATAAGAGGTGAAGGAATGAAGAAAAAAAGAATAGCTATTGGATTTTTTTCTGTGCTGCTGATTTTTTTAGGAACATTAGCTGTAATTACCTCAATGATTTTTCACAAATATGAAGCTCCTGGGGTTAAAGAGTCCGATGCTTTATTTGAAAAGATAAAGGATGTTCAATTTAAAGGTGGAACAATTGAAATAACAGATGATGATATTAATAGTCAGATAAAAGCTCTGCTAACAGAGGGAATAAAAAAGGATAATTTTGAAATCAAGGATATATTTACTGAAATATCAGAGAACCAATTAAGTGTTTATGCTGGGGTAAAATATGACAAATATGTATTTTATCCTAATGTTTCAGGAGAAGTTTCATATGAAAATGAGAAATTGATATTTAAACCTTCAAAAATAAGAATTGGCAGCCTTCCCCTATCTAAATCAAAGGTTTTAAGTGAAGCAGGGAAATATGTAAAGGAAGGAATAAATATAACAGATGAAAAAATCGAAATAGCAAGAGGACTTCTACCTTTGAAAATTAAATCTGTAAAAATAGAGGATGAAAAAATAAAGTTAGAAGTTGAAAAATTAAAATTAACAGATATAATATTTGAAACTATAACTGCTGAAGAAAATAAAGAATCTACGAATAAGGCAGACAGCAAAACGAATCAGAAATCACAGGGAACAACAAAAACTGAAGGGAAAGCTGCTGACAATAGTGAAGCTGCATCACTTTTAAAAATCAGGGGTCAGCTAAATAAGGTTATGGGTTCTTTATCAACTTCAAAACAAAAAAATATTGTATCTAGAATCCAATCAACATTAGGAAAAGTAGCTAGCAACCCGGATTATCAATATAAAAGGGATGCTCAGGCTGTTCAAAGTATGTATTCAAGCCTTTCAAATGATGAAAGAAGAGAGCTTAAAACAGCCTTGATAAAAAATGTTGATATAACTACTGTTATGAAATTGGTTAATATATTTGGCATGTAAAACTGTAAAATAATTACATTCTTTAAAAAATATTTAAATATATATTTAAATATTGTATAATATAACAGTGGAGAAATGGAAATGAATTTACAGATAACGTGATATTTAGACAAAAGGGGGAATGAATTTGGAACAGGAAATGACGCTGGATTTACATGATATTTTTGAAGCAATAAGAAAAAGATTATGGATTATAATCTCTATTACAATTGCCTGTGTTGTTTTAAGTGGGGTATTAAGCTTTTTTGTTATAAAGCCAACATATGAGGCAAAGGTAAGTATAATAATTGGAAAGCCTCCAGCTACAGAGGAGGGCTCAAAGGTTGACTATAATGATGTTATGATGTATCAAAAGTTAGTAAAAACCTATAGCCAGATAGCAAAATCAAGAAGCGTTGCAGAAAAGACCCTGACAAAGCTTGGAAGTACAATAACCCCTGAGGATTTTCTTAAGAAAATAACCGTTACCCCTCAGCTGATACACAGATAATGGAGATAAAGGCACAGAGCAAGGATCCTCAAGAGGCAGCAAATATGGTAAATAACCTTGTAACAACATTTATTGAAAGGGCTCAGGAGGTATACCCAACAGGTAATGTTCAGATAGTTGACCCTGCTGTTATACCTGATTCGCCAATTAAGCCTAAAAAGGTTTTAAACCTTGCAATAGCCTTTGTGCTAGGTATTATGATGTCACTTGGAATTGTTTTTATTCTTGAATATATGGATAATACAATAAAAACTGAAGGCGATGTAGAGAAATATTTAGATTTGCCTGTAATAGGAATTATTCCAAAAAACTTAGAAGAATAGAGGGATAAAATGTCAGAATTGATTATGCATAGAAAGCCTAAATCACCTGTTGCAGAGGCATATAGAACCCTTAGAACCAATATACAATTTGCTTCCTTTGATAAGGATATTAAAACTGTGGTTGTAACAAGTTCAGGACCAACGGAGGGAAAGTCAACAACTGCTGGAAACCTGGCTATTTCAATGGCAGAGATGGGGAAAAAGGTCCTTCTGATTGATTGTGACCTTAGAAGACCATCAATACACAAAAAATTTAAGATTTCCAATCAGGAAGGGTTATCAAACCTGTTAGTTGAAAATGCTAAAGTAGAGGATGTCGCTGTTAAGTTTATGGACAACCTCCTTATTCTGACTTCTGGTAAAATTCCTCCAAACCCAGCGGAGATGCTCTCATCTAATAAGATGAGGAATTTTATTAGTGAAATGAAGGAAGAGTTTGACTTTATAATTTTAGACACACCTCCTGTTATTGCAGTAACAGATGCCCAGATACTTTCAACAATGGCGGATGGAGTTCTTTTAGTTGTTTCATCTGGTCAGGCTGAAAGGGAGGCTGTTGAAAGGTCAAAGACCCTTTTGGTTAACGTTGGAGCTAATATTTTAGGTGTTGTTTTAAATAAGGTTGAAATTAACTCAAGAAGAGGCTATGGCTACTATTACTATTATGGTAATGAGAAAGAGGGAAATAAGGTAAAATGATAGATATACACTGTCATATACTTCCTGGGATTGATGATGGGGCTAAGGATTTGGATGGAACAATTGAAATGCTTAAAATAGCAGAAGGAGACGGAATAAAAACCATCATTGCAACACCCCATTATTTTCCTGGATATTTTGAAACACCCTATGATGAAGTTGTAAAATTAACTGAAATGGTAAATAAAAAAACCAGAGAATCAGGAATAGAAGTAGAAATATACCCAGGACAGGAGATATTTTTAAATCAAAATATAATTGAAGATTATAGAAATGGGATAATCGGAAAGCTTTGGGATACTGATTTTATGCTTATTGAACTTCCAGTTGACGAAATGCCTAAAAACACAATAGATTTGATTTACGAGCTGAGAATCATGGGAATTACACCCATAATCGCCCACCCAGAACGTTATAGATATATAATTGAAAAACCCCAAAGGCTTAATGAATTTTTAAATGAAGGATGTCACCTTCAGATTAACGCAGGGAGCTTAACAGGTTTATTTGGAAGGGAAGTAAAAAAGACAGCAGAAAGGATAGTTGAAAACAGAGCCTGTAGTTTTATTGCCACCGATGCCCATACAACGGGGAAACGTTCTCCTGAACTTAAAAAATCCTTCGACATTATCAGTCGAATAGATAAAGAATTGATAGATAATTTAATACTATCAAGGGAAAGTTTGAAAAAATTTGCTGAAAAAAATTACAAAACCTTAAAAATTAAAGAAAAGAAAAGTATTTTCAGTATATTTAACAGAAAATAGAATATATTTTAAAATAATGAAAAATAAACAAGCATTATGCTTGTTTATTTTTT